>JAFTGE010000126.1 GCA_017458085.1 Oscillospiraceae bacterium
CGGCGATGATGGCAGCGCCGGTCTTCTCGTCGCCGGTCAGCTCGTCGGCCACGGCCTGGGCGGCCTTGCTGGCCACCACGTAAGCGGTGCCGCCGCCGGCCACAATGCCTTCCTCGACAGCCGCGCGGGTGGCGTTCAGAGCATCCTCGATGCGGAGCTTCTTCTCCTTCATCTCGGTCTCGGTGGCAGCGCCGACCTTGATGACGGCCACGCCGCCGGACAGGCGCGCGGCGCGCTCCTGCAGCTTCTCGCGGTCATAGTCGGAGGTGGTGACGGCGAGCTGATGCGCGATCTGCATGGCGCGGGACCGGATCTCGGCGGGGTTGCCGGCGCCGTCGACGATAACGGTGTTCTCCTTGGTGACCTTGACCTGGTGTGCCTGGCCCAGCATGCTGACGTCAGCGTCCTTGAGCTCCATGCCGACGTCGGAGGAAATGACCTGGCCGCCGGTGAGGATGGCGATATCCTGCAGCATTTCCTTGCGGCGGTCGCCAAAGCCGGGAGCCTTGACGCAGACGCAGGTGAAGGTGCCGCGCAGCTTGTTGAGCACGATGGTGGCCAGAGCCTCGCCCTCGACGTCCTCAGCGACGATCAGGAGCTTACGGCCGGCCTTGACGATCTGCTCCAGCAGGGGCAGAATGTCCTGAATGTTGGAGATCTTCTTATCGGTGATAAGAATGAGTGCGTCGTCGATGACGGCTTCCATCTTGTCGGTATCGGTGACCATGTAGGGGGAGAGATAGCCGCGGTCAAACTGCATACCCTCAACGACCTCGCTATAGGTCTCGGCGGTCTTGCTCTCCTCAAGGGTGATGACGCCGTTCTGACTGACCTTCTCCATAGCGTCGGCAATCAGAGAACCGATCAGCTCGTCACCGGAGGAAATGGTGCCGACACGGGCGATATCCTTGGAGCCGGAAACCGGCTGCGAGATGGTCTTCATCGCCTCGACAGCGGCGTCAGTGGCCTTCTGGATGCCCTTCTTCATAACCATGGGGTTGGCACCGGCGGCCAGGTTCTTCAGACCCTCGCCGATCATGGCCTGGGCCAGGACGGTGGCGGTGGTGGTGCCGTCGCCGGCCACATCGTTGGTCTTGGTGGAAACTTCCTTGATCAGCTGGGCGCCCATGTTCTCGAACGCGTCCTCCAGCTCGATCTCCTTGGCGATGGTGACACCGTCATTGGTGATCAGGGGAGAGCCGTACTTCTTGTCCAGAACAACATTGCGGCCCTTGGGGCCGAGGGTGATCTTAACGGTATCGGCCAGTTGGTTGACGCCGCGCTCGATAGCCTTTCTCGCTTCTTCACCGTAAATAATCTGCTTAGCCATAAATGGGATCCTCCTTCAATTACTCGATCACAGCAAGAATGTCAGACTGACGCACGATGGTGTACTCCACGTCGTCCAGCTTGACCTTGCTGCCGCTGTACTTGCCAACCAGAACATTCTGACCGGCCTTGACGATCATCTCGACCTCGTTGCCGTCGACCAGCCCGCCGGGGCCGACCTCAACGACTTCGTAAACCTCGGGCTTTTCCTGCGCCGCGGCGGTGAGGAAGATGCCGGAAGAGGTGCGCTCTTCGGCGGCGTTCTGCTTGAGAACGACTCTGTCAGCCAAGGGTTTGAGTTTCATGCTTATATACCTCCATTTGTTTTATTACAAAAATCAGCATCGTTAGCACTCGAATATCGGGAGTGCTAACGATGCTAATGATACCACACTTTTCTATTTTTGCAAGAGCATTCCAGGAAAAAGCCGTGAAAATTTTTTGAATTTTTTGTGACAGGCGATTCAGGGCGTATCGAAGAAACGCATGCCCGCCGGAACGATCAGGTTTAAGGCCCGGGGAATCAGCTTCATGCGGACGGTCTTGGCGTACATGGCCTCACCGTCGAGATTGATGACATTGTCTTCCTCAAACTCGATGCTGACCTCGTCGCCCCGGAGGTGGGTAATATATTTGGGGAATTTGTCCGCCTTGCCTGCGGCATACTGCCCGATCAGCCGGGCCAGGGTAAGCAGGCCTACTTTCCGCACAATGTAAATATCCAGGATTCCGTCGTCCGGCCTGGCGTTCAGGCTGGGGTTAAAGCCGCCGCCGTAGAATCGGCCGTTACAGGCGCAGACCAACGCCTTCTCACCGGCGTCGTGGTGGCTGCCGCACTGTACCCGCATAGGGCGGTTGATGCCTTTGAAGACATTGACCGCGGCGGACACGACGTAACCCGTGGCGCCGCCAATGAGGGGGATTTTACTGTATTTATGCACCTCGGTGCCGATGCGTGCGTCGATGCCGACGGAGCAGATGTTGGCGCAGTAACGGCCGTTGCAGTCGATCAGATCGATGCTGTGCTCCGTGCCGTTGATGAGCGCGTCGAGATCGCGGAACAGATCGGCCTCGTCTCCGAACATGCGGCAGAAGTCATTGCCGGTGCCGGTGGGGAAGGGGCAGACGGCTACGTTGGCCAGTCCCGCCGCCCCGCAGACGCATTCATTAAAGGTGCCGTCCCCGCCACAGGCATATACGCGCAGCCTTTCATCGGATTCGGCCGCTTGGCGGATATATTCGGCCGCGTCCATCGGAGCCTTGGTGACGTAAATCTCATAACTGTCCGTCCGGTTTCGGAAGGCGCGATCCACCCGCCAGCGGACATCCGCGGTTTTATCGCTTCCTCCGGCGGTAGGGTTGACGATAAACAGATGCTTCATATCTTTAATCCCTTTCTGCCATGTTGTTTGTCTATTTGAAATACATGTACAGGTCGCATTTGATCATGCCGTTGTAGAGCTTGCGCTTCTTGTCGGCGGTACGGCCGAAGCAGCGCTCAAACTCGGTGTGGGAGGAAAGCAGATACAGCTGCCAGTTGGGGCAGACAGACAGCGCCTTGCCGAAGCCGCGGTACAGCTCCTCCGCCTCCTGCTTTTCCAGGATGCGCTCGCCGTAAGGGGGATTGGTCACGATAACGCCGCGCTCCGTTTGACGGTCAAAGCGCATGGCGTCGGCCACTTCAAACCGAACCACGTCGTCCACCCCTGCCCGCCGCGCGTTTTCGCGGGCGATCTCGATGGCCTTCGGATCGATGTCCGCGCCGACAATTCGGTAATCCCCGTTGTATTCCCGCTCGCGTGCCGCTTCGCGCTCCTCCGCCCAGAGGCGCCGGTCGATCTGCGGCCAGCTCTGCGCCGAAAAACCCCGGTTTAAACCGGGCGCGCGATTCTTTGCAATCAGCGCCGCCTCAATGGGGATAGTGCCGCTGCCGCAGAAGGGATCACAGAAATCATCCCGGCCGCGGTAGCGGGAGAGCTTGACCATGGCGGCCGCCATGGTTTCCTTCAAGGGCGCGGCGTTGTGCGCCGGACGGTAACCGCGCTTGTGCAGCCCGTCGCCGGAGCTGTCAATACACAGGGAGACGCGGTCCTTCATGATGGAAAACTGAACCTGGTACAGGGCGCCGCTCTCCGGGAACCATTCGAGCCCATAGACGCTTTTCAGCCGCTCAACAATGGCTTTCTTAATAATTTTCTGACAGTCAGAAACGGAAAACAGCTGAGAATTGAGACTGTAACCCTTGACAGGGAAGGCGCCGTCGGCGGGAATCAGCGTCTCCCAAGGCAGTGCCCTGGTGCCTTCAAAGAGCGCGTCAAAGCTTGTCGCATCAAAGCGGCCGAGCTCCACAAGCACGCGTTCGCCAACGCGCAGGCAGAGGTTGGCACGGGCCAGCTCCCGCGCACCGCCGGAAAAGTAGACGCGGCCGTTTTCCGCCGTGACGTCGGGGATGTCCAGCCGTCTCAGTTCGTCAGCAATCGGCCCCTCAAGGCCGAGCAGACAGGGCACGCAAAGTGTATATTCCATAGTTGCTCCTGAACAGATTTTTTGATTATAATACTACAAATATTTGTACTTGTAAATGCGATCGGCAGATTATTCACGCTTTTTTGACAAGAAAAATCTCCGCCCTGACCGGGCGGAGATTGTGTAAGTATGTCCCTCAGAACAGGCCGACTGCCTTGAGCAGCGGGACAAAGGCGATCGGAAGGAAAATGCCGGGCAGCATATCGCCGACCTTGAAGTGTTCCTTCCCGATGCCGATGATGTTAAAGGCCATGGCGAGGAAAATCGGACCGCCAACCGCGCTCATCTCATTGATCACATCCGGCGTGAGGATGGGCTCGGCGGCACCGGCAAGGAGCGTAAGCGCGCCTTGAAAGATGAACAGAGGAATAGCGGAGAAAATGACGCCGGCGCCCAGGGCGGAGGAGAAGGCAGTAGCGCTGATGAAGTCCATGACGCTCTTGGTGAAAAGGATGCTGTAGTCATGATCGAGACCGGCGCGGATAGAGCCGAGGATGGTCATGGAGCCGATGCAGAACAGCATGAAGCAGGTTACCACCGCGTCGCCAAAGGGACCCTTGCCCAGCGGGGTGTTGGCCAGCTTGGACTTGGCCCAGTCGCCCGCGCCGTTGATGCGGTCGTCCAGCTTTAGGAGCATGCCGATGAGCGTGCCGATGACCAGGGAGAGCACCACGACCAGGAAGTTCATGGTTCCGGCTGCGCTTTGAATGCCGATGCAGGCGGTGATAAAGCCCATGACCTTCATAATGCTGGTGGAAAACTCAGGGCGAATTTTGTTTCCGAAGAGGGTGCCGATGGTTCCGCCGAGGACAACCGTAATGACATTGATAATCGTTGCAATCATAATGACCAACTCCTTGGAGCGCACTGAAATTTTGAGATCATTCTAGCACGGCCCCCCAGGGGATTCAAGTGTCAAAGTGAATAAAAATGTCGAAAGTACTGAAAGAAAATACGCCGTGCCAATAAAAACTTTACATTTCCTTTTGCAGCGGATATAATATATTGCCAAGATTTTTAAAGGATGTTAACGATACTATGCCGGATTTAAGAAAAGAGATTGAACGCCGCAGAACCTTTGCCATCATCTCCCACCCGGACGCGGGCAAAACCACGCTGACGGAAAAGCTGCTGCTGTACGGCGGGGCAATTCAGCTGGCGGGTTCTGTCAAGGGTAAGGCCACGGCCCGTCATGCCGTCTCCGACTGGATGGAGCTTGAAAAGCAGCGCGGCATTTCCATCACCTCGTCTGTCATGCAGTTTGAATACGAGGGCTACTGCATCAATATCCTTGATACGCCCGGTCACCAGGACTTTTCGGAGGATACCTATCGCACGCTCATGGCGGCGGACTCTGCGGTCATGGTTATCGACGCGGCCAAGGGCATTGAGCCGCAGACAAGAAAGCTCTTTAAGATCTGTGCCATGCGGCATATCCCGATCTTCACCTTTATCAACAAGCTTGACCGTGAGGCGCGAAGCCCCTATGAGCTGATGGAGGAATTGGAGACGGAGTTTGGCATCGGCACCTATCCCATGAACTGGCCCATCGGCTGCGGTCAGGATTTCAAGGGCGTCTATGACCGTGAGCGGCAGGAGATCCTCGCCTTCAACGAATTCCACCGCGGCCAGAGTAAGATCCGTGCCATCGAATGCAAGCTCGACGAGACCGAGAAGCTGGACGAGTTGATCGGCAGCCGCCTGCGCACGCAGCTGGCCGACGACATTGAGCTGCTCGACGGCGCCGGTTATGAGTTCGATATCGACGAGGTTCGCAAGGGCCGCCTGAGTCCTGTGTTCTTCGGCTCCGCACTCAATAACTTCGGCGTGGAACCGTTTCTGGAGAGCTTTCTGCACATGACGATGCCGCCCCTGCCGCGCATCTCCAACGAGGATGTTGTCGATCCCATGGACGAGCGCTTTTCCGCCTTTGTCTTCAAGATCCAGGCAAATATGAACAAGGCCCATCGGGACCGCATTGCCTTTATGCGCATTTGCTCCGGTCGTTTTGAACGGGACAAGGAGTATTTCCACGTGCAGGGCGGCAAGGCCCTGCGCCTTGCACAGCCGCAGCAGCTGATGGCGCAGGAGCGTGCGATCATTGACGAGGCTTACGCCGGCGATATCATCGGCGTTTTCGACCCGGGGATTTTTTCCATCGGCGATACGATCTGCGAGAAGGGAATGAATGTTACCTTCGAGGGAATCCCCACCTTCGCACCGGAGCATTTCGCCGGGGTCGAGCGTGTGGACACCATGAAGCGCAAGCAGTTTGAAAAGGGCATCATGCAGATTGCCCAGGAGGGCGCCATCCAGATCTTCCACGAGCCCTATACCGGCGTGGAGGAGGTCATTGTCGGCGTTGTCGGCGTGCTGCAATTTGAGGTGTTGGAATACCGGCTGCGCACCGAGTACGGGGTGGAGATTCGCCGCCGGGCCATGCCCTTTGAGCTTGTCCGCTGGGTGGAGAATGAGAATATCAGCATCAACGATTTAAACCTGCCCAGCGACACCACGTGGGTGCAGGACTTCAAGGGCAACAACCTGCTGCTCTTTACCTCCGAATGGTGCATCAACTGGGCACTGCAAAAGAACGAAGGTCTGAAACTGCGAGAGTTTAACCGTGACTGAGGAGGAGATACCATGGCTGAACCGATCAAAATTGAAGTTTTCAAGCTGAAGACGGCGGGGGAGATCACCCTGGCCCTGTCCGACCCGGAAACCAAGCTGGATACCGGCAGCGGCGCGGCGCTGTCCGCGGCGGTCGCGGCATCTCTGCTGTGCCGTGCCGCGGCGATGAGCGATAAGGAAAACGAGCGGGTTGATTATATATCCCGCAACGCGGTAATCGTGCGCAACTATATGATCCATCTCATCGATGAGGACGTTAAGGGCCGCGCTCCTCTCAAGCGGGCTCTGAAGGAAGGGGATGAGCGGAAGATCGAAGCTGCGCGTCATCCGGCCATTTCCATTTCCAGTGAGATCGTTAATATGATGAGTCAGACTATCGAAATGGCAAAAGAGCTCTCTGCCCTTTGCCCGAAAGAGGCCATGCATTACCTCGGTGAGTGTGTGGAAATCGCTCTGGGCGCTATGAAGGCTGCGCGAATCTATATTGTCAACATGGCCGACCAATGCAGCGATGATACCTTCCGCTTTATCAACCGCCGTGAAAATGAGATTATGATTGAGAAGTTCTCCGCGCTGGCGGAGGAGGTTTTTGCCGCGGTTGAGGCTGCCATATAAGGAAGAACGGCTATGGATGAAAAGATTGTCCGATTGAAGGAATGGATCGACGCGAGCGATAACGTCGTCTTTTTCGGCGGTGCCGGCGTCAGTACTGAGAGCGGGATCCCCGACTTTCGCAGCGTGGACGGTCTGTATAACCAGAAGTGGAAATACCCGCCTGAGACGATTTTAAGCCATACCTTTTTTGAGCGCGATCCCGAGGAGTATTACCGTTTCCACCGGGAGAAGCTGGTCATTGAAGGGGTCAAGCCCAACCGGGCCCATCTGCGCCTGGCCGAGCTGGAGCGCGAGGGAAAGCTGCGCGCCGTGATCACCCAGAACATTGACGGCCTGCACCAGGCGGCCGGCAGCAAGACGGTGCTGGAGCTGCATGGCAGCATCCTGCGTGCCTATTGCTCCCGCTGCTTAAAGCGTTTTGACGCCGATGTCATCAACTACGGGACCGGTGTGCCGCGCTGTGGATGCGGCGGCGTGATCCGGCCGGACATCGTGCTGTATGAGGAGCAGCTGGATAACGACATTCTGCGCTCAGCGGTGAACTTCATCCGCAGTGCCGATGTGCTGATCGTCGGCGGAACGTCGCTGAATGTCTACCCCGCTGCGGGGCTGATCAATTATTACCAGGGAAATAAGTTGGCTCTGGTCAACTTGAGCAGCACGCCCTATGACAGCGAGGCTGATCTCGTCATCCACGAAAAGATCGGCGAGGTGTTCAGCCAGATCTGAAGAAACCAGTTTTGGGGAGCCATTATGGGAAAAGGAAAACTGATCGTTCTGGAGGGGATCGACGGCAGCGGCAAGTCCGCGCAGTACCGCCGTCTCTGCGCCAGAATGGAAAAAGATAAAATCGCGTATAATCATATTGTTTTTCCGCGCTATGATAAGGAAAGCAGCGCCCTGATCCGCCTGTATCTGGGTGGGCAGTTCGGTTCGCGCCCGGCGGATGTGAATGCCTATGCCGCCTCCACCTTTTACGCGGTGGACCGCTACGCTTCCTATCATGACGACTGGGGAAGGATCTACGAAAGCGGCGGCTTGATTCTCTCTGACCGCTATACGACCTCCAACGCCGTGCATCAGGGCAGCAAGCTGCCGGACGATGAGCTGCCGGATTTCTTCACATGGTTGGCCGACCTGGAATATCGGAAGATGGGCCTGCCTGAGCCGGACCTTGTGATCTATCTGGACGTCGATATTGCGACCTCTCTGCGCCGCATGCGTGCCCGCGAACTGAAAAACAACGTAACGGCCGATATCCATGAGAAGGATACCGCATACCTGGAGCGTTGCCTGCACACGGCTGAGATGGCTGCCGCGCATTACGGCTGGCGTCGGATTCCCTTTATGAAGGACGGACAGGAGCGGGAGGCTGACGAGAAGAACGCGGAGATCTATTCCGTGATTCTTGAGACGCTGAGAAACGATTGAGCGTGCAGCGCGTCAAAAGAGGAGCCCCGAAGGGCCCCTCTGCTGATGTTTAGTTGCAGCCGCAACCGCAGCCGCAGTCGTTGTTGTTGCAGCCGCAGCCGTTATTGCAGCCACAGCCGTTGTTGCCGTAACCGAAGAGAATGATGATCAGGATGATGAGCCAAATGGCGCTGTTGTTACAACTGTTGCAGAACATAATTGCTCCCTTTCTCCGCACTCGGTAATGATGCGCCGGCCCTGCTGTGCGGTAGCATGGCGGGCTGCAGCGATGGAATCGAAGCGCGGCGCTCTGACCGCAGCGCTCACGACATCTTATGTTTTGTTTCGCCGATGTGCTACTTAGCTTCCAAGGAGGAAATCATGCCCGACGATATTGAAAAAATCAATGAGATCTTTCGCACGCACGATGAGCAGGGGAAGCCTGACACGGCCCCGGAACCGCAGGAACCCGACGCCGGGCGGAAGAAGACGCCGTTGAAAGCGGTGGATCATCTGATGATCGACTCCACTGGCAGTGAAACCCGCAACTATACCGGCGACGCGGAGTCGGAACGGGATTATCGTCCGGTCCGGCAGAGTCATGAGTCACGCTCCGGCTGTCTCGGCGGCATCATGTACTTCACCTTTATTGTTTGTGTGAGCTTGGTGCTTGCCTGCCTTGCCTGGATGGCGGCCAGCGACATGCTGGCCCTGAACAAGGATGATTTCACCGCCGTGGTGACCCTGCCGAGCAGCATTTTTCAATCGGAAACCGTGGACAGGATCGACGAGAACGGCCGGAAGACCGGCACCAAGCGGATCACCCACGCCGATATGGACTATGTGGCCGATGTGCTCAAGGACGCCGGACTGATCGAATATAAGTGGCTGTTCACGATGTTCTGTAAGATTTCGACCGCCGATGAAAAGGTGAGTCCCGGCGAATATGAGCTGCGCTCCACGTTTGACTATCGCGCGCTGATCCAGAACATGCGGGCGGGCTCTGCCTCTACGGTTACGGTCGATGTGACCATACCCGAGGGCTTTAAAATGCATCAGCTTTTCCTTCGTCTGGAGGAGAACGGGGTGTGCGGCTATAACGAGCTGATGGAGGCCGCAGAGGATACCGAGTATAATTACGACTTCCTTGCCGAGAGTGAAGGGGAGGGCGCCTACCGGCTGGAGGGCTATCTGTTCCCGGACACCTATGAGTTCTATGTCGGCATGCAGGCGTCGAGCGCCATCAACAAGCTGCTGGATAACTATAACCGCAAGATCACCGACGAGATGGAAGCGCGGGTGGAAGAGCTTGATATGACGATGTACGATATTCTGAAGGTGGCGTCGCTTATCGAAAAAGAAGCGGCGAATGATGAGGAGCGCATGTTGATTGCCTCGGTCATTTATAACCGTCTGAACGCGGATATGGTTCTCGGCATTGACGCCTCGGTCCTCTACCCCTACAACGATCATGAAGGCGCGCCGACGGCGACCATGCTCTCGGCGGATGATCCGTATAACTCGCGAATCAAGCTTGGCCTGCCGCCGACGCCGATCTGCAATCCGGGCCTGAACGCCATCAACGCCGCGCTCTGGCCGGCGGATACCGGATATTACTATTACGCCTTGGATACCGCGAGCGGAACCCATCGATTCTTTACTAACGAAACGGAGTTCAATAACTTTGTTGCTACACAGGATTATTCGTAACGACCTTGAGCTGCTCGCCCCGGCCGGGGATTGGGAGCGGCTGGAGATGGCGCTGTGCTATGGCGCGGATGCCGTCTACCTCGCGGGGAAGGAATTCGGTATGCGATCCGCCGCGGGAAATTTCGATAACGAGGCGCTGCAAAGGGCGGTTGCCCTGGCCCATGAGCGGGGGAAGAAGGTCTATGTCACCTGCAACACCCTGCCGCGGGAGGAAGAGCTGAACCGGCTGCCGGAGTACCTTGCGTATCTGCAGCAGATCGGAACCGACGCGCTGATCGTTTCCGATCTGGGCGTGATCGCGCTGGCCAAGCGTTTTGCGCCGGAGGTCAAGCTGCATATCAGCACGCAGTTTGGTGTGGTCAACAGCGCCACCGCCAACATCCTCCACGCCATGGGAGCGGACACGGTGGTCCTGGCGCGGGAGCTTTCTCTGGAGGAGATCCGCAAGATCCGTGCCAACACACCCTCGGAGCTGCGGCTGGAGGCGTTTGTTCACGGGGCGATGTGCGTGTCCTTCTCCGGGCGCTGCCTGCTGTCGAACTATCTGACAGGCCGGGACGCCAACCGCGGCGAATGCGCGCAGCCCTGCCGCTGGAAGTATCATCTGGTAGAGGAGAAGCGCCCCGGTCAATTCTTCGAGATCAGTGAGGACCGGGGAACGTACATCATGAATTCCCGTGATCTGCGCATGATCGAACATCTGCAGGACCTGGCCGAGGCCGGCGTTTCCAGCTTCAAGATCGAAGGACGCATGAAGTCGGCGTATTATGCCGCGGTGGTTACCAACGCCTATCGCCACGCAATCGACGCCGTCGCCCAGGGCGATCCGGTGCCGGAGGTCTGGGTGGAGGAGACCAACAAGGTCAGCCATCGACCCTACAGCACAGGGTTTTTCTATGGCGAACCCGGGCAGCACGATGCCGAGGCAAGCTACTTTGCCGATGCGGACGTGATGGCCGTGGTGGAGAGCTGCGACGAGGAGGGCAACGCCGTTTTGACCCAGCGCAACAAGTTCCTGCCCGGGGAGGAGCTGGAGCTGCTGACGCCGGAGGGAGAGCCGATGCGCTTTGTCGCCGGGGAACTGTACGACATGGAAGGGGAGCCGATGGAGGACACCCGCCGTGCCATGCAGGAGTTCCATATGCGCCTGCCAAAAGCGGCGCCAAGGCTTTCTATTGTGAGAAAGTGCCGGTAAGTCCTTGACAAATCGGCCTCTTGTGGTAGAATCAACACATATTGAATCAGGCGATGACGGAACGAGTCGACGGAAGGACAGCGCAGAGAGGGGCCGGATGGTGAAAGGCCCTGTGTCCGAATTCGGCAGCCACTCCGGAGCCTCCCCGGGATGACCGGGGCGCTGGCCCGCGTTAAAGGCGCTTGAGATGCCGCCATGCGGCAATCAGGGTGGTACCGCGAATGAACCTTCGCCCCTGTCCGGGGCGAAGGACTATTTTTTTATGGAGGACAAAGGAATGGAAAAATACGGGGTCAACCAACTCAGGGAGATGTTCCTCAGCTTCTTTGAGACGAAGGGGCATCTGCGTCTGCCCAGCTTCTCGCTGATTCCGCAGAATGATGCGAGCTTGCTGCTCATCAATTCCGGCATGGCGCCCATGAAGCCCTATTTCAAGGGGGAGCAGGAGCCGCCGCGTCATCGTGTCTGCACCTGCCAGAAGTGTATCCGCACCGGCGATATCGAGAACATCGGTAAGACCGCCCGCCACGGGACCTACTTTGAGATGCTCGGCAATTTCTCCTTCGGTGATTATTTCAAGAAGGAGGCCATCGCCTGGAGCTGGGAGTTTCTGACTTCTCCGGAATGGGTCGGCCTGGACCCTGACCGGCTGTACCCGTCCATCTATGTGGATGACGACGAGGCTTTCGAGATCTGGAACAAGGACATCGGCATCGCGCCGGAGCGTATCTTCCGCTTCGGCAAGGAGGACAACTTCTGGGAGCATGGCGCCGGTCCCTGCGGTCCCTGTTCGGAGATTTACTATGACCGCGGCCCGGCCTACGGCTGCGGCAAGCCGGACTGCACGGTCGGCTGCGATTGCGACCGTTATATGGAGGTCTGGAACAACGTCTTCTCCCAGTTTGATAACGACGGCAACGGCAACTATACCGAGCTCAAGCAGAAGAACATCGACACCGGCATGGGTCTGGAGCGCCTGGCGGTCGTCTGTCAGGATGTGGATTCCCTGTTCGATGTGGACACCGTCATGAACATCACCCACAAGGTCAGCGAGCTGACCGGCGCCTATTACGGCAAGAGTCACAAGATGGACGTCTCCCTGCGCGTGATCACCGACCATGTGCGCAGCGCGACCTTCATGATCTGCGACGGCGTGCTGCCCTCCAATGAGGGGCGCGGCTATGTCCTGCGCCGACTGCTCCGCCGTGCGGCGCGCCACGGCAAGCTCCTCGGCGTCAATGAGCCCTTTATCTACAAGGTCATCGATACCGTCGTGCATGAAAACGAGTGCCAGTACCCCGAGCTGCGGGAGAAGCAGGATTATATCACCCGTGTTGTCAAGACCGAGGAGGAGAATTTCGCCCGCACGATCGATGCCGGCATGAAGATCTTTGCCGAGCTTCTGGACGAGCATAAGGCCAAGGGTGAGACAGTCTTCTCCGGCGCTGACGCCTTTAAGCTCTATGATACCTATGGCTTCCCCATTGACCTGACGCTGGAAATGTGCCAGGACGAGGGAATGAGCGTGGATGAAGCCGGCTTCAAGGGACTCATGGAAGAACAGCGTGTCCGCGCGCGTAAGGCGCGCGAGGCGCTGGGCGATCTTGGCTGGGCCGGCATTGAATTTGGCAAGGATATCCCCGATACGGTCTTTGTCGGTTATGACCGGGCCGAGACGGAGGCAAAGGTTCTTGCGCTTGTCTCGGAGGATGAACTGCAGCAGGAGCTGGCTGCGGGCGCCGAGGCGATCATTGTCCTGGATCAGACGGTCCTCTATGCCGAGATGGGCGGTCAGGTTGCCGACCATGGCAAGATTGTCGCCGGCGACAGCGTTTTTGAGGTCAACAATGTTCAGAAGAACAAGGGCGGTAAATTTATGCACTATGGCGTGGTCAAATCCGGGCACTTTGCCGTAGGCGATACCGTGACCGCCAGCTATTGCCTAAAGCGCAGAGGTGCCATTGCCCGCGCCCACAGCGCTACGCACCTTCTCCACAAGGCATTGCGTGAGGTGCTGGGCGATCATGTGCATCAGGCCGGTTCTCTGGTCGAGCCCGATTTCCTCCGCTTTGACTTTACGCACTTCTCTGCGGTGACCGCTGAACAGCTCAAGGAAGTGGAGCGCCGTGTCAACGCCGCGATCCTCAACGGCTACGGTGTAACCGTAGAGGAGATGCCCATAGATGAGGCCAGAAAGAGCGGGGCTACCGCCCTGTTTGGGGAGAAATACGGCGATGTCGTTCGCGTCGTCAGCATGGGCGACTACAGCGTGGAGCTCTGCGGCGGCACGCATTTGGATAACACGGCCAAGGCCGGCGCCTTCCACATCCTGTCTGAGGGCTCCGTCGCCTCCGGTGTGCGCCGTATTGAGGCCAGCACCGGACTTGAAACGATGGCGGTGCTTGACCGCAGTCTTGCGGAGCTGAGCAAAGTTGCCGCGATCTTCAAGGCCAACCCCGCCGATGTTCTCCAGAAGGTGGAGCAGCAGGCGAGCGAGCTGCGCGAGGCCAAGCGCCTCATTGAGCAGTATAAGGCCAAGGAATCCGCAGGCGGCGCGGACGAGCTTTTGAAAAACGGCAAGGATGTCAAGGGACTGTGCGTCGTCACCTGCCGCAAGGACGGCAGCGACGCCAACGCCCTGCGTCAGCTGGGCGACGTGCTGCGCGATAAAAACAGCGCGGTGGTTGCCGTCATCGCCAGCGTCAACGGGGAGAAGATCACCTTCCAGTGCGTCTGCGGCAAGGATGCCGTTTCCCGCGGGGTCAAAGCCGGGGATATTGTCCGGCACATCACCGCCATTGCCGGCGGCAAGGGCGGCGGCAAGCCGGATTCAGCCATGGGCGGCGGCAATGATGTCAGCAAGGTCAAGGAAGCGCTGGCCGCGGTGGAAGCCTTTGTCAGCGAAAAGCTTTAAGGAGGAGATTCAAATGGATAACTGCCTGTTCTGCAAGATCATCGCCGGGGATATCCCCAGCACCAAGGTTTATGAGGACGAGTATGTGTATGCCTTCCGGGACATTAACCCCCAGGCACCCGTTCATATTCTGGTCGTTCCCAAGGCGCATATCGCCTGCGCCGACGCTGTGGACGAGGGCAACTCGCTCTATGTTGCCAAGTGCTTTGAGGCCATCGCGAAGATCGCAAAGGCGGAGGGCCTTGACAGCGGCTACCGTGTGATCAATAACTGCGGGGAAGACGGCGGTCAGACGGTGATGCATCTGCATTTTCATATTCTGGGCGGCGTCAAGCTCAGCGATAAAATGCTTTAAAACAGCACAGGAGCCGGTAGCAATACCGGCTCCGTTTTGTATGGGGTACGTAATGCGGAAACTGGCTACGGCGGCGCTCGCCTTCTCTCTGGCGATCTTCGCGGCAAATTATATCCTGCCCACCGGGTGGCTCATTGTTCCCGCGGTTCTTGCCGCGGTGACCGGCGCTGCCCTGGCTTTGTTGCGCCGAAAGTGGCTGCGCCCGGCGGTGATTGCGCTCGTCTTCTTTTCTCTTGGGCTGCTGGATTACTGGGTCTATGCCCAGCGTACAAGCATCTGCGCACAGAACTTTGACGGGCAGACGCGCGAAATTGTCGGCACGCTGATTGATTATCCCGACGTGTATGACGACTACTGTCGTCTGCATATCCGTTTGAATTCGGAGGGCTTGCCTCATTTTCACGCGATCGTCTATGACAATACCAAGGCCATGGCCGAGGCGGAACCGGGGCAGAAGCTTCGCTTTACGGCCAAAATCAGCACCGCGGATACGCTCTATGGCAAGCCCTATGACAATTATCATGTGAACGGATACTTCCTTCGTCTCAACTCTCAAGGGCGGATAGAGAAGCTTGGAGCTTCTTTTGACCTGAGAACAGTTCCCGTCCGTATTCAGCACCGTCTTTGCGCGATGATCGATCAGGTCTTTCCGGCGGACACGCGCATTTTCATGAAGGCCCTGATGCTGGGCGATAAAGATGAGTTTTACAACGATGACGCACTGTATGTCTCCATGACGCGAGCAGGGCTGATGCATGTGGTGGCGGTGTCCGGCTTGCATGTTGCCTTTCTGGTAAGCCTGTTGCAGTTTGCCTTTGGCCGGGGCCGGCGCGGTGCGCTGATCAGCATCGCGACCGTGTGGCTGTTTGTACTGGTGACAGGCGCCGGGAAAGCGGCAATTCGCGCCGGCTTTATGCAGAGCCTGCTTTTGCTTGCGCCGATTGTACGGCGGGAGAACGATCCGATCACCTCGCTTTCGGCTGTGCTGGCCCTGATCCTGGGCTTCTCGCCCTTTGCGGCGCGGAGTGTCAGCCTGCAGCTGAGCTTTTCGGCCATGGCGGGTATTCTTTTCTTCTTTGATAAGATCTATCGTGCCATGACCGGCAAGCTGTCCTGGATAAAGGATGCTAAACCGGTGCAGTATGTTTTTGCCACGGTTGCCAGCTCTTTAAGCGTCATGATCTTCACGGCACCGTTGACCGCAATACACTTCGGCTATGTGCCGCTGCTGTCGGTACTGACCAATGTCGCGTGCCTGTGGGCGGTTTCCGCCTGCTTTAGCTGCGGCTGGATTGCCTGCGTGCTCTCCCTTGTGCCGGTGCTTGGCCAAGTCTTTGTCATGCTCAGCACGTGGCTTGCCCGGTTTATTTTCCTCTGTGCCCGCGGTATTTCCTCCGTCCCGTACTCTGTCCTGTATATGCAGACAGACGGGGCCTGGCTGTGGCTTTGGCTCAGCTGCGGGGCGTTCCTCATTTTCGGCATGCTTCGGAAGAAGCGGGCGCTTCGTATGCTGATTCCGGCGGCTGTGTCGGTGTCGGTCCTGCTTTTGCTTCTCGTTCGCTCGGCGCGGTTTTATCGCACCCATGATGTGATCACCGTGCTCAGTGTCGGGCAGGGACAGTGCATTACCGCCTTTGCCGGGGATGCGACCGCGGTCATTGACTGCGGCAATACCGGCAGTGTGGATAACGCCGGCGCGTTGGCAGGGGAGTACTTGTTCAGCCGCGGCCGGGACCGGATCGATATCCTCATGCTGACTCATTTGCACGCTGACCACGCCGACGGCGCAGTCAGGCTGATGGAATTGCTGCCGGTCGACATGCTGCTTCTCCCGGCGGACGCAGACGACAGCGATAGATTGTACGACGATATCGTCGCTTGCGCCGAGAGAAATGGAACGCGCGTCGTCTTGCTGGATGGACCGATTACGGCGATCAGCGGCCGCCTGGAAATGGAGCTGTATAAGCTTCCCGGCGGGCAGACGGAAAACGAGCGCTGCCTGATGACAAAGCTTCGCATTGGCGATGCGGCTATGCTGGTTACCGCGGACGCAACCCAGGCCATGGAACGGGAGCTGACGCGGCAGGAGGAGCTGTCTGACGTAGATGTTCTGATCGTCGGACACCATGGCTCGAAGTACGCTTCCAGTTCGGAGCTGCTGGCGGAAGTCGGCGGAGGCGTCGCGGTCATCAGCTCGGGTTATAACAACTATGGCCATCCGGCTGAAGAAACACTTGAACGCCTGACGCAATACGGATATACTGTTTACAGGACTGACATAGACGGAAACATTGAAATACAGCTGGGGACAAACAATGGCTAAGAAAAACAGGGAAGAAGAAAAACTGAACTATGCCGCCGAGATTCGGCAGCTCAAGCAGCAGGGCCCCGCGCGCTTATATCTGCTGTGGGGGCCGGAGGACTACCTGCGCGAGCAATATTTGAATCAGCTTAAACAGCTGTGTCTGCCGGGCGGGGAGGATGATTTCAGCTATAAGCGGCTCAACGGACCGGAGCTTGATGCGCAGCAACTGCAGCAGGCGGTGGACGCTATGCCCTTCATGACGGAAAGAACCTTGGTCGAGCTGCGTAATGTTGATCTGAACAGGCTCTCCAAGCCGGAAGATATTTTAAAGATCCTTTCGGATATCCCGGACTACTGCACGGTTGCCTTCGTCCAGAGCGCGGAATTTGAGCCGGACGGACGACTGAAGATCATCAAGGCCCTGCGTACAGACGCAAAGGAACTCAGATTTACGCAGCAGTCTCAGGGGATGCTGACAGACTGGATCGCCCGGCGCTTTGCCGCCGCGGGGAAAGGCGTGGAGCTGGATGCGGCCCAGCGGCTGATTTTTATCAGCGGTGACTTGATGAGCCGCCTGATTCCCGAAATCGAAAAGATCGCGGCCTATGCCAAAGGGAATAAGGTAACGGTGGCCGACGTTGAGGCGGTGGCGAACCACATTCCCGATGCCGATGTATTTGAGATGACGGAGCTGATCGCCCAGAAAAAATACAACTCCGCCCTGGCTGTGCTGGCGGAGCTGCTGGCAGACAAAAGCAACGAGCCCATTGCGCTGCTGGCTGCGCTGGGCAATCAGATGCGTAAGCTCTACGGGGCGAAGCTGGCCGCGGAGGGCGGCCTGGGCAATAAGTATGTGATGGAAGTCTGCGCGGTAAAATATGATTTTATCGTGACAAAGCTTCTGCGGGCGGCCAAGGGCTTTTCCACAGAGCAGCTGCGATATGCGGTGGCCCTCTGTGCCGAGACTGATTACCGCATGAAGAGCAGCGGCGCGGATTCGCGGGAGCTGCTCAAGGAGCTTGTGCTGCGGATTGCGGCGGGGGAGACCCATGCATAAAATCAAAGAAGTGATCGTGGTCGAGGGCCGATATGACAAAAACACCCTCAGCCAGGTGGTCGACGCGGTGATCATCGAGACCTCCGGCTTTGGCATTTTCAACGATGCGGCCAAGCGCCGCCTGCTGCAGACCATGGCGGCCAAGCGGGGTCTGATCGTCCTGACCGACTCGGACGGAGCGGGATTTATGATCCGAAATTATATCAAAGGCTGCGTAGACCCGCGGTGGGTAAAGCACGCCTATATCCCGGACATCTATGGGAAGGAGCGCAGGAAGGCGGCGGCTTCCAAGGAAGGTAAGCTGGGAGTAGAGGGGATGAAACCCGAGGTTTTGCTGGAAGCGTTGCGTAAGGCGGGGGCTGTTTTTGATGAAGGAGACGCGGAGGAGAAGGCAGGGAGACAGGAAGCAATCACCAAGGCCGACCTCTATTCTGCGGGCTTGAGCGGCAAGGCAGGCAGCGCAGAGAAGCGTAAAGAGCTGCTCCGTTCGCTGAATCTGCCGGAGAGGATGAGCGCCGACGCCATGCTGGATATACTCAATGCGATGATGGAGCGGGATGAATTCTTTCAGCTTTTTCCCTGAACGTCCTCAATACAGGCGGAGAGTATCGCCCCGGTCAGAAGAAGACCCTGGCCGGTTTCGTACAGGGCCATGGCCGTCATATAAGGGCGGTATCCGGTGAGCATGTGCCCATCCCAGTGAAGCAGGAGCACAAAGGAACAGAGCAACAAAAAAGCAGTCAGTTCAATGGAGCGGATAAATATGTACCAGGCGTCCGGACACATGACCAGCATGCGCCGGACGGTTTGCTTCAATTTCAAAAGAACCACCTCGGATCAAGTTTAACCGAGGTGGTTTGTTTTCTCAATGCAAAGTTTTTTCCAGCGGCATGTCCGAAGGGACGGGCGCATAGATTGAAGGAAGAATCTGTTTTCGGCGGAGAGGATGACATGAAGGACCGAGTCGTTTACAGCCTGGCGGCAGTCCTGCTGTGGCTGTACGTCTATTATACGGGACAGGCAGAAATGATTCCGGTGGTGCTGATCCCGGTCGTGATTCACGAGCTGGCGCATGTGCTGGCAATTCTCTGCCTGGGGATGAGAATACGCGCTGTTCGGCTGGAGCTGCGCGGACTGTGCATCGAATACAGCGGTGACGGAGGCTGGACAGAGCACGCCATCGCTGCGGCAGCCGGGCCGGTGGCAGGTTTTTTCTACGCTGCGGCAGCCGGCGCGTTGTCAAGAAGCGGATACGGCCAGTGGCTCCGGCTCAGTGGAGAGATCAGTTTTCTTCTTTCGGCGTTTAATTTGATCCCGGTTTATCCGTTGGACGGCGGACGCATTTTTTTCGCGCTGGCGGAAACCTTTCTCGAGGGCGACAGCGGTGAGATCCTGTTCCGAGCGGTCGGAAATATCGCGATCACGGTGATGCTGTGCGCCGGGGTCTACCTGATTTGCCGGGCCCATGTAACGGCGCTGCTCGCGGCGAGCCTGTGGCTGCTCCTGCTGCAAAATGAGCAAATGCCCCTTGTCAAGGGCAGGGAAATAAGTTAGAATATCCTGAAAACTTCAATCGGAGTACGACATGGATAAAAAGCTGGAACGCATTTTGCCGCGCGTTCAAAAGCCCGCGCGTTATACCGGGGGCGAATACAACCAAATCATGAAGGACCGGGAGGCGGTGGATCTCCGCGTTGCCTTCTGCTTTCCCGACACCTATGAGATCGGCATGTCCAATCTGGGAATGAGCATTCTGTATCACACCATGAACAGCCTTGACTATGTGTGGTGTGAGCGGGTTTTTGCGCCCTGGGGCGATATGTACGAGGAAATGAAAAAGGCGGAGATTCCGCTCTATGCCCTGGAGAGCGGGGACAGCCTGGACCGCTTTGATGCGCTGGCCTTTTCCATCGGCTATGAGATGGCTTACACCACGGTGCTGGATATGATGGATATGGCGGGCTTGCCGCTGCACAGCGCCGACAGGGAAGCGCTGCTGCCGATCGTATTTGCAGGCGGCTCCGCGGCGGTCAACGCCGAGCCGATGGCGGATTTCATCGACCTGTTTGTCATCGGTGAGGGCGAGGAGATGGACAACGAGCTGCTTGCGCTGCTGCGGCAGGCCAAGCGGGAGGGATGGTCCAAACGGGATTTCCTGAAACGGGCCGCCGGAATCGGCGGTGTGTATGTGCCGTCGCTCTACGAGGTGAGCTATAACGAGGACGGGACCGTGCAGAGCATCCAGGCCCGGGACGGCGCGCCGGAGAAGGTCACCAAACGCGTGATCGTCGACCTGGACAACGCGCCCTATCCGACCAATCCCATCGTCCCGTCCACCGAGGTCGTCCACGACAGGGTCAACCTGGAGCTGTTTCGCGGCTGCGTGCGCGGCTGCCGGTTCTGCCAGGCGGGGTATATCTACCGCCCGATCCGCGCGAAAAAACCGGACACCCTGGTGAAGCAGGGGATCGAGGCGCTGAAAAATACGGGGCATGAGGATGTGACGCTGCTCTCCCTAAGCACCAGCGACTACCGCCCGCTGACTCAGCTGTGCGACGGGCTGCTGGATTATTGCGAAAGCCGGAGCATCGGACTGTCGCTGCCGTCATTGCGGGCGGACAACTTCTCCATGGACATTATGGAAAAGCTGCAAAAGGTACGAAAAAGCGGCCTGACCTTCGCCGTGGAAGGCGGCAGCCAGCGCCTGCGTGACGCCATCAACAAAAACGTCACCGAGGAAGAGCTGCTGCACACCTGCGCCATCGCCTTCGCAGGCGGGTGGAACACGGTCAAGCTCTATTATATGCTCGGCCTGCCGACGGAGACCGATGAGGATATTGTCGGCATTGCAGACATGGCAGCGCAGATTTTACACTGCTGGAGGGAAAACGCAAAGAATAAAAACCGCGGCGTGAAGATCACCGTTTCCACCTCCTGCTTTATTCCCAAGCCGCACAGTCCTTTTCAATGGGAGCCCCAGATCAGCAGGGAGGAATATCTCCGCCGGGTCAATCTTCTGCGCAGCAGCATCAACGCCAGAAACGTTGTCTATAACTGGCATGACGCGGACACCAGCATTGTTGAAGCCGTACTTTCCCGCGGGGACCGGCGGCTCGGACCCGTGCTGGAGGAGGTCTGGCGCAAAGGCGGACGCCTGGAGGCGTGGAGCGACTATTTCAGCTTCGATACCTGGATGGCCGCGCTGGAAAACGCGGGACTGGACGCGGATTTCTATGCTGCGCGGGAAAGAAGCGTGGATGAGGTCTTGCCCTGGGATATGATCGATGTGGGCGTACGCAAGGCGCACCTGGTGAAGGAACGGGAGAAATGCTACTCCTCTACGCTGTCGCCGGACTGCCGCCATCAGTGCGCGGCCTGCGGCGCACTGAAGCTGATGAACGGAGGCCGCTGCGATGGATAAGCTGAGACTGCGCTTTGAAAAAACGGACCGGGCCATATACATTTCCCACCTGGATCTGATGCACACGATGCAGCGCGCCTTTTCCAGGGCGGGGTACGAGCTGAAATATTCCGAGGGCTTTAATCCCCATCCGCAGATTTCCATTGCGCTGCCGCTCTCGGTGGGCATGGCGAGCACCTGCGAGCTGATGGATTTTAAGCTCAACGGGGAGGCAGACATCGCCCTGCTGCCGGGGAAGCTCACGGCCGTGATGCCGGAGGGAATCCGCGTGACGGACTGCTATGTCCCGGAGACAAAGGTGGCGGCGCTGAAATATCTGTGGGTCGAGGGCTGCTTTGAATACGATGACAGAGATCCCCATGAGATGGCCGAGGCGCTCAACGACTTCTATGCCGCCGATGAGATCGTTATCGAGAAGAAGACCAAGCGGGGTATGGGGCAAAGCGACATCAAACCCGCCATCCGCAGTATTCAGTGCGAAGCGGGGGAGGACGCGGTCACAGTGCAGGCGGTCATTTCTGCGCAGGAGCCGACGCTGAACCCCGCGCTGCTGGCCGACGCGCTGCGGCAGCTGGCGCCGGAGCTGGAGCCAGACTTTGCCAAGTTTACACGGCGTGAAATCTATCATGAAAATATGGAGATTTTCCACTGAAAAGGACTTGCAATAGCGGAAAAAATGTGTTATTATACCAAAGCTTGTGCGGCTTGGCCGCCGGGCACTGAATCAGGCGGTCCGCTGCTAAGGCTGCGCCCTCTGGCATGAACGTCTATATGAAGGAAGGATCATATTATGGATCTGGTTAAAGTTCTCTCCGAGCAGTACATGAAGAAGGAACTGCCCGAAATGAACGTGGGCGACACTGTCCGTGTTCTCGTTCTGGTCAAGGAAGGCAACCGTGAGCGCACCCAGGCTTTTGAAGGCACCATCATTGCCAAGAAGCATGGCGGCATCAACGAGACCATCACCGTCCGCCGTATTTCCTACGGTGTCGGTTGCGAGAAGGTCTTCCCGGTTCACTCTCCCTCCATCGTCTCTGTTACCACCGTCCGCAAGGGCAAGGTTCGCAGAGCGAAGCTCTACTACCTGCGCGATCGCGTCGGCAAGAGCGCCAAGGTCAAGGAGCGTCTGTAAGACAAATGCAAAAGGCATCTTCCGTCAGGAAGATGCCTTTTGCTATGTGTGCGGTATGACTTTACACGGCGGAGAATTTGGGATAAAATAAAAAGGCAATGATCAAAGTGAGGGCTTGGCGCATGAAGAGAATCGCCTTTTTTCAGGACAATCTGGACGTCGGCGGAATTCAGAAATCCATTGCGAATCTGCTGATGAACTTCGACTATGAAAACTATCAGGTCGATCTGTATCTGTCCGATAAAAAAAGCTTTTGGGATGTGCAATTCCCGGAACAATTGAATATTAAATATCTCAGGCACATTCCGCGCATGTATTCTTTTATTCCCTTCGATGTGGCAAAAAATCTGGTGTCGCTGGATTTCTCCGACGTGAAGGAGCCATACGACGTCGCCATCGATTTTAACTCTTATCAGTTCTCCTGCGCGCTGGGGGCGCTGACGGTTCCGGCCAAACGGCGCGTGATGTGGATTCACAACAATGTGAATGTGAAGCTTGAAAACGAATGGAAGTACCGGGTGCTGTGGCACAACTTCAAGGATAAATTTAAATATTACGATGAATTCGTCGGAGTGTCCAAGGGCGTGATCGAGCCGTTCAAGGAATGCAGCGGCATGTACGATAAGAAGTTCACCGTGATCCAAAATACGATTGACACGCGGGAAATCTTTACGAGGATGACGGAAAAAGTCGACTTTGCCGTGGACAAGAGCAAGCTGAATTTTGTCGCGCTGGGGCGCTTGTGCCACCAGAAGGGCTATGACATCATGCTCGAGGAGTTTGGCAAGGTCGTCCGGGCCCGTGACGATGTGCATCTGTATATTATTGGGGACGGCGACAAGCGGCTGATGCTGGAGTACCAGCGGGACAGCCTGGGACTGACGGACTATGTGACCTTTCTCGGCCCAAAAAAGAACCCTTATGTTTATATGAAGGAGATGGACGCCTTCCTCTCAACCTCCCGATACGAGGGCCAGCCGCTCAATGTCATGGAGGCGACGGCGCTCGGCCTGCCGCTGTACTGCACGAAAAATCTGGAGATCTACAGCGAGGGGCTTGTGGGCTATGAAGACGTTGCGGAGGCTATGATCGCCGCAAAGCGCGCGGAAAAGCACTGCGACGATCTCAGAGCGTATAACGGGGAGATTTTGCGGCGGGTCACGGCACTGACCGAGGAGCCGCCGGACGACGGAGAGAAGAAAAAGCAGGTCAATATCATCGCGCTGCATCTTGGCGTCGGCGGCGTGGAAAAAGCCATTATGAGCATGGCCAACCTCTTTGCCGAGCGCTACGATGTGCGGCTGTACAGCGTGTACAAGCTCCCGGGGTCCCCGGCCCTGCCGATCGACGAGCGCGTCAGCGTGCGATATCTGCTGCGGGATGTGCCGAACCGGGAGGAGTGGAAGGCAGCGATCCGAAATCGCGATCTGTGCGCTTTTTGGAAGGAGAGTCTGCGGAGCCTGCGGATCCTGACGGGGAAGAAAAGCGTTGTGCGGAAAATGATTAAGAACACAACGCAGGGCGTCATCATAACGACGCGGCATGAGGATAATCTGCCGCTGTCCCGCTACGGGGCAAAGGACGTTTTAAAGATTGGCCAGCTGCATCATGATCATTGCTTTGAACGAAAATATGTCCGGGCGTTTAAACACGGGTACAAAAACCTGGATATACTGGCGCTGCTGACGCCTCAACTGGTAGATGAAGCGGCGGCGATCATGAAGGGGCATAATGACCACACCGAGCTTATCTATATGCCGAATTTCCTGGACTACTACCCGGAACCGCCGTCAGATGACAGGCGGGAGAAAACCGTCATTGCCGTGGGGCGCGTGACCGAGGTCAAGCGTTTCGATCTGCTGGTGGAGCAGTTTATCCACATGCATGCGCGTGTCCCGGATTGGAAGCTCAAGCTCATCGGGGACGGCGAGGATTTGCCCAAGCTCCGGGAGACCGTGGAGAAAAACCACGCCGACTATATTGAGCTTACCGGGCAGATGGACAATGCCCTGGTGGAGCAGGAGATGTGCCGGGCTTCGGTGTTTGCCATGTCCTCCCAGTCGGAGGGCCTGCCCTTCGTGCTGCTGGAGGCACAGAGCTGTGCGCTGCCAATTGTGGCCTATGATGTGCGCGTCGGCCCGGGCTTTGTAGTGCACGACGGTGTGGACGGCTATCTGATTCCGGAGGGGAACAGGGCACAATATGAGGATAAGCTGGCGGCGCTGATGAACGCGCCGGAGGACAGAGCGAGAATGGGCTGTCAGGCGCGGCAAAACGCGGAGGAATTCAGCCGCGAGCGCGTGGCGGAGAAATGGTACACGGTGATAGGATGAGCGATAGACTGAGAAAAGTGAATAGGAGAAGCCTGTTGTTCCGCAATCACTGGTTGATGCTGCTGATTATTCTTCAGCCGGTTTTGGATATCATCGCCTTCTGGACCAAGAGCCCGGACGGAACACTGGCCGGGATCGTGCGCCTGCTGATCATGATAGCGCTGCCGGTGGTATTGCTGATCAAGCTGCCCGGGAAAAAAGACAAGCTCCGCCTGGCTGCGGCGCTTGCCGCGGTCGGGGTCGTATGCCTGCTGCATCTAATCAACGTTATCCGGATCGGACCCACGAGTCTTTTTTATGAGATTTCCTATACCGCAAAGACGGCACAGATGCCGATTCTGGCAATTTGCTTCGTGTTTGCGATCCGCGATGCGCAGACGAGAAACCAGGCCTATTGGGGCTTGTTCTTCGCCGCTGGCATCACGGCGCTGGCCCTGGGCCTGTCGATCCTGACGAACACCGGGAATGTGACCTACGGGGAGGGACTCGGCGTAAGCGGCTGGGTGATCGACGATAACCGGACTGCCAACAGTACGATCCTGGTCGTGTTAGCCGCCTTTGCGGTTTTCTGCGCGGTGAAATCTGACAAGAAGCCTGTCAATGTGTTGGTTCCGGTGCTGACGGCCGTCTGCCTGATCATCAACGGGACCATGACCTGCTATCTGTCCATCTTTCTGATCTTTATCGGATTTGCGATTTTTCTGCCGCTGGAGAGAAAGATCCGGGGCTGTGCGGTAAACCGGCTGGCTGTTCTGGTGCTGGTCGTTATGGCGGTGCTTTCCGCCGCTGCCTATCCGCTGACACCGAAGTATAAGATCAAACAGGCGCAGAGCAGCTTCATGGAAAAAACTCAGAATGAATTCGTGGAAGAGTTTGACATTGCAAGCTATACGCCGGATACGGTGACAAAGGAAGAGATCCTTTCCGACCCTGAGCTGCACACGGTTTATTTCGACTACTATTGGAAGTGCCTGTGGAACCTCTGCCCGGATCTGTTTGAGCGCTTTGACTTTGACGAAATCATCGAACAGTACGATTTCACTACGGACGCTTCCATACTGCTCAATACAAGGGTTTTAAAGAGAACCTACGTAAAGCTGATGTGGGATCACAGCGACACGTTGACAAGGTTCTTCGGCATCGACTGCTCCAGTGCATGGATCAACGGCCGCATGGATCTGGAAAACGATTGGCCGGCAATCTTTTACTATTACGGATATGTGGGCTTTGCCGCCTACGTCGGGTTTGTGCTGTACTTCCTGTATCTGATCCTGCGCAGGCTTGCGAAAGACTTTAAGAGCGCGTTCACCGCGGATAATTTTATCCTGCTGCTCACCTTTGTCATGCTGATCGGGATCGCCCAGTATTCCGGCGCTGTGCTGCGTCGGCCCAATGTGTCGGTTTACCTCTCTCTCGTGCTCGGCCTGATCCACTATCAGACGGCGATCAACCCGTCGAGCCGGATCAACAATTGGAGAGGAGAGTGGTTATGAAGCTGAGTATTATTGTCCCGGTTTACAACGTGGAAAAATATCTCGGCGCGTGCGTGGACTCTCTGCTGGCTCAGACGGTGGAGGATTACGAGATCATTCTGGTGGACGACGGGTCAACCGACGCTTCCGGGAAAATCGCAGACGCGTATGCCGATGCAAACCCGGCGCGGATTCGCGTCCTGCACATTGAAAACGGCGGGCAGGGTAGAGCCAGAAACTTTGCGCTGGAAATCGCGCGCGGCAGGTTCGTCGGCTTCGTGGACAGTGACGACTGGATCACGCCCGATATGTACGAAAAGCTCTGCACAAAGGCAGAGGAGACCGAGGCCGATGTCGTCGTTTGCGATTTCCTCGAGCACTACGCCGACGGCACCGAAAAGGTTTTACCGGCGGCGTTTCAGGACCATCCGCTCAGCTCGGCCGGTTCCTCCTGCAATAAGATTTTTCGACGCGACCGAATCGGAGCGCTCCGGTTTCCGGAAGGACTGTGGTATGAGGATTTTTATTTCTCCGCGGTGATGCTGGTTCGCTCCGTAAAGACGGTGTTTATCCATGAGCCACTGTATATCTACCGACGCGGACAGCCGTCGACCATGCACAACAACAACGCGGCCAAGAATCTGGACATGCTGCAGATCATGGACATGATCGAGCAGGAGCTGATTCCCGCCGGACGACGGGATGACTTTGAGTTTTTTGTCGTGAACCACGTCATTCTGGATTCGATCAGCAGACTGGCCAGGCAGGACAGCCCGGATAAGAAAGAGGTTTTGCAGCATTTCCGCGATTACGCGCAGGTGAAGATCCCGCGGCTGCTCGCCTGCAAGAGCTTTCAGCGGGAGTCCAGAAACCGTAGAATCATCATGTTTTTGAACTATCATGGTCTGGCGGGTCTCAGCCAGACGATCCTGAAGCTGAATGCGGGAATGCAAAAAAAGGCATAGGATCAAAAAGGGAAAGACCTCCGGCTCAGCCGGAGGTCTTTCCCTTGACGAGGGTATTGAGCTTCATGAGGATGTGTACGCTCAAACGCATGCGGTGCAGGAGCAGGAAGGTGAGAAGCTTGTGCTTGCGCGGCATCGAACAAACATAGGGGTTTTTGCGGTAATCGGGGAATTTCGTCAGGAAATCCTGCATCAGTTCTTCCTGCACCGGACTGTTCCAGTCGGCATTGTTTGCCCGCACTGACGAGGTGAGAAACTGACAGTAAAAGGCCAGATATTCAAGCTCCGCCTTGAGCGTTTCACCCATACCCTTGGCCCGGTAGAAGCTGATGACGTCATCAACCGCCGGGATGATCTCCCGGTTTCGCATCGCCTTGGTGGTGTTTGTGACCGAGTTATAGCGCTGTAAGTAGCGGTGCCAGGCTTCGGGACGGTAGAGGATGCGGTCCGTATAATAGTACAGCTTCGGCACGGCACGGAGATCCTCAAACCATACGCGGGTGGGAAAGCGGACGCCGCTTTCGATCCAGAGACTGCGGCGGAAAATCTTGTTCCAGACATCCGGGCCTTCGAGAATCAGGCCGGGGTGTTCTTTTAAGCTCAAGCTGCCGGTGTGGGTGCAGCCGGCCATGTACTTGAGCTGCTTGCCTGTGCCGGTGACAGCGATGGAATCGAAGATCAGAATGTCAAATTCTTCGTCCAGACAGGAGAGAATCCCCTGCATCCCGCCCTCGGCAAGATAGTCGTCGCTGTCGATAAAATAGAGAAACTCGCCCTCGGCAAGCGAAATCCCAACGTTGCGGGCGCTGCCCTGGCCCTGATTCTCGGTTGTGATCACACGGATCAGAGACGGATGCATGCGACGGTACTGTTCAGCCACGGCGAGGGAATCGTCGGTGGAGCCGTCGTTGACGATGATGATTTCGTAATCGGCCGAGGGGACTGTCAGAATGGAGTCGAGGCACTTGGCAAGATAGGCCTCCACATTGTAGACGGGGATGATAACGCTGAGCTTTTTCATGACGTCCTCCTCAATGGGCGGATCGCTTAACGCGATTGCTGAGCCGCATAATCAGACCGAGAGGATGGTACAGCTTGTCGATGATCAGCTCAGTCAGCAGGCGGTGCTTGCGCGGCATGGCCTGAAAGTAGGGATTATCCGCAAAGTCGGGGAAGCGCTTGAGGTATTCGCCGCGCAGCTGACCGGCAAGCGGGCTGGAAGCGTCGGCAACACAGACGCGGACAATCGCAGTCAGAAATTGATTATAGAAAGCGACAAAGTCCAGCTGGGGCTTGAAGCGCTCGTAGGCGCCGGCCTGCTTGTAATAGCCGATCAAATCGTCAACGGCGTCGATGATTTCCAGGTTCCGGGGAAGACTGGCGCCCTTGGTGATGGAGCCGGGGCGGATGAGATAGCGATACCAGGCGGCGTCTTCAGACCAGATGCGGTCGGTCAATAGATAGAGCTTCGGCATGGTGCGCAGGTCTTCATACCACACTCTGGCAGGGAAGCGGATGCCGCTGTCAAGAAACAGGCTGCGGCGGCAGATTTTATTGCAGCCTGATGGCAATTCCATGAGAAGCTCCGGATAGGATTCCAGGCTGACCGCACCGCGGCGCTTGCAGCCGGGAAGACGCTCAAGGGTTTTACCCTCCGGGTTGACGGTGACAAAATCAAAGATGACCATGTCCCGATCCGGCGAAAGAGCAGAGAGCATTTCAACCAAGGCGCCGGGAGCAAGACTGTCATCACTGTCCAGGAAGAACACAAACTCGCCCTGGGAAGCCTCCAGACCCACATTTCGGGCACTTCCCAAGCCGCCGTTTTCTGTTGTAATGAGGGTGATCCGTTCCGGAAACTGCGCCTGAAACCGCTCCGCCACGGCAAGGGAGCCATCGGTGGAGCCGTCGTTAACAATGATCAGCTCATAATCGGAGGCGGGCTGGGACAAAACAGAGTCCAGACAGGCGGGCAGATAATCCTCCACATTATAGACCGGAACAATGATGCTCAGCTTTGGCATGAGACGACTCCCTTCACAATCAGTAACCAATGATGGAATTTGCCCCGTAGTATTTCGCCATGTATACGTTGGGCCAATCGTTGGGGTCCTCGGTATTGAGATAGGCCAGACCCTCCATGGCGCTGTACTTGGTACGGGCATAAGGACGCGGGACCTGGAGATCCCGCTCTCCGTCGGCAACACAGGCCTCGATCAGCTCTTGATTATAGCGCAGCAATATATGGGTGCGGCGGATATCCTGCACACCGACGGCGACACGCCAGACGGTGACGACCAGGCAGAGGGTGCAGAGAAGAAGCAGGGGGGATTTCCCCGGCTTTTCAAAGAGTCGGGCAAAAAGAACGGCGTTGGCCGCAATCAGGAGAACAAGGCCAATATAGGTACTGCGCCCGGCACAATACATGGCGAAGGTCAGAACAAAATGCCCGGCCAGAGAACCAAACAGGAAAACAAGCGAGAGAACCCGTTCCGAGAGACTGACGCCACGGCGGACAGAGAGACAATAGAACAGCACGTAACTGAGCATCAAGGGCCAAAAGCGCAGGTAAAACAGACCGGTTTCCACAAAGTTGGAGAGCAGAACCGCGAGCGTCATCTGCGCGGATTTGTTCACAGTCTCCGCCGGGGCCGACATCATATACAAAAAGCCGGCAAGCATCGCAAGGAGGGAAAGCGCCATCCACATGCGGAGAGGCCGTTTGCGGTAAAACTTGTCAAGCGCCAGGAAAAGCAAACCCATGGCTACCATGGCGACGGTGGCGTTTTCCGAGTATGCGCCGACGAGAAAGGAATATAGGATGAACAGAATCCGGCCAAATGTCCCGGGATCAGCATTGTCCCGGAATTCACGAACAAAGGTAAGAAGCCAGAGCAGACACAGCACCGCGCACCACAGGTAGTTGACCGAGCCGTCCAGCCAGAGGAAGACCTGCCCGAATTCCGGCTGCAAGATCCAGAGACAGCCAAAAACGCACAGCAAAAGCAGGACGTTCGGCCTGGCCCCACCGACAGCCAGACGGTGAAGCAGCCAGACCAGCGCGACGAAGAACAGACTGTTGACCACATTGAAAACGCCCTTTGGCAGCAGCAGAAACAGCTGCACCAGAAAGTGCGCAATGACGCGCCCGTTCATGCCCAGCCGGTGGGCCGCCATGGAAGGGAAAATGTCCGCGACGGACGTGATCCGGCTGTCGTCGGCATAGCTGAAGCAGTAGCGATAGTCATCGGCTACAAGATCGGTGAAGTGATTGCAGACAAACAGCAGCAGGAAAAATCCGAGACAGACAAGCGCTGCCGCAATATAGGATCGATTGAGACGGGGGAAGGATTCTTTCTCTTTCATAGCGCTCCCTGTATTCAGCGGCCAAAGACCCAGAGATGGGTCACGCCGAATGCCTCACGGATAAAATAATTGAGCATGACGAAGAAGTAGCCCCAGGGCGCCGCAACGCCGGCGGCGTCGTTTACACCCTGCAGGGCGGCAAGCTGCTTGGCGCGATAGAGGTGGTAGGCGCTGGAGACAATGGCGACATGGCCGTCCGGCTCATCTCCGCGCTGGCGGATCATGGAAAAGGAGAAGGCGAGGTTTTCCTCGGTGGAGGTGGCCTTCGGTTCCATGATCAAACGGCCGGGATCTACACCCTGCGCAAGCATCCAATCATACATGGCCTGGGCTTCGGTGACGGTTTCCCCGGGACCCATGCCGCCGCTGAGAATGGCGACGCTCTCGGGGTAGGTCTGCATATAATCCAGCGCGCCTTCCAGCCGACGAACCAGCGTAAGGGACGGCTGATCCTTATATACCGCCGCGCCCAGGACGATCAGGTAATCACGCTGGGGGGTTTCGTCCGTGCGGGCGTTTTTGATGATAAAGCTTTCCACATAGCAGAAATAAGCAAGGCCGACACAGACCAGTACCAGCAGCGTCCGCCACCAGAGCGTCGGCAGAAAGCGGTGCAGGAGAAGCAGCGCCGCGACAAACAGCAGCGCATAGGCCCACCAGTTATAGCCGCGCAGCGCAAAGCGCAGAAACAGCGCGGCGTTGACCAGAATCAGCACCAGCACGGTCAGATTACTGCGAAAATGCCATATGACAAGGCAGGCCGCGACAGCGCCGAGCGTATAGGCCGGATAATGTATCCCCGCGCCAAAGCGCAATATGCCGGCCAACAGCAAAAGCGCCGCCGCGATAATTGCCCACAGATATTTTTTCATTCACTCAGTTCCTCCCAGCGTTCATATAACGACAAGAGCGCTTCCTCCAAGGATTCCTTCTCGCTGACAATCTCCATGAGCTTTTGGTAATCGGTGGCGTTTATCTCAGCCTGCCGGTCGAGCTCGGCAACCATTTCCTCGTGGCGCGCGATTTCGCGCTCCAGTCTGGCCAGCGCCTTGTCATTGTTTTTTGGACGCTGCGAATTGGGTTTTGTTTCCTTTTTCTTTTCTTTCTCCCGCTGACGGTCGTTCTGCTGGAAGACAGCCTGCCGCTCGCGCCAGGCGCAGTACTCCCGGTAACCGCCGCGAAAATCCGTGATCTGCCCGTCGTTCAGTTCCCAGATACGGGTTGCGAATTTCTCAATAAAGTATCGGTCATGGGAGACAAAGAGCAGAGTCTGCTCATAGTCGGACAGGGCGTCCTCCATCCACTCGCGGCTGGCGATGTCCAGGTGGTTGGTCGGCTCGTCGAGGATCAGAAAGTTAATGTTGCCGCCCATGAGCATGCACAGACGAAGGCGGCTTTTTTCTCCGCCGGACAGAGCGCCGACCGGCGTCAGCACATCCTCCCCCCGAAAGCCGAAGGCGGCCAGCCGATCCCGGGCTTCCTGCGGTTGACAGCGGCAGTCGTACAGCATGGTGTCAAGCGCGGTGCGGTGTTCGTCGGAAAAGGATACCATCTGCGGCAAATAAGCGGTGCGCACCGTTGGCCCTAAATACAGGTAACCGGCATCCGGCTTCTCCTCGTGCATGATAAGCTTGACAAGGGTGGATTTCCCGGTGCCGTTATCGCCGATGAGGGCAATGCGTTCGCCACCGGTGACCAGGGCTTCGATACCGGAAAACAGAACACGCGCGCCAAAGCCCTTGGTGATGCCGTCCATGACAAGAACCTCGTCCCCGTCAAAATCCCGCTGCTTGAATTTAACAGTCAGCTTCTTTTGCTCAGTGGGCTTGACAGTTTGATTGAGCTTTTCAATCCGCTTCTCCATAGAGAAGGCGCGTTTGTGCAGTTTATCGTTTCCCATAAAGGCCCAGAGATGCATCTGCTCGGCCGCACGGGTCAGCTGCTCGATCTTGGCCTGGTCCTTTTCAAACTTTTTGAGCTTTTCCTCAAAACGGCGCTGTCGCTCGGCCACATAGAAGCTGTAATTGCCGCTGTAGAATTCCGCCTTGCCGTCAACGATCTCAATGGAACGCTGGACGATTTTGTCGAGAAAGTAGCGGTCATGGCTGATAGCAAGCACGGTGCCCTTGAAGTGGAGCAGATAGTCCTCCAGCCATTCGGTCGCGTGCAGGTCAAGGTGGTTGGTCGGCTCGTCCAGGAGGAGAATGTCGGTGTTCTCCAGAATGAGGCGGGCCAGATTTACACGGGTTTTCTCGCCGCCGGAGAGGGAGTCAAAGGACTGGGAGAGCATGGCGGGCGGAATGTCCAGGCCGTTGGCCACACGGGAGAGCTCCACGTCCATGTCGTAGCCGCCGAGACGACGAAAGTCCTCCTGCAGCATATCATATTCCCGCAGCAGGGCAGGGGATTGATCGGTTTCCATTTGAAGGGCCAGTTCATCCAAACGGTCCCCGATGGCACGGAGACGGCGAAAGGCATCCCGCAGCACCATTTCCGTCGTCCAGCCCTCCGGGTAGACAGGGATCTGGGAAATCAGCCCGAGCCGCTTGGAGGGGGCAATGGCGATCTCGCCCTCGTCATAGCGAAGCTCGCCCACCAGAATGCGAAAGAGCGTCGTCTTGCCGCAGCCGTTATGACCCAGGATACCAACGCGTTCCCCGGAGGTGATGGAAAAAGACAGACCGTCGAGGACGTTTTTGCCGACCTCGAAGGACTTGACCAGTTCGTGTACGGATATATCTGTCATAATAGGGAGAATTCCTTATGTGTAGAGTGTGAGGCTCAGGCGTCCAGATTCTCAACGGCCCACTGCATGACCTCGCTGGCGACAGAGCCGGCCGCGGTGATGCCGAAGCCGCCGCGCTCGACCAGTGTTACAAAGGCGTAGGGGTGATCCGCATCGGCAAGGAAGCCGACAAACCAGGAATGGCTAGTCCCGTCGCCAAGCTCCGCGGTGCCGGTTTTGGCGCAGACGGTCATGCCGGGAAACATGGTTTCGGCATGATAGTGCTCCACGGCGTTGTAGTTCATCATCTGCCCGAGACGGTCGGCCGTGTTGGGATTGACCAGCTGCGTAATTGCCGGGGTGTCGTTTTGTAAGATGTGCGGCTCCACCAGCGTGCCGCCGTTTGCCACCGCGCAGAGGAAGCGCAGCATGGAATAGGGACAGACAAGGTCGGTGGACTGTCCGATGCCGGACCAGCCTGTCTCCGGATCGCCCACAAACTCCGTGGGATAGTTGCCCTTGACGGTGGGAATACCGTCGATGCTGTGCCCGCTCAGAAAGCCGTAGTCGGTGACATATTGGATCATGGTGCTTTGACCCAGCTCGACGGCGATCTGGGCGAAGGCCACGTTGCAGGAGTTGGCCAGGGCCTGCTCAAAGGTCTGCGTATAGTGATCGGCCATGCAGGTAATGGGAACGCCGGCAATTTTGACCTCATGCTCACAATACCAGGTGCGCTGGCTGAGGTTGGGGAGGTTTTCAATTGCGGCTGCCGCGGTGACCAGCTTGAAAATGGAACCGGGAGTATAAGAGGCGGAAAGGCAGCGGTTGATAAAGGCACCGTCCCGCACGGCGCCTTCTCCGTCGATCGGGTCGACGGAGGGGGTGGATACCATGCCCAAGAGCTCTCCGGTACGGTAGTTGCACACCAGCATACAGCCGGTGCTCTCCTCACCCAGGGAGAGATAGATTTGATCGTTGAGACGCGCGTCAATGCAGAGCGTCAGGAGACTGTCTTCCTTCCGCGTGGTGCCGGTCAGCAGGCTGAAGCCCTGCATATCGTTCCAGTAGCGCGAGAGGATGCCGGTGCCGGTGCGGCCCCAGTAGTCGCCGGTGACGTGATAATTGGCCGCACGGGTGATACGGTCAGGGGAAAAGTAATTGTCGACGCCGTTAAAGTAGGCCAGGGTGATGCCGTTGCGGTCGACCAGCTGCCCGGTGGAGCCGGAGTTGGCCCGCGAAAAATACAGGGCCCATTCCTTCCCGTGGTCCACATAGCGCAGCAAATACGTTACCATGCCGCAAATGACCAGCGCGGCAATCAGCAGCACGGAAAACGCGCGATTGGTTATTTTTTTCGTGGCTGCCACACCTCCCAGCTTGACAGATCCTCGTCCTCGCCGTCATCCGGCTCATCCTGCGCAGCGGAACGGACAGCAAAGCTCGCGTCCCGACGGTTGTCGGCGCTCTTGATAAAGGCCATCAGCATCCAGCAGGACAAAAGGGAAGTACCGCCTTTTGAGACGAAGGGGAAGGTTACGCCCGTAAAGGGCAGAATGTCGAGGGAACCGAAAACGTTCATCCCAAGCTGCACAAGCAGCATGCTCATGGCGGCGCAGGCAGCGATGGAGTAATAGGCAGAACGCCCCTGCCGTGCGGTGCGCACGGCAAAGAAGGCCAGCACCAGAACGGCCAGCACCATGATCACACCAATAATCAGCCCCTGCTCCTCGCAAACCATGGCAAAGACCATGTCCGTGTTGGCGGCGAAAATATCCTTGAGCCAGCCGCCGCCCGCGCCCTTGCCGTACAAGCCGCCGGAGGCGGCGGCCGACATGGCACGGGACTGCTGGAATCCGGCGCCGTACACATCGTCCCACACATGGCCCCAGGTGGAAAAACGCCGGGCAATATAGGGCCTGACACTGACGGCGAGGAAACCGGCAAGACCCGCGCCCGTGACGGCAAGCAGGACCGTTGCGACGGAGCCGGAGCGAAGAAAAGAGATCACCAGAAAGGTGACAAAAAAGATGAAGGCAGTTCCAAAGTCCCCGATCAGCGCAAGGGAAACCACACAAAAGGTGGAAAAAAGAATGAACATATACAGGTTCCGCCGACGAAAGAGCTTATCCAATGTCGACGCGCCGACATAGATATATCCGACCTTGACAAGCTCCGAGGGCTGGAAGGAGAACCCGGCAAAGTTCAGCCAGTTGCGCGCGCCGAGAAGCGCATCGCTGAACACGATGTTCACGAGCATCAGGAGAACAGAAATCACCGCAACGGAAAAACGCGCGGACATCGCGCGGTCCAGCTTCCGCAGCCACCAGCCGAGGAGCACAAACAACACAACCGCCGCAATGGTGAGCAGAATCTGCTTGAACATGTCCTCCGGCGCGGAGGAGGCAACGACAGACATGCCGATGGAGGTAAGATAGAAGGCGAGCGTCTCAATTTCAAAGCCGGAGCGGTTGATAACACGCATGGCGTTGTAACAGATCCATTCCAGCGCAATCAGCGCAACAAAGGCAAGGGCAATGGCCCGCAGTGTGTCTCCTTCGGCAGAGAAGTAGTGCTGTAAAAGCAGACACAGCTGAAATACCGTCAGCTCCAACAGCGTAACGGCGGGGGAGATCCCGAGGCCGGCCACGGTACGTTTGGATTCCAGCTTCTCCCGCTTGGACAGGGTGACCTCTCGAAAGCGAAGCTTCTCACCGCCGACGTTGATGACATCCCCGTTTTCAACGGGAAGGCCTTCCGGCCCGGCCTTGACGCTTTTGATCCAAACGCCGCCCTTGGAGAAAATGTCATACACACGCCAGCGTCCCTTGTCGTTTCGCCGCAGCACCGCGTGCACCCGCCCAACGCCGGGAGATACCACGCGTACGTCCGCGTTGAGCGAACGTCCGATAATGGTTTCCCAGTGGGTGAGAGTATAGGTCGTTTCCCCATAGCGGAGATAGGCCCAGATTTCCGGCTCATAGCGGTCGGAGAGCATGGAGCGGATACAACGGATGATCAGCACCAGCGACAGAATGATGAGCACGTATTTACTCAACGCCAGCATGTAGGCAGAAAGACCCTCCGTAGTATCACCTCCGTTGCCGTAATTCTCTAATTCTATATTATACCATAGACACGGCGTGGCTATGGTATAATCGTCATGTTTTTCGGCTGCCGCGTAAGCGGCGAGAAAAACGACTTGAATTCAGTATAATAACCGCAATGCGGTTATTATACCACAAAAGAGGGCTTATTGACAACCATGGGGGATTCAACTAAAATAGAATCATGAAAAAGAAAACGCTGATCTGGATCGCCGCTTTTGCGCTGATCCTACTGGCCGGGGTTGGGCTGTGGCTGTACCTCGGCAGTACAGGTGGCACCGTCGCCGTCATTTCCGTCGATGGGGAAGAGGTCGACCGGGTCGACCTGACCAAGGTGACGGAGCCTTATTATATCGATATCGACACCGGAAACGGCAGGAACATTGTGCAGGTCTCACCCGGAGCCATCGCGGTCGTTTACGCGGACTGCCCGGATCAGATCTGTGTCCATCAGGGCCAGCTGACCGGCGGCGGTATCCCTATTGTCTGCATGCCGCACCGACTGGTGATTCAGATAGAAGGCGGCGAAATTGATGCGTAAAACAAAAAAGCTGGTCTTTATGGCGCTGCTCACCGCCATCGCGCTGACCATCTTCGTCATCGAAAATCAGATTCCCGCGCCGGTGCCGATCCCGGGAGTGAAGCTCGGCCTGGCCAATATCATCACGCTGGTTACCATGCTGCTGCTTGGAAAAAAGGAAGCGGGAGCCGTGCTGCTTATGCGTGTGGTGATGGGCGCCATGTTTGCCGGCAGCCCCTCCACGCTGCTGTTCAGCGCAGCGGGCGGCTTGCTCGCGTATCTGGCCATGTGCCTGACGGTGAGCCGTTTCGACGAAAGGCAGCTCTGGATTGTCAGCGCCCTAGCTGCCCTGGCCCATAACGCCGGCCAGCTCGGAACCTGCGCGCTGGTGGTCAAAACGCCGGGTATTCTCGCTTATGCACCGATCCTCGCGGTCTCCGGCGTGATTACAGGCGTCTTTACCGGCTTTGCCGCCATGTACCTGGTGCGCGCGCTGCGCAACGCGAGGAATTGACTATTTGGAAGAATCGGGTATAATACCAATACCAAACCCAACACAAAGGAGAGGGAAAATTCTATGAGCGATTGCACCCATGATTGCTCCACCTGCGGCGAAAGCTGCGCCGAAAGAAGACCGGAGAGCTTTCTCAAGCCCCTGCGCGAGGGCTCGACCGTACGAAAGGTGATCGCTGTCGTCAGCGGTAAGGGCGGCGTCGGCAAGTCCTTGGTAACATGTCTCATGGCGTCTGAGATGCAGCGCCGCGGCCACAACTGTGCAGTACTCGATGCGGATATTACCGGACCTTCCGTTCCCAAGTCCTTCGGCATCCACCAGCACTGCTACGGCACGGATGAATATTTGATTCCTGTCAGCACCCATACCGGCTTACAGATCATGTCCATCAATCTGATTCTCGAGGATGAGACGGAGCCGGTCGTCTGGCGCGGCCCGGTCATCGCCGGAGCTGTCACGCAGTTTTGGACGGACGTTATGTGGTCGGATGTTGACTGCATGTTTGTGGATATGCCTCCCGGAACCGGCGATGTGCCGCTGACCGTGTTCCAGTCGCTGCCCATCGACGGGATCATCATTGTGACCTCGCCGCAGGATCTGGTCGGGATGATCGTGGAAAAGGCCGTGAATATGGCCAATATGATGAACATCCCCGTGATCGGGCTCGTGGAAAATATGAGCTACTTCAAGTGCCCCGACTGCGGCAAGGAGCACGCCATCTTCGGCGAGAGCAAGGCCGAGGCACTGGCCAGGCAGTTTCATATCCCGCACTATGCCCGCCTGCCCATTGACCCCGTAATTGCCACCATGGTGGACGCCGGGGAGGTGGAATCCATTTCCGGCGAGTATGTCAGCGCCCTGGTCGATGTGATCGAGAAGGAGAAGGCATAAGATGAGGATTGCGGTCGCTTATGATAACGGCGAGATCTATGGGCATTTTGGCCATGCCGCCATGTTTGCCGTTTACGACTATGTGAATGCAGACGTGAACCAATGCACCAAGATTCTCGTGGACGCGTCGGACCGGCAGGGACATGCGGCCATGTCGGAACTGATGCGCGAAGAAAAGGTTGACGCGGTAATTTGCGGAAACATGGGGCCGGAGGCAAAGGCCGCGCTTTTAAGCAGCGGAATTGTTCCCATCGTGGGCTACTGCGGCAGCGCGGACGACGCGGCGGATCTGCTGATCCTGGGCCAGCTGCCGATCGATCCGGGCGAAGCGTACGGCGGAGGCTGCGGCGGTGGCTGCAGCTGCGGCGACGCCTGCAACTGCGGACCCGAGTGCGGCTGCGGCTGCCACTGAAATGAAAATGACCCGAAGCGCAGAGAACGTCTCCGCGCTTCGGGTCGTTTTTATTTGGAGCGCACATCCTCGCCGCCGACGAAGAAGAGCGCCAGTGTGTCGGGGCCAACGTGGGAGCCGGTGACCGGCTCGTACATGACGGTCAAAATCTCCCGCGGGGGCGCGGCCTCGCGCAAAAGGTCGGCCAGATAATCGGCGTCGGCCTGACAGTCCGCATGGGCGATGCCCACGATTTGCCGCGAAGGATCGACCACAAAGTCAGCGTAGCGCTTTGCCAGGGCCTGGATCGCTTTTTTTCGGCCGCGTTCCTTGGCGATGCAGACGATCTGACCCATTTCATTGCCCTTCAGGAGCGGCTTGATCTGCAATACCATGCCGACAATAGCGGCGGCGTTGGACAGGCGGCCGGTACGACGCAGATGATTCAGATCGTCTACACTGAAAATCTGGTACATCCGCTTGCAGAGATCGTTGAGACGCCGTTCAACCTCCGCCAGAACAAGCCCCTGATTTTTCCACTCAACGGCCTTCAAAACCGGAATGCCTTCGCCAAGGGAGGCGCCCAGCGTATCAACCAGTCGGATGTCCCGCTCCGGGTATTTTTCCCGCAGCATTTGCGCACCGATCTGAGCGGAGTTAAAGGAGCCGCTGATTCCGGAGGACATGCTGATATAGAGAACATCCTCGCCCGCTTTCAGGTATTCCTCCATAAAATCGGCATAAATCTGCGGATTGATCTGTGAGGTGGTGACGCGGGCGCGCTTACGAATCCGGTCATAGTATTCTTTCCCGTCAAAGCTTTCGGTATCCAGGCAGGTGTGCTCAACGCCGTCAATGGAATAGTAGAAGGGGATTACGCCGATTTTGTTTTCTTTAAGAAGAGGCGTCGGAAGATTGGCCGAGGTATCCGTCAGAATTTTAAAGCTCATGCTTGATTCCTCACATAGCAAGAATAGCTGCGTTTATTTTGCGTAAATGCTCCCGACGATGCGATTGGAAAGTCCGCGAGGCAGGAGCTTGGCCAGCGCCGCCGCGCCCTTATAGGATAGGCCGAGAGCGACCATGGGCCGGCTTTTTTCTTTCAGCGCATATTTGGCAATGACCTTGGCCGCATATTCGGGGGTCATACCGTTGCGCTCATCATGCTCCATGACGGCAACAGAGCGCTGAATCCGGCCGGAATAGGCATCATCACCCACTTCCGATTTCATACGCGCGTCGGTAAAGCCGGAGGAGATGTCGCCCGGCATGATGGCGCAGACGGTGATGCCAAAGGGACGAATCTCATTTTGCAGGGCAAGCGAATAAGAGAGAATGGCGGATTTGCTCACCGAATACCAGAGCTGGAAGGGAATGGGAATGATGCCGGCAATGGAACTCATGAACAGAATACGGCCGTGCCGCTGCTGACGCATATAGGGAAGAACGGCGCGCACGGCATTGTCGGCGCCAAAAAGATTGACCTCCAGCTGACGGTGCGAGGCAGCGCTCTGCGTTGTCTCCGCAGCGCCGGAAATGCCAAAGCCGGCGTTGTTGACAAGAATGTCGATCCGGCCCTCCCGTGAGGCGACTTCGTCCACCGCCTGACGAACCTGCCGCTCGTCGGTGATGTCACAGGAAATATGTACGACGCCGGGGGCAGCGTTATCGCGGCGGGAAAACTCATACACGCGGCAGCCGCTTTCCAGCAGATTGGCCGAGACACAGCGGCCGATCCCGCTGCTGCCGCCGGTTACGATTGCGATTTTACTCATAGTCTGTCTCCCTTGTAACGGATTCAATGGAAGAAAAAAGCTCGATCTAATCTCGCGAATTATATTATCACAGTTAACAGATCATGTCAACTGATATGTTTTTTCAAATCTGCTTGATTATTGGATTAATTGTGTTATAATCTTTTCAAAGAAGTTGGAAAGGGAGAGGCACATGGCATATGATAAAGCGCTGATTGCCGGAAAACTGCGCCGTTGGGAGAAATATCTCAACAGTTACCGGCTGCCGGACTGGGAGGAGATCCCGGACTTTGGGCTTTATATGGATCAGCTGGTGACACTGCTGAAATCCTATCTGGACTACATGCCGCCAGAACTGAAGGAAGAACAGGTGATCACCCCGGCCGCGATCAACAACTATGTTCGGAAAAAGATTATGCCCGAACCGGTGAAGAAAAAATACTATCGCGTGCACATCGTTTATCTGATCATGGTTTGCTCATTGAAGCAGAGCCTGAGCATTCCCACCCTTCAGACGATCATTCACATGGGGCTTGAGGAAGAAGACCTTAGGCGGGTTTACAGCGCCTATGTGAAGCGCCACCGGATTGCGTGCAGCTACTTCGTTAAGCAGGTACGGCTTGCCGCGGCGGGAATTCTGGATCATGAGTCACAGTCGGAGATATCCACCGACGATGCGGCGGATCTTGTGTCCTCCGTGGCAGTCATTGGCGGATTATCCAGACTGTTGGCGGAAAAGCTCCTGCTGCTGGAGGGGAAGGATCTGACGAACGGCGGAAGCATTGAGGTCAGAACCTCCGGGCACGCTGAGCGCGCAGTCCGGGAAGAACAGAACGCAGACTTGTGAATTAATAAACGCGTTCAATATCCGTTTTTTTGTTGCCAAGCAAGCGACGGTGAATTATAATACCAGTCGTGTGCATGCCCATCAGAGATGTTATCGATCGGGCCACAGGATTTTAGGCTTTATGGAGGCGCTATGCTGACCGCTTTATCTTATTTTGCGCTGTTTGCCGGCGCATATGTCCTGGGTTCAGCCAGCCTTTCTATCATTGTTTCCAACAGGCTGTTCGGCGGAGATATCCGGCGGATGGGCAGCGGCAATGCCGGGGCGACAAATATGACCAGAGTGTTCGGTTGGGGCGCCGGGGTTCTTACGCTGTGCGCCGACGCTGCCAAGGCGATCATCTGTATGCTGATCGGTCAAGCTCTGTTTGGCGATGTGGGACTGGCGTTTGCCGGGGCCGGATGTATCTTTGGCCATTGCTATCCTGTGCTGCACGGATTCAAAGGCGGAAAAGGCGTTTCCGTTGGCGGGGCGATTGCCTTTGGGATCGACTGGCGCGTGGGCCTGGTGGTTGTGGGCGCGTTCCTGATCGGCGTCCTGCTGAGCAAAAAGGTGTCGCTTGGCTCGATCTGCGGGGCGCTGGCCATTTTCATCGGTGCGCGTATCTTCCATCTGTCAGACCCGAAAATAGCGCTGGCGGCATTCAGCATGTGTCTGGTGATTATTCGCCACAGGGCCAATATCAGCAGGCTGGTGGCCGGAACCGAGCCGAACTTTAAGGCGGGAAAAGGCAAGCTGAAAAAAACGGAATAACGAAGTCCCATCTCTGGCGCGTGGCAGGAGATGGGTCCTTTTTATGCGCAACGACTTGAAAAATGCCATGTGGAAATGTATAGTCTATTTGTTAGATTTGAAAGGAGAAAGTCAATGAACGAGACCATGATGCATGAGATTGATGCTTTCATTGCAGATAACGACGAAAAGATTCGCCGGGATATTGCCCGCCTTGTTGCCATCAACAGTGTAGAGGGCGTACCCGCGCCCGGCGCACCCTTTGGCGAGGGACCCCGTGCGGCGCTGGATATGGGCTTGATGATCGCCCGGGAGCTGGGGCTGGATACCGTCAACTGTGTGAATATGATCGGTTATGCGCAGATCGGCGATGCGGAGGAGTATCTGGCCACGATCACGCATGTGGATGTTGTTCCCGCCGGGGAGGGCTGGACAGGCGATCCCTTTACCATGCGTGAGCGTGAGGGCTATCTGATCGGCCGTGGTGTGATGGACGATAAGGGACCTTCTGTCCTCTGCCTGTATGCGCTCAAGTTCCTCAAGGATCATAAGCTGCCGCTCAAGTACAGCATCCGCGCGCTGCTCGGCGCCAATGAGGAGACACGGATGGCAGATGTGGAGTATTATCTGAAAAACTATCCTGCGCCGGTTTTTTGCTTTAGCCCCGACTCCGACTTTCCGGTCTGCAACGGGGAGAAAGGAATCTTCCATGGCCGTATTGTTTCCCGGCTGCCGTTGGGCAATGTCGTAAAGCTCAAGGGCGGCATCGCGGCCAATGTCATCCCCGACAAGGCGGAGGCCTGGGTAAAGGGCGAGCGGCCCACGGAGACAGACAGGGTTTCCGTGCAAGAGGATGACGGCCTCTGGCATCTGACTGCGAAAGGAATCGGCGGCCACGCCGCCATGCCTGCCGGGACCATGAATGCCAACGGCGTGTTGGTCAATTATCTGTTGGAGCAAGAGATCGTCAAAGGGGAGGAGGCCGCGTTCTTTACCCTGCTCAAGCAGCTGCACGACGCAACCGACGGCAGCGCCATCGGCGTTGCGGCGGACGACGGACTGTTTAAGCCCTTGACGATCGTAGGCGGCGTTCTCAGGATTGAAGACGGACACATCTGCCAGGTCATTGACAGCCGTTACCCGACCAATACCTCCGGAGAGAGAATTGCCGCACAGATCCGGGAAAGGGCGGGAGAGCTTGCGACGGTTTATGTGGATCGTGACGCGGAGCCGTTTTATATCAGCGCCGAAAATCCGGCAGTCAAAACCTGCATCGACGTTTATAACGCGGTGACCGGGGAAAACGCGAAGCCCTATACCATGGGCGGCGGCACCTATGCCCGGGACTTTCCGAACGGTGTGTCCTTCGGACCGGAGCACCCGGAGCGCCCGCAGCCGGATTTCGTCGGCCCCATTCATGGTGCGGATGAGGGCGCATGCTGGGCGTATTTCAAGGAAGCGCTGAAAATTTATATTCTCGCGTTGGTTGAACTGGAGAAGCTCGATTTCTAAAGAAATAACGTATTTTTACATTTTTTTAACCTTTCAGGCGGTGGCCGCGTTATAATAGTATTAAGAATCTTAATGCAAAGAAGGACAAATGGCTATGAATAAAAGAGCGCTGATTGTGGAGGATGACGCCAATATTGCGGAGCTGCTGCGCCTGTATCTGGGTAAGGACGGCTTTGAGGTCATGATTGCGCAGGACGGCGGGAAGGCTGAATCGACCTTCGATCTGTTTCAGCCCGACGTGGTTTTGCTTGATATCATGCTGCCGGTGAAGGACGGCTGGGAGGTTTGCCGCGATATACGCAAGAAATCCTCAACGCCTATCATCATGCTCACGGCCAAGGGAGAAACCTCAGACAAGATTAACGGCCTCGACATGGGCGCGGACGACTATGTGACAAAGCCCTTTGATGTCAAGGAGCTTCTGGCACGAATCCATGCGGTGATGCGCAGGACCGATGCCGACGCACCGGTTGAAAAGAAGCTCACCTTTGATAAGCTTGTGATCAATCTGGAATCCTATGAGCTCATTGTCGATGGAAAGAAGATCGACACGCCGCCCAAAGAGATGGAGCTATTGTATCATCTGGCCGCGTCGCCCAACCGGGTGTATACCAGAAATCAGCTGCTGGATGAAGTATGGGGTTTTGACTATTTCGGGGACTCACGTACGGTTGACGTACATGTCAAACGGCTGAGAGAGAAGCTGGAGGGCGTATCCGACAAGTGGTGCCTGAAAACCGTATGGGGTGTCGGGTACAAGTTCGAGCTTATTGACGGCTGATTTCCCCTGATTTCGCGGGCTTTTATTGCTGTAAACCACTCAAATTTACACGAAAAACCAGCAAAAAAACTAGCATTTAGGTAGTTCTGGACGTACGAAAGCCCAGAGTTCGGACGGCTGATGATGGGCGCCATGCGCTGCGGTGCGGCTGAACTGCCGACGCTTCTCGTATCTGCTTGACAGAGAACAAAAGAATAAAACACACATCCGCTTGTCAACATGGCAGGCGGATGTTTTATGTGGATATCCTTTGATAGGAAAAGCCGCTGCTTTCCGGTCGGGGTCTCATCTTTTTTTCAAAAGCTCTGGCACTTTGTGAAGAAGTGTGTTATCATGCGGTTAGATGTCGCTAACCGGCGGCGGATGAAGCTTTATGCAGAAAGACTTACAGGCAAAGCGGGAGAAAGAAAAAGTGCTGTAAGCCGGAGATGCGGGGGAGAATCCGGACTGCTATGCGCTCGAGGATGATTATGTGTCATCCTGTAACGGCAACGCGGCACTTGATTGAAAGCAAGAAGGTTGTCGTCTGCGACCAGAGGGAATGCACATGAGACATGAAAACTATACCATGACCACGCACGGCTTTGTGGGGCATCTGGCCGAGCCGGACGCAGGCAGTGACCGGGCGGTGATCGTCGTCATGGGCGGTGAGCAGAGCCTGCTGCCGGGCGTCAAATATGCCGAGCGCTTTGCCGATTTCGGCGTCACGGGACTGTCGGTGTCGCTTTTCGGCGCGGAGGGCCTGCCGGATTCTCCGGATCAGATCCCGCTGGAGCTGATCGAGGCCGCGGTCAGGTTTCTGCGGGAGGAAAAGAAGATCCCGCATCTGAGCATCTACGGTCAGTCCATGGGCTCCATTTTCGCGGCGCTGGCCGCGGAGAAGCTCGGGGGCTTTGATAACCTCATCCTGGTCTCGCCAACCCATGTGCCCTTTGAGGGAACGCTGCGGGATAAGAAAACCATGACCGGACACAGCGTGGCGACCTGGCAGGGCGAAGAACTGCCCTTCGTGAAGACAGATTTCACCAAATGGAAGGCTGGTAAATATCGGATGCATCCGGCAGCCGGCTTTCCCGTGACCGGGATGTGGTGCGCGTTTTATGAGGCGTATCAGGATCGGGAGCGGGTCAAGGGAGCAATGCTTCATCCGGAAAAGAGCGGCGCACGGATCTTGATGATCGCCGGGACGATGGACGAGGCCTGGCCCTCGGGCGATTCCGTCCGGCTGTTACAGAACGCACTCCGGGAGGCAAATTACGCCCAAGAGGTCAAAACGATCACCTTTCCCCATGGCAGCCACCTGACCGGCCTGATGCCGAACCGTGAGCGGGAAAAGCGGCTGTACCGGATGATCCCGCTGGTCGGTCTGATGTATCGGACGTTTGGAAAATACCGGAAAGAAAATATGGACTATTTCGAGCAGTCCGAGCGGGCAATTATCGAGTGGGTTAAACAGCCCTGACCGAGTTGAAAACCGCAGGAGGAAAAGGAGACGGCATGAAGGACAAAAGAAAACTCGCGCTGGTCTGCGGTCTGCTGGGCTGCCTGTGCTATGGCGGCGGGGACTGGCTGATGATGTACGGAGACCCGACACACGCGGGGTCGCTGATCTGGCTGACAACCGGAACGGCACAGATCCCTCTGTGGCGCTACGATTTGGCGCTGGCCCTGGCCTTTCCCGGGATCATTCTCTACGGCATCGCGCTGTTTGCGGTGGAGACATATATCCTGGCAGATAAAGAACGGAAGGTCTATCACTATCTCAACGCCTTCGGCCTGACGCCCTGGATCGCGCTGCATCTGTTTTATATCATGATCCTGGTGCTGTTTGCCTGGCTGAACGCCAACGGCTTTGCCGCCGACGCGCTGACCATATGTGAGGGACTGTTCCACAGCCTCTCCTGGCTGGTTCCTATCAGCGAGGCGCTGATGCTGCCGGTCTTCCTCTACTGGTTCTACCTGCAGATCACAGGAAAAACGGCTTTCCCGAAAGCCATGGCCTTTACCAATGTGCTGATCCTGTTTGCCTTGTTGAAGCTCGTCTCTGGCCTGCTCCCGGTCAGCGCCTTCCGTCTCGGCTTTACCAACGGACTGATGAGCGAAAGCATGATCCTGTGGTTTGGCATCCTGTTGATTTGGGAGACAAAAGAGAATCTTTAGATAGTATTTCGAGGACAGTTTTGAGATGCAAGGATATAAGAAGACTACAGCAATCCTGTATGCGCTGTTGGCGGCGGTGTTCTATGCGATAAATGTCCCGCTGTCCAAGCTGCTGCTGAAGGTGATCGGGCCGACGATGATGGCGTCGTTCCTCTATCTCGGCGCGGGGATCGGTATAGGCTTCCTGTCGCTGCTGGGCAGGGAAAAAGAAGAAAAGAAGCTGGGGCGCAAAGACCTTCCCTTTGTGCTGGGTATGATCTTGCTCGACATTGCCGCGCCGATTTTTCTGATGCTGGGGATCAGCTATGGCTCATCCTCCAACGCATCCCTGCTCGGCAATTTTGAGATCGTGGCCACAACGGTCATTGCACTGGCGATCTTCAAGGAGCCGGTCTCCCGGCGGCTTTGGATAGCCATTGGCTTGATCACCCTGTCCAGTAGTCTGCTGTCCTTTGAGGGTGTCGGGAGCCTTCGGTTTTCCTACGGCTCTCTTTTCGTCCTGCTGGCCACGGTCTGCTGGGGCTTTGAAAACAACTGCACCCGAAAGATCTCCTCCAAGAGCACTTATGAGATCGTCATTCTCAAGGGCGTTTTCTCCGGCCTCGGGTCGTTTGTGATCGCGCTGATCCGGCAGGAAAGCCTGCCGCCGCTCCCTTATGTTTTGTTGGCGCTCCTTCTGGGATTTGTGGGATATGGTCTGAGCATTTTCCTATATGTACGCGCCCAGAGCGTGCTTGGCGCGGCCAAGACCAGCGCTTACTATGCCATCGCCCCGTTCTTCGGCGCGTTTTTGTCTTTCATCCTGTTCAAAGATGCGCTGACAGGGACCTTCCTTGCGGCGCTCGGCCTCATGATTGTCGGGACGGCGCTGGTGGTTGCGGATACTCTGATCCGGTATCATGCCCACGTTCATCAGCACAGTTTTACCCATACGCATGACGGAAGCACTCACACGCATACGGTGACACACTCGCATGAACATAACCATTATGTGACAGAGGATAAGCATGGGCATCATCACACGCGCGAGGAGTTGGACCGCTTGTCCCGAGCAGCGCACAGTTGATTAATGAAACGAAATGAAATAGCCGATGGATGAACGGAGGATAGCAGGATGGACAAATATCTCAAAATTTTTGAACCGGCGATGAAAAAATGGCTTGCGGAGCATTATTCGCCGGAGGAGGCAAAGACACGTTGGGAAAGGACCGTCGCGCTCGATGAAAAGTGGCTCCGGGAAGAGGGCGACCTCGGCGGCAAAAAGAACCCGATGGCCAATAACATGCTGGAGGCATATGCCTTTTTCGCTTTCTATGACGCAGTGGACCGAAATTTTGGCTCGGAGGATCTGCAGCTCCTGATCGACGCGGCCATGGGGAAAAGTATCCGCATGCTCTCGCATTTCAATATGAACCGGCTGCTGAAACGCCCATGGATCGTCAGACTGATCTACCGGTATCTGGAGAACTATCAGAAAAAGGCGGAGCGGTTTCGCGGAAACGCTTGGGAAAATACCTGGAAGATCCGACTCAATCCGGAGGGGCATGACAAGGGGATCGCCTTTGTCTATGACACCTGTCCGCTGAACGATTTTGCCAGACGGCATGGCTATATCGACTTTCTGCCACATCTGTGTGCCATTGATCAGCTCACATGCAGTGCCGCGCACGGGAAGCTGATCCGTCACAAGACGCTGGCGGATAACGACGGAGAATGCAACTACTGGATCCTGGGAGATCAGGAGCCGGAAGCTCTCCGTGATGTCGGCTCGAAATAAAGAATATGAAGCCCTAACGGGTGGGAGCGGACCTTACATTATAAGACAGTGGAAAGGAGTGAATACCGTCTATGATAAAGCTCACCGGATTGAACAACGAGCAGGTGCAGGAAATCTCACGCCGGATCGCGGATGCGTTCTATGACTATCCATACCACGAGGACGATCTCGGCCTGATGAAATATATCAGATCCCGCCGGGACATGCACACATACATGGACGCTATTATACAGGCCTCCTATCACAGCGGCCTGCTTTACACCACGTCCGAACAGGAGGAGGGCTACCTGATCCTGTCTGGGGAGGGCGTCGGCTCCATCGGTTTTGCCGACGGCATGAAAATGATTTCTGCCGAAAAGAAAGCGCTGGGCGGTCTTCGGAATATGAAGTCATTCATCAGCGCCTGCTTTGCGGAGGGCGGCAGCATCGAGACAAGAATGAGAAAAGCAAAGCGGAAGTTCATCCGGATCGAAGTCCTCGCGGTCAGACCCGAGTATCAGAAGCAGGGCTTCATGCGGCAGATGCTGGAGTATGTCTACGCTCTCGCCGACAGGAGAGGGCTGCCGGTGATCCTTGACACGGACGACAAGAACAAGAGCCTCCGTTATCAGCATCTTGGAATGGAGCTCGACCGCGTCAGAAACTGCGGAGAAAAGTTCCATATGTATGATCTGATAAGGGAATCCGAAACTGCACTGCCCCAGTGTCAGATTTGAATGGAAAAGGGCGTTCCCGGCTGAAAAGAAATGGCCCGCAGAATGCAATGAAGCCAGAAAAGACTGCTTCGATCAGGAACTGCGTTTTCTCAGAGAGTGGTAATGCAAGCCTTCGAGCGCTAGCTATATATAGATATCTTCTGCTGCGTGTAATAAGAAATAAGATACCACGAAAAGAGGTTGAGTGTATGACTGCAACAAAATGGATTTTTCTGACCGCGCTTGTCGGGCACCTGCTCTGCGGCGTGTGCGACTGCTGGCTGACTTATCTGCCGAACGGTCGCTTTAAATTTGATTACATGAAGGACAACCGGAAACTTTCCGAGGTTTTTGAGGGGATGCCGTTGCGAAATGCCATTCTTTCCATGCTGCTGGGCTGCCTTGCCATGTGCATGATGTTCTTCGGCTATCTGGCGATGGCGCTGTGGATGCGGTCGATCTCGGCAATCCACGGAAATCTGATGCTGCTCGCCGTCGGGCTGATCTTCACTTTCGGCATCGCGCACCACATTCTGTGCGGCGTACCGGAATGGCTTTATGTCCGGCTCGGCCGCACGGAGGAGACGCGGCAGGTCATCACGGAGCTGTTCAAAAAAACCTCTGTCACGATGTTTGTCTGCTACGCGGGCTTCCTGCTCTTCGGCATCGCGCTCTTTGCGGCGGTCGTCTCCGGCCTGACCCCCTTGCCGAGATGGGCTTGCGTTTTTAACACAACCCTTTTTATGTTTGTACTGATGCCATCCCGCATCGGCGGCAGCGGAAACTGGGCGGGAGCGATCATGTTTCTCGGACTTATGTTCTTTATGTGATATGCAGAAAGAGAATGGGTGAGAAATGCAATTACGTATCCGCTTGTTCCCGTCGGCCCTGGCACAGAATGTCTCCGTCACCATGGAATCCTGCGGCTGAATGCTGTTCATGGCTGTCGGGATCGTTCATTTGCGAAGGAGTGAAAAGAAATGATCGTACGTAAAACCTCCGTCTTCCCGGCAAAGCGGGAGGCGGTATTTGCCCGGCTGCAGCGGCTGGAAACGCTGCAGTTCATCGCCGCGCCCTATGCCAGCTTCACGCCCGTGGACGAGAGCGCTGGCTCCCGGTGGAAGGCAGGGAGCCAATCGGCCTATCGCTTCCGGCTCTTCGGCCTGATCCCCTACGGAACGCATACCATCCGCATCGAGCGCTTTGACGAGGATGTTGTTCAGAGTCGGGAGGGTAATGAGCACGTACCGGTATGGAACCACCGCATCACGCTCAAGGATTTGGGGACGAGCACGGAGTACACCGATGAGGTGGAGATCAAGGCCGGGTGGAAGACGCCGTTTATCTGGCTTTGGGCAAAAGCGTTCTATGCACATCGGCAGCGCAAATGGATCAGGTTGCTGAAAACCGCATATCGATAAGCTTATAGGCAGCTTCCGCACGGTGAATCGGAAAGTCTTGCTTGACAAACAGCAAGACTTACATTTATAATGATAACAAAGTTAGCATACTTTGTTATCATTATTATCTGCGAGGTGAGAAGCTTGGCGCGGGGCACCTATGACGATACGCAGCAGAAGATCCTGCATAGCGGTCTGAAAATGTTTTTGGAGAAGGGCTTTGAACGGACAAACCTGCGCGAGCTCTGCGCCGAGGCCGGGATCACGACGGGGTCTTTCTATCGACATTTTGAGAGCAAAGAGGATATCTTCTCTTTCTTCGTTCAAGCGGCTGTTGACGAAATCAAAAAGGACTTTGCCGACGCCGAGCCGGTCTGCCGCGAGGCTGTGGAAACCGGGGATATCCGCAGACTTTGGATGATCATGGACGCGGACCGCCTGCTGGACTATATATACCGGAACTTTGACGCGCTCAAGCTGCTGCTGAAATGTTCGGACGGCACAAAGTACAGCGATTTCCTGAATGATGTGGTTTGCATGGAGACGGATATTTCTCTTCGATCACTGAGGCTGGCAAAGGAGCGCGGCTTGATTGCGACGGAGCTTCCCTCCGAAACGGAGATGCACATGATTTGCCACGCGTATATCTCCAGCGTCTTTGAAGCGGTCCTGCATGATTTGAGTCGGAAAGACATGGAGAACTACATCCATACGATCGTGAAGTTCTTTACGGCGGGCGCTTATCAGGTGCTTGGCCTGTAAATCAAATTGCCCCACGGAAGTGGGGCAGCTTTTAAGGAAACTTGTGAGCAATACCTAACTGATGAAAGGAGAAATAAGATGTTATTCTGGATCACAGCAAACCTTGCTTCCCTCGTGCTTCTGCTCGTTGTGGCGGCAATCGTTTTCTTTTTGGTGAGAAGCAAGCTGAAAAAAAGATAACAAGGGTCGTGCGTCTGCGGCTGTGTTGGCTGCGGCGGCTGCGCTTGTTACATAAACAAGGGAGGA
>JAFTGE010000127.1 GCA_017458085.1 Oscillospiraceae bacterium
CGTCAGCATGCGTACTGTCAGGGGCCCCTCATAGCCATCGACTGACAGGGAAACAGCACGGAGCAGCTTCTCTTCCGCTCCTATTTCAATCGGGCGCACCGTGAGGGCCTGGCCGGAATAAAATTGCCCTTCTACCAGAAACTCCGGCGGTTCCTCCTCCGAGGCCAGCGTTTCGATAGGCATTTGGAAGCTGCCGGTGATGTCCAGGCTCCGGTAGGCCTTCTGCTCCGGCGCAGCATCCCAGACCCAGTACCAGGCGTCCCGATTGGGGATTTCGGGCAGTGGTCCCAGCGCGGCGCCAAAGGGAAGCGCGCGCGTTTCGACAATCTCCCCCTCGCAGAGCAGACGCACCCGGACGGTCGTGAAGTCTTCAGGGATGCCGTCAAGCCGCAGGAACTCTTCCTCTGAGACCGGCGTACATTCGCCCGTCAGGCTCGCGTCGTCCACACCGGCATAGGTCGAGAGGGTATAGACGTTGTCCCGCGCGCTGTCCTCGCACCAACCGGCTACGGCGCCGGCATATTCCCTCGCCCTTTCGATCTGAGCCACCGCGGCGCAGTCGGAAACATCCTGCCCAAGGCCAACAATGCCACCCACGTATTTGCCGCCGGAGAGGACCACACAGACGCGGCAGTTCACAATACTCCCGCGGGAGCGCCCCGCAATACCGCCCACCTGGTCTCCGCTGACGGAGAGGACAGAGCCGGTGGACGTACCGTTGATGACCGTACCCACGTCCGCAAGCCCCACGATCCCTCCGGCGTTGTTTTTGCCGACGGTTACCTCCCCGCTGCTCTCACGGTCCCGGATCGCGGCGAAGAGGAATTCCGTTCCGTGGGACAGCAACAGATCCGAGGTGTTCAGCCGATCCTCCATATCAAAGGCGATCTCAAAGGCGGATGCACCCACGATCCCGCCGCCGTTGGTCTCGCAGCTGACCGTGCCGCTGTTTTTGCAGACGGCGATGGCGCCCCGGTCACGGCGATAGGCCTCCGCAAGGGAAAGGTCTTCGATGTCAAGCTGAAGATCCGTCAGGTCTTCCACCGTGCTGAACAGCGTATCGAAAACCCATGCCATCTGATTGTTGATATTGGTCAAATCTGTTGACAGCGTTCCGGCCGATCCGGCGAGCTGGTCGTTCAAGCCGGCCGAGAGCGCGTAAAGGGAACCGAGCGCTTCCGCAAGAGGGGCTGTATCCGGAGGCAGTAACAGGACACCGTCCTTCCAGATCTGCCCGGTCTGGGGATTGAAGCGGATATCATCACAGAACCAGTATTCTACGGTAGCCTCATCGTAACGGACGCCGGGATCAAGGATCAGTTCGCCCGTTTCCGGGTCGACTTGGATAGCCTCTTGAATTCTGTCGAGGATCACCCAGTCTTCATCGTCCAGAGCATCCACATATTGCCGCAGCAGTGAGAGCACCCAGCCGACCGCCTGATCCATACCGTTCAGATCGCCTACGATCCAGGAGGCGGAATCATTGGCGTCGCGGGTGGCAATGGCGATCAGCTCTTTCAGGGCGTTGATTTCGCCGCGAAGCGCGTCCAGCTTGCTTTGGGAGAGATCCAGCTCCGTGTAGGGGATGAGCTGTCCGGCGATGCCGCCCACGTCCTTGCGGCCATGCACCGCGCCGGTATTCTCGCATCCCGTCACGAAGCCCGTGGTCTTGCCCGCGATACCGCCCACATTATAGGCGGTGTTGGGGTAGCCGACAGCTCCCGCGCTGCGGCAATGGGAAAGCACGCCGCCGTTTTCCCCGCAGATGCCGCCGATGTCCGTGAGATCCAGAAAATCGCTGGACGTGACGGAGGAGATGTCCAGAGCGGAGAGATTGAACAGATCGGTTTCCCTTGCTGCCGGGGTCACGGGAACGGTGTTGACCGCGCCATTGTTTGTGCACGTGGATACCGTGCCCTCATTCCAGCCCACAATGCCGCCGATCTGATGCTCCCCGTGGATCTCCCCGCGAAAGCCGCAGCTCTGGAGCTGACCGGAGGCGGTATTGTGCCCCACGACGCCGCCCACGGCCTCGACGCCGGACACGCTTCCGTCAAAGCGGCAGTTCGTGAGCTTGCCGGAATTCTCCCCGACGATGCCGCCCACAAATTGTCCGCTCCCGCCGGGCGTCACGGCGCCTTCAACGCGCAGGTCGCTGATGACGGCCGCCGGGGCGGTACGGCGAAAGAGCCCCTGCCGGGAGCCGTCGCCCCCGATGCTGAGCCCGGAGATCGTGTGGTTGTTTCCGCGAAAAGTTCCGGCGAAATAAGAGATCGGAGAGAAGCCGCTGTCCGTCAGGTCCAGGTCGGCGGCGAGGGAAAAGACCTTGCCGGCGGAATAGCTCTCCACCTTACAGGCCTGGGAAAAGCGGATAAGCTCCTCCACGCTGCGGATGGTGATAACACCCTCTTCGGCATACGCGCAGGGTACAAAAAGGGAGACAAAGAGCAGCAGAGAAAGCATAAGGCTGATTGTCTGCTTCAACCGTCCTCACCTCCTGTCAGGTCGATCTGGAAGCGGGTTTTGAAGATCAGCCCGTCACAGAGCACCAAAAGCTGCGGCAGTACGGTAAGGACAAGAATGCTGGAGGTCAGCGCCCCGCGCCCCACGGCAAGACCAATGTGACCCACATACACATCCGTCACACGCCAGGAGATGATGAACCCCGCCAGCGTCAGGATGGAGCCGGAGGTCAGCACGGTGGGAAAACTCTGATTGACCGCCTCGATCATGGCTTCTTTTTTCTCCAGGCTCTCCCTCATACATAGATAGCGGTTCATCAGCACGATGGCGTAGTCGATGGTGGCGCCCATCTGGATGGCAGAGACGATCATA
>JAFTGE010000128.1 GCA_017458085.1 Oscillospiraceae bacterium
CGGAAGTGGTCGAGAAGCATCATTTCATAGAAAGAATATGCACTGAGTTCTTTGTGAAATTTTGTAGAGACTTGATTTTGAACCCTTTTTGGTAAAATAATAAACGGAGCGAATCCAAAACATACTACGAGTAGGAGGAACCAACATGAAGAACATTCGCAAGTACCTTGCTTTCGTTCTCGCGCTCGTCATGTCGCTGAGCCTGAGCATCAGTGCCTCGGCATACAACGTAACCGCCGAGACAAAGGCGCTCACCGATATCGCGGCAGATCTCACGGGCAAGACCGTGATCCTGCACTCGAACGATGTGCATGGCGAGATCGCGGGCTATGCCTACATCGCGGCGCTCAAGACCGAACTCGCCGGCCGCGGTGCCGAGGTCATCCTCGCCGACGCGGGCGACTTCAGCCAGGGCGACCCGAACGTCAGCGTCTCCAAGGGCGCGACCGCCATCGAGATGATGAACGCCGTGGGCTATGACGTCGTCACGCTCGGCAACCACGAGTTTGACTATGGCTATGCCCAACTGATGGACAACCTCAGCAAGGCAAACTTCAAGGCCATCTGCGCCGATGTCCTCAAGGACGGCGCGAGCATTCTCGATCCGACGTATGTCTATGAGACCAAGTCCGGCGTCAAGATCGGTTTCTACGGTCTTGAGACTCCCGAGACACAGACCAAGGTCAACCCCGGCCTGATCCAGGGCATCACGTTCCTCTCCAACTCCGCAGGCAAGACCGAGCTTTATGACTGCGCGGCGAAACAGGTCGCTGACCTCAAGGCTGCCGGCGCCGACATTATCGTCGGTCTGTGGCACCTCGGCGTGGACGACGAGTCCGGCGTCGACGGACACCGCAGTGTGGATGTGCTCGCCAAGGCTTCAGGCACCGATCTGGTCATCGACGGCCACTCCCAAACGGTCATGACCGCGGGCGCGAACGGCGAGGCCGTCCAGTCCACTGGCACCAAGTTTGCCAACGTCGGCGTGGTCGTCATTGACGACGCTGCCAAGACCATCGAGAGCCGTTTCCTGATCTCGACAACCGTGAAGGACGCCGACGGCAACGTCACCGGCGAGCTCGCCAAGGACGAGACCGTCGCCGCAGCCGCCGCAAAGATCAAGGCTGACGTCGACGCCAAGTACGGCGCGGTGTTCGCCAAGAGCGAGGTCGAGCTCAACGGCGAGAAGGCTCCCGGAAACCGCAACATGGAGACCAACAACGGCGACCTCATCACCGAGGCGATGCGTTGGAGCGTCCTGAAGGAGGACGGCGCCGTGACCGTTGACGCCGCGAACGTCGTCGCGATCACCAACGGCGGCGGTATCCGTGCCGCCATCAAGCCCGGCGACGTCACAATGAAGGACATCAACACCGTTCTTCCATTCGGCAACACCATCGCTGTCGTCTATGTGACCGGCGCGGAGCTGCTCGAGGCGCTTGAGGCTTCTACCTATTCCACGCCCGGCGCGATCGGCGGCTATCCGCAGACCACCGGCATCAAGTGGACGCTTGACGCCACCAAGGGCTATGACGCGAACGCCGAGACCTATCCCGGCTCCACCTACTATGGTCCCAAGAGCATCAACCGCGTGACCATCGAGAGCGTCAACGGCAAGGTGTTTGACAAGAGTGCGACCTATGCTGTCGTTACCAACAACTTCTGCGCCGCCGGCGGCTCCACCTACTATGCCTTCAAGGCCGCGAGCGCCCAGTTTGACACCGGCATCCCTCTGGACGAGGCTGTAATGGCTTACGTCGAACAGGAGCTCAAGGGTGTCATCTCGACCGCTTATGCTGCTCCGCGCGGCGATCAGACACAGATTCTGCCGGCTGAGGCTCCGGCTGAGACGCCCGCCAATGCGCCCGCAGAGACGCCCGCTGCCGCCGATGATACCTACACTGTCATCGCGGGCGATTGCCTGTGGAGCATCGCGCAGAAGCTGCTCGGTTCCGGCAAGCTCTGGGGGCAGATCTACCAACTCAACAAGAACCAAATCAAGGATCCGAGCATGATCTATATCGGTCAGGTCCTCAAGCTCAGATAAGCCCTTTGTTTCTTTGTACAAAGGAGATCATCTTTGCGGGGCTGATTTGCAACTGAATGCGATCGCAGAAAACGGGCAGCGAAAAGTTGCCCGTTTTTTGCTGTGTAGTTTCAGTTCATGCTCAAAAGCAATCATTTTTATCGCATTGGTTGGTTACCACGATTTGAATTATAGCAAGCCGAACATCGTGATATATAAGGGACGTTTCAGAATGAAACCCCTTTTTTTGCGCCTTCGCTTGCCGTTTAATCGTGGGACAGTTATATTTTATAGTATACTAGGAGAAAGAATGCGATAAGCCGTGATGAGGCCGTTCGGAGAGACGCTGCGCCGTCTCAGGCCGTGGAGTTTGTCTGCAATCATCCGATGGCGCTTGCTCTTTTGGATATCGAACAGGGAAGGGTCAGCGGTCGTGACCAGAAGGGGCGGGACCGGGAAGGGACCTGCCGGGGTTGAAATGTAATATGCCGGACGGCATAGGATAGGAGAGAACAGGATGCAGCGCAACGAACAATACGCGCCCTATCGTCCGCCGCTGACGGAGGAGCAGAAGGAGCGGATCCAGAAGGCGGAAAAGCCCGCTGAGGAGTATGGCCGCATCGCCATTGAGGAGGCGAAAAAGCAGCTTTCCGCCGCAGTGAACAACGGCGCGGGACAGAACGCCATGCCGGAGAATGCGGAGGCGTGTCTCCGTTTTCCGGCTATCGACCCGAAGGGACAGTACAGCATAATTGACATGAAGGTCAGCCGCCGCACGCAGGCCATTGACGCCGCGCTGCATCTGCGGGACAAAGCGGTGAGCAATCTTGTGGGAGAGATCCTGAACCACCCTGCCGTCCGGGAGCGGTGGATGCGGCTCAAGCAGCTCTCCCGGCAGCACCGACTTTTCACCCGCGCGGAAAAGCTGTGCTGGAACGAGGCGGCGGCGGACTCCCTTCATATCTCGGCGCGCAAGCTCGAGGTGGACCCGCTTGTTGCCGAGGTGGATTTGGTGCTGCAGGGCGTGGAGCACCTGCTGGGCCTCCGACAAGGGCGGGCTTCAAGGGAGGTCGCGGACTTCTACCGGCACACGCTTGGCATCACCCTGACGGAGGAGCAGTATGAGCTGGGACAACGCGCAGTGCAGCCGGAGGAGCTGAACGTTTTCTTTCAGGACTTTGACAGCCAGATCCTGCAGCTTACCTTCAGCGAGCCGGAGAACTGGGGCCTGAGCATGGCGGAGTTGGAGAAGCTGACGGATGAGACGTAAGGACTAAAATAAAAAGGAGAAGTGATTTATGCCGAAGAAAGTAAACCCGGCACTGGTGGACCAGCAGATGCAGCAATATGCGGAACAAACTGTCACCCCGCACCTGAACAATATGTTCCTCCCCTCAGAGGGGCCCGGCAACGACCATCGGGTTGACCGCGGCAACCACATTGTCATTGACGGACGCACGGTCAGGGAAATGCTGATAGACGAGTTCGCCAAGACCCATGACCCGTCGGATGGCCGTTTTTCGATTGACTTCGAAAACTATTATTACAAAGAGGGAAAGGCTATCGTCAGCCAGCGGGTTGCGGCGGCGGTCATGGCCGGTCGTCAGGTGGACGTCTATGTTCCCGACCCGAAAACCGGAAAAACCAAGGACACCCCCACCCGAATGACCAAGTCCGGCTATGAACCGGATCCCATCAAGCGGCCGATGCAGATGACCCGTTGGCAGAAGTTCTGGAGCAAGTTCGGCTTCTACAAAGCCAAGGTGGCGGAGCAGCAGAGACAGCAGACGGAATACGCGAAGCGAGACGCGGCGAGGGATGCGGCGCGCGACCGGGTCAAGCTGTACAACAGAGCCAGCCGGATCGGCAGCCTCACGCTTTTCTCTCAAAACAGGGGCATAAGCGAGGCGTGGGCGGAGAAGTATCCCGAGCGCAAGGGTATCGATACCAGCACTATGAAATCCCATACTTCGGAATACCGTCTCAACCGTCAGGGGATGGCGTTGTATGTCAACCTTGTTCTGGCGAGGAAGAGGAACGATAAGGGAGAGCCCCTTTATTCCAACGAACAGCTTTTCAACATGTCGGATCCGAACATGCAGCAAGCCCGAGCCGACGCGGCGGAGGAGATCTATCAGCACGACCTGAAGCACGACGTGGATTGGCTGTTGACGCTCCAGCACGACGGCAACGCGGATCTGACCGCTCGAATCAACGAGCAGGGGAAAAAGGTAAGCTTCTCCCATCCTGACCTCACAGAGCAGAGGGGGTATCGAGAATATGTGCAGCTGTCCAACACGGCCTTCGAGCTCAGTCAGGAGGTCGTCGCGACAGGCAAAGAGCTGGACGCGAAGTACGGGAAGGGCGAACATGACGCCATTGCCTCCGGCATGGGAGAGCTTCCCAACGTGGTGAAAATAATCAACTCGTCCATCAAGGGTCAGTGTGATCTGATGAGCGGCTTGGTGGGAACGGGCCAGAGGGGTGTTCGCGGAGCGCTTGGAACGATGTTTGCCGGACAGGCGGCGCTGCAGCATTTCCAGAAACTGCAGAAGAACCCCAAGGTTTCTCCTATGGACTATGCAAAGGGAGATACCATGGACGTGCTTTACAATGTCCAAAGCGAAGCGGCGTCGGAGGATGACGACCTGGATGTGAAAAACAGGCCGCCTGTCAACAAGCAGTCCGTGGCGTTGGAAAAGGAGTATCTGGAAGATCCCGCGAAGGTCGCTAAACAGATCTCGACCGGCGCTTTTGCCAAGCGCGTCCAGCTCCAATCCCTACACGCGGACAAAAAGGACCCGGAGCCGGTGAAGCTGAATGTTCTTGACGCGCAGACCGCGGAGCGCCAGATGAAACAGGAAAAGGGGGGCGCGGGCATGGAGGTCTGAGCGCAAACGGACAGAAGGGAGTAGCTGTACGATGAGCGAAAAAGTAGTGGCGTTGGAGGTCAGGGAGGTGGACGAGATCCTGGAGGAGCTGGAGCGGGAGCTTACCGCACAGAATGTACCGACCCTCCTGCGGCTGCGCGCCGCCATGCTGACGGAGGAGGTATTCGCCGCCGTCTGTGAGTTGGGGAACCCGGCGGGGATGTTCCGCTGCTCCTTCCCCGGCCGGCGGACGGTGATGCTCCAGTACCGGGACAGGGCCGGGGCCCTTCAGCCCGATCTGCGGCTCGTCCGGCGGCTCAGCGCGAACCCCTGTACCCAGGGGCTCAAGGTGGGCTTTCAGGAGGGGCGCTGCGTGATCAAGATAGACCCGTCCTAGGCGTGATCCGTCTCCTTCGGAGAACGTGCTGATCGAGAGCGCAAAAAAGACACGATTCAAAGAACCGTGTCTTTTTTGCGTGAGAGCATTGGCTCTGCCAAGGCCGGTGACAAGCCCACCCCTTGGGAGGGGAGAAAGACAGAGAAAAAAGAGGTGCTGATCATGGGTAGAGGAAAAAAGACCGTGGCCCAATCGGAGAACATTCCATTCCGCAGACTGGTCTACGAGGCGCTGCCGGAGATGTGGAGCTTTCAGTTCTGGGTGGGCCTGATTCTGACGGCGGCAGCGTGGGGAATACGGCGTTTGATCTCCGTGGTTGCCGAGGCCGGAGGCGCCGTGGCCACGACCGCCAATCTCCGGGGGGTACTGCTCAGCTGGCGGGGACCGGTCCTGCTGATCCTCGGCACCGTACTGGTACTCCTGTTCATCGTGCTGGAGCTTTTCGCTCATATCCTGATGAACCGGGATGTGCTGAACGGGGAGACCGCCAGCGTCCGGAAGGAGGTGGGGGAGGCTTTTCGGTCCACACGACGGTTCCTGACTCCCGCCGGTATCCCCATTTTGCTCTACATCTTCATCGCTGTGCCCCTCTGCGGCCTGGGCTTTTCCATCAGCATGACCTCCGCCTTCCACATCCCTAATTTTATCATGGATGTGGTGATGGCGACACCTCTCTACGCCGTGGCCTATATTGCCCTGATCATGGCCCTGCTGTGGTTCGGGTTCCGCTCCATCTTCTCGGTCCACGCCGTCCTCCTTGACGGCATGACTCCCACTGAGGGGCGGAAGAAATCGGTCCGGATCATTCGCGCTCACGGCAGGGCTTTTGCGTGGGGGATGTTCAAAGTCCTGCTGGTGATGGGGCTGATCCAGGGCGTGGTCATCCTCCTCGGCGGTATCCTCGAGGGCGTCGTGGGCGCGCTGGTCCCCTCTGTACCCGAGGGGTACTATTTTGACATAAAAAAGCTGCTGGATACCGGTATGACGGAGATGGACGTGGCAGCTGTAAAGTATCGGAGTATCTGCGCCTTCACGGTGTTTTTCGGCTCGCTGGTGCGGTCCATCGCGGTGCTGCTCTGCGGCGCTTATACGATGCTCCGCTTCACCCGTTACTATCTGGCCTATTCCCGGGAAGGGGAGCCGGAAGGGTGGCGGGGCCGCCCCAAACGGGCAAAATATTTCATGAAGGCTCTCAGCGTCCTTGGGCTTTCTCTGGTGAGTCTGGCAGCTGCTGTTCTGGTTGGCTTTTCCTATGACAACATCTATACTGACCAGGAGAAACCCAAGATCATCGCCCACCGAACCGGGGGCGCCATGGCCTCGGAAAATTCCCTGGAGGGGCTGGAGCTGGCCATCGCCCACGGCTGCTACGGCAGTGAGACCGACATCCAGCGGACCAAGGACGGCCGTTACATCGTCAACCACGACAACGACTTCAAGCGGCTTACCGGGGTCGCGAAGACCCCGGGGGAAATGACCATAGGTGAGATCGAGGAGCTCCGCATCCGGGACACCACCGGCAACGGTCAGGAACTGGAGGTTGTCACCATTGAGGAGATGTTGGACGTCGTTCCGGGTCGGATCAAGCTTTTTATCGAGCTGAAGGGGGCCAGCGCCGACCGACAGATGGTGGATGATATCGTGAAGCTCGTCAGGGAGCGGGACATGGTGAATGACGTGGCCCTGATCTCCCTGAATTATGCGGTCATCGACTACGCGGAGACCAATTACCCGGAATTTGAGACCGGAACCCTGTTTTTCGCGGGTCTGGGTAATGTGGCCAACCTCAACTGTGACCTGCTTATCATGGAGGAGGAGATGGGGACCCGGGAGCGGATCGGCCAGATCCACGCTGCCGGGAAGGAGGCCATCGTCTGGACGGTCAACACGGAAAGCGGGATGCAGCGGTTTTTGGACAGCGCGGTGGACGGCGTCATCACCGACGAAGTCGAGCTGGCCGAGCGTGTTCGGGAGGAGCTGGACGCCCGCCCTGTGATCCGGGTGATCCGGGATAGGTTCGGGGACTTGTGGGAATAGACTCGATACAAACACAGCGGAGAAGCTGCAGCTGCTACAATCTGCCACGCGCTGGCTCCATGCCAAAAGGTTTTGCTGTCGTCCGGTACGCTGAATCGTCATCCAAACATCGTCAGAACGATGAGCCGCAGAACTCTTTTGAAAGTCACAAGAGCGGTATGACAAGGGTTCCTCTGCATTTCGGCAGAGGAACCCTTCTTCTCTCTGGTATTACTTGCGATCACCCATTCCCGCAAACTGCGGAAATCGGTACCAAATTTGCTATATATCAGCGGCTTGGCGCGGATGTATCCTTTTCTACCCCGTTGCCGTAGATTGTGGCGAAGTCGTCCCGCATCGAGATCGTTCCGATGCCGAGGGCGCTGTAATCCGCGATCTTCTTCTGCGCGCCGGCAGTGTCGCCCCACTCCCGCGCCTCATCGTCCGCCAGAACGATGTAGGACAATGCGTTGTGGGGATTGTTCGTCACTACATATTCGCACATTGCCACATCTCCGGAGCTGTTGCCGAAGGCCAGCACCGGCTGCTGCCCGATCTCACGGACGATGGCGTCCACCTTGCTCATTTTGGCGTTTTCGCCGTAGTAATTGCCGTCGAACACCACCTTATCCGTGGACCGGAAGGTGTAGTCAGCGTCCGCGATGTCCCCCTGCCCCGTGGCGGTATAGCCGTACTCCGTCCCGATGACGCGGGCAGCGGGGATGCCAAGGGTATCCCTGACCAGCGCGCGGACGATGTTTCGCTCCGTTGCGGTCACGATGTAGACCGTAAAGTCATTGGCTTCCAGGAACTTCATCAACTCCACCATGGGAGCATAGAACGCTTCGCCCCGCTTCAGACCGATGAACCCCTCCGCATCAGAGCTCATGAACTTCGCCACATATGCCTCCAGCTCTGCCGGGGTCATTCCCTTGTAGGCCACCGCAGCCGCGGCCGCCTGACGGGTGCTGATGCCGGAAGGCTTTTCCTGCCACCTGGTATCGACTATCTCCTGTGCCACCGCTTTGACCTCGTCAGTGGGCCGGTAGTCAGGATTATTCAGGGCATAGTCCACGAACACCATGTACTCAAAGCAACGCGGATAAGTCTCGCACATCAGCGTGCCGTCCAGGTCGAACACGGCAATGCGGTCTTCTTTCGGGATATACGTTTCGCTTCTCTTGTCGGTGATGGCAGCCATATACTCCGTCAGCGCTGCCTTGGGCTTCGCGTTCTCCGTCCACGAATTCAACAGGTTTGCGGAGATCCTGACGCTGTCGAAGCGCTCCAGCGTCTCAGCGATCTCCATCCGGGTTACCGCAGCGCGAGCATTCAGATTGCCTTGTGCGTCATCCAAAACGCCGGAGCCCAGCGCCCATTGCAGCGCGCTCACCGCCCAGTCGGATCGATCCGTGAAGTCGCTGTAGCTTAGAATGTTAGTGTCCTCGCCCACAGAGACATCCATTCCGAGGGACTCGGCATAGCGGTAAAGGATTACCGCCATCTGCTCGCGGGTGATGGCGCCGTCCGGACAAAACATGCCGCTGCCAACGCGCTCATCAGCTTTTCGGACGCCGCCCAACGCACTGCCTCGACATACGCCGCATCCTGCGGAATATCTTGGAAGGTCAGCGCATAGTTGACGGTCGGATTGCCCTCGTGATCCCAGAGCGCGGAGGCAAACGCCGCGCGGGAAACAGCCGCTGTATCGGTCGGGTTTGCCGCCTGTACAGGAATGATTGACAGGCAAAGTGTCAGCGTAA
>JAFTGE010000129.1 GCA_017458085.1 Oscillospiraceae bacterium
AAGCAGATGCGAAACTGATCATTGATCCGAATGCTGTATTGTCCTTCCCGATCACCGTGCAGCTGTTCCAGGCGGTTGGCGGGCGGGACGCGTAGGTCCTCCAGGCACCCTGCATTGTCAATCATAATCAGTTTTCTCAATGCAATCCGTTGGATGGATTGAGGCAGCTTCTTGGAAAAGGTCTGATTGTAGATCTTTTCCGTCTCTTTGTCGGCGAAGCTCTTTATCATGGTCAATATTATACCCGCTTTGCGTGTATATGTCAAGCGGGTATATTAATTTCTGGAGGTTATTTCTATGAGCATCTTTGACGGACTCTTCCGCTCCAGAGACAAGCCCCAAAACAGAACTGCTGGCAGCAGCTACGCCTTTTTCATGGGTAATTCCATAGCGGGCAAGTCCGTAACGGAACGCTCCGCCATGCAGATGACGGCAGTTTATAGCTGCGTCCGCATTCTAGCAGAAGCTGTAGCGGGCCTCCCTCTCCACCTCTATCGATACAAGGAAGACGGAGGTAAGGAAAAGGCAACGGATCATCCGCTGTATCTGATCCTGCACGACGAGCCTAACCCGGAGATGAGTTCCTTTGTCTTCCGTGAGACGCTCATGACACATTTGCTCCTTTGGGGCAACGCCTATGCCCAGATCATCCGCAATGGCAAAGGTGAAGTCATGGCGTTGTATCCGCTCATGCCAAACAAAATGTCCGTGGACCGAGACGAGAATGGGCAACTCTATTACACCTACACTCGTTCGGCTGAAGAAGCGAAAACGGGAGAAAACGGCCGCGTGATCCTCCTCCCGAAAGATGTGCTGCATATCCCAGGCCTGGGCTTCGACGGGCTGGTCGGATACAGCCCGATTGCCATGGCAAAGAACGCCATCGGACTGGCAATTGCTACGGAAGAGTACGGAGCAAAGTTCTTCGCTAACGGCGCTGCGCCATCCGGTGTGCTGGAGCACCCGGGGACGATCAAAGACCCCAGCCGTGTTCGTGAAGCGTGGCAGTCTCAGTTCGGCGGCAGCGCCAACAGCGGCAAGATCGCCGTACTCGAGGAGGGCATGAAATATACGCCCATCTCCATCTCTCCGGAGCAGGCGCAGTTCCTTGAGACCCGCAAATTTCAAATCAATGAAATCGCTCGAATTTTCCGCGTACCGCCACACATGGTGGGAGACCTGGAAAAGTCGAGCTTTTCTAATATTGAGCAGCAGAGCCTGGAGTTCGTGAAATACACGCTTGACCCGTGGGTCGTGCGCTGGGAGCAGTCCATTGCCCGCACCCTCCTGACGGAAGATGAAAAGCGCACGTATTTCGTGAAATTCAATCTGGAGGGTCTGCTCCGCGGCGACTACGCCAGCCGCATGAACGGCTACGCCACGGCCCGCCAGAACGGCTGGATGTCTGCCAATGATATCCGCGAACTGGAAAACCTGGACCGTATCCCGGCTGAGGAAGGCGGAGACCTTTACCTCATCAACGGCAATATGCTCCCGCTCAAGCATGCGGGGGCTTTTGCGCAAGACAATTCTGAACCTACAGGAGAGGAGGAAAACAATCCTGATGAAGCCCAAGACGAAGAAGTTTTGGACATGGAAGAATCAGACGGACGGCGAAGTATCCGAAGAACGGGTGCTTGAGCTCTACGGCACGATTGCTGAGGAGAGCTGGTTTGATGACGAGATTACCCCCGCCATGTTCCGGGAGGAGCTTTTTGCCGGAGACGGCGACATTGTCATCTGGATCAACAGTCCCGGTGGAGACTGTATTGCAGCCAGCCAGATTTATTCCATGCTCATGGACTACAAAGGCAATGTTACGGTCAAGATCGACGGTGTGGCCGCTTCTGCCGCCTCCGTCATCGCCATGGCTGGTACGCAGGTCCTGATGGCCCCGACGGCACTCATGATGATCCACAATCCCATGACCGTCGCTTTCGGTGACCATACGGACATGCGGAAGGCCATCGAGATGCTGGACGAGGTAAAGGAAAGCATCATCAATGCCTACGAGATCAAGACCAATCTGTCCCGCGCGAAGCTGTCCCACCTGATGGATAGCGAAACCTGGATGAACGCCAACAAGGCCGTAGAACTCGGCTTTGCCGACGACATCCTGACTGACGAAAAGCTGGCGGTCGATGTGCCCGCTTATGCTTTTTCGGGCAGAGCTGCAGAAAACGCTCTGCTCAACAAGATCACCGCAAAGGCTAAGCCCGCCGAGAAGCAGGAGCCTACGCCTGAGCCGGTGGTTGAACCGCCAACTCCGGAGGAGCCGGAGCCCACACCCGGCCGCACCGTCGGTGAATTGATGGCGCGGCTCAATCTTATTAAGCCTTAAGGAGGGCACACAATGAACACTACCAACGAACTGCGCAATCAGCGCGCCCGCATCTGGGAGCAGGCCAAGGCCTTCCTGGATTCCCATCGCGACAAAAACGGCATCCTGACCGCCGAGGACACCGAGACCTACGAACGCATGGAGCAGGACATCGTCAATCTCGGCAAGGAGATCGATCGTCAGGAGCGCCTGGACGCCTTTGAGCGCGAGCTGAAGGCTCCCACCTCCGAGCCTCTGACCAGCAAGCCCGATGGGGCGAAGATGGACATGAAGACCGGCCGCGCGTCTGACGAGTACAAGAAGAACTTCTGGAATGCGCTGCGTTCCAAGTATCCTCTGCCCAGCGTCACCAACGCCCTGCAGGTCGGCACCGACTCCGAAGGCGGCTATCTGGTCCCCGACGAGTTTGAGCGCACCCTGATCGAGGCGCTGGAGGAAGAGAACTTTTTCCGCCGCATCGCCACCGTCATCCATTCCAACAGCGGCGATCGCAAGATTCCCGTCGTGGCGTCCAAGGGTACCGCGGGCTGGATCGATGAGGAAGGTCTGTATCCCGAGAGTGACGATTCCTTCGGCCAGCTGTCCCTCGGCGCGTACAAACTCGGCACCATGATCAAGATCTCCGAAGAGCTGCTGAACGACTCCGCTTTCGATATGGAGGGCTATATCACCCGCGAGTTTGCCCGCCGCATCGGCACCAAGGAAGAGGAGGCGTTCTTCACCGGTGACGGCACCGGCAAGCCCCTCGGCCTGCTGGCCGCAACTGGCGGCGCGGATGTCGGCGTGACCACTGCTGGCGGCACCGCGATCACTGCGGATGAGGTCATCGATCTCTACTACAGCCTGCGCGTTCCTTACCGCAAGAAGGCTAAGTGGATTATGAATGACTCCACCATCTCCGCTCTCCGTAAGCTGAAGGACGGCAATGGCCAGTACCTGTGGCAGCCCTCTCTGGTGGCGGGTACTCCCAACACTATCCTCGGCTGCGAGGTCATTTCCTCTCCCTTCATGCCCAGCATTGCAGCCGGTGCCAAGGCCATCACTTTCGGCGACTACTCCTACTACTGGATCGCTGATCGCCAGGGTCGCACTTTCAAGCGCCTGAACGAGCTCTTCGCCACCACTGGCCAGGTGGGCTTCCTGGGCTCTCAGCGCGTGGATGGCAAGCTGATCCTTCCCGAAGCGATCAAGGTGCTCAAGCTCAAGGGGACCGCCGCTTCCGGCACCTGATTTTCCGGGGGAGGCTGACTCTAACCAGCCAGCCTCCCTCTTTTTCTGGAGGTGAAGCGCATGATCGTCACGTTGGATGAAATGAAAGTGTATCTACGGGTCGATTACGACGATGAAGACGATCTGATCAGTAGCCTGATTGCTACGGCAGAAGAACTCGTCACGCATGTTGCACGGATGTCTGTCGGGGAGCTGCCCGTCAATACTGAAGGGAACATTAAAACCGCTGTGCTGTACACAGTCGCTTATCTCTATGAGCATAGAGAAGAAGCAGATCATCACCAGCTAATGCTGTCTCTCCGTTCACTCCTGTTCGGCGTAAGGGAGCCCGCTTTCTGACATGAAGATTGAACTGCTAAACGTCATGATCGAGATTCAAAAGAACTCGACGGTAACCGACAGATACGCCAACCATAGAAGCGAGTGGATACCCTATTACACCTGCTACGCCACCGCAAGCGCTGAGTCGCCCAAAGAGAGTTCAGAAGCCGGATTGATTGTGGATGGCAGCAAAATAGATTTCACTATCCGCCATTGCAAAAAAGCTGCCGCAATATCTGGCAAAGAGTACCGCATCCTTTTCCAGGGTCAGACTTACAACATTCTCGGTGTCGACCACATGAATTTCAAAAGGAAGTCTTTGAAGTTCCATTGCCAGCGGGAGGACAGATAATGGGGACCCGGATTCAGATCGACCAGCTTGCCGCTACAGTCATGAAAGAACTGGAAGACTACGCCAACACCACGACAGACGGTGTGAAAGCCGCGGTGAAAAAGGCAGCAGATACAGTGAAGAAAGAAATCTCCGCCACTGCGCCAGTCAGGACCGGCAAGTACGCAAAAAGCTGGGCGACAAAAACTACGGCGGAGAATTCTCACGCGCTGGAGATCACAGTCCACTCCCGCAACCGTTATCAGCTGGCGCATCTTCTAGAACATGGCCATGCCAAACGCGGCGGTGGCCGAGTCGCTGCAAGGCCCCATATAGCCGCTGCTGAGGAACTCGGGATTGAGGAACTGGAGCGGGAGATCGAAAGGAGCATCCGGAATGGATAGTCTTATCAGCATCATGGAGTCGATCGGCATCCCATATGCCTATGATCACTTCGCCGAGGGAGAATCTCCTGACCCGCCCTTTATTTGCTTTCTCTGCCCAGGCAGCGACAATTTCCCCGCCGACGGCCGTGTGTATTTTAAGGTGAATCAGGTCCACATAGAGCTATACACCGATGAGAAAAACCCCGTGACCGAAGACCATGTGGAAGCCGTGCTGGATGAGCGCGGCATTTTTTATGACAAAACAGAAGTTTGGATTGAGAGTGAAAAGCTCTATGAAGTCCTTTACTCGTTTGAAATGGAGGTATCCGAGTGAGCAACAAGGTAAAATACAACCTGAAAAATGTGCACGCCGCAAAGCTGACTACAGAGGTCGTGGAAGGCGTGACCAATTACTCCTATGCAAAGCCCAAGGCCATCCCCGGCGCGGTCAGCATCACGCTGGATGCAGAGGGTGAAAGCTCGCCCTTTTACGCTGATGGCATCGTATATTTCAGAACCTTTGCCAACAACGGCTATAGCGGCGATCTGGAGATCGCGCTGATCCCTGAGTGGTTCCGCACAGAGATTCTGAAGGAAACGCTCGACACCAACGGCGTGCTGGTGGAGAAGGCAGACAATACCGAAAGCGTGAAATTCGCTCTGCTCTTTGAGTTCGACGGCGACGAACGCGCTATCCGCCATGTCATGTATAACTGCTCCGCTTCACGCCCCAGCATCGAATCTTCTACCAAAGAAGAAACGATCGAGCCAGGTACCGAGACTCTGTCCCTGACCGCCGATCCCCGTGAGGACGGGCTGGTCAAGAGCCGCACCGGGGACACCACCGCCAAGGCGACCTACGACGGCTGGTACCAGTCCGTGTATGTGCCCGTTGTGGAAGCGCAGGGCGTGGGAGAATAAGCCATGCAGGAGAAAACAGTTCTGGTCAGCGGCAAGGAGGTACGGTTCCGCTCCTCCGCCGCTGTCCCGCGGCTTTACCGCATCAAGTTCAAACGGGACATTTTCAAAGACCTCTCTAAGCTGGAGGCGTCCTATAAGGGCAAGACCGAGGACGGCGCGGAGATCCAGATCGAGGATCTGGAGATCTTTGAGAACGTGGCCTATATCATGGCCTGGCATGCCGATCCCACCATCCCCGGCACCATTGAGGAATGGCTGGATGAATTCGAGATGTTCTCCATCTACGAGATTCTCCCGGAGATCCTCGATCTGTGGGGTTCCAATCTGGTGACCGACATCCACTCTAAAAAAAACGGAATCCCAGCGCCCGTGAGATAACGACGCCGCTTTTCCTGCTCCGATGCTA
>JAFTGE010000130.1 GCA_017458085.1 Oscillospiraceae bacterium
GAAATTCATGCCGTAGATGTGCGCGGCGAGCTTGGCCGAGGCAAAATCCACAATGATCCAGCCGTCGAGATCGCCTGCGGCCATCAGCCGCCGGTTGAGCGCCCCTGCATATTTGTAGGGGTGACCGTAGGCGGCGGTGCCCTTGGTGCTCAGAAAATGGATGGCAAGATCACCGTCACCGCGGGTCGAGGCTTTGTCCATGCCGCGGCAGAAGGCGTCCCACTTATCGTCCGTGCCGTACTCGAAGCGGTCCTGCACCAACAGGGTGTAGCTGTCCTGCGGCTCTGTGGCGGCGTCGAGGTTCACGTCCCCGTGCCCGTTCTGGTCGGCCCACAGCAGCGGGATGCCCGCCGCCCGGCCAAGCCCGGCCTCATCCGCCCAGCGGCGCAGCAGCACCAGCTTGCCCCGCGCCTCGCCCAGGGTGGGAAGCGTGTCGGTCAGCAGCCAGAAGTCCGGATCTTCCCGGATATAGGCGTCCAGCATCCGCTGCACCTCGGCGACCTCCGCGTCGCCGTGCTCAAACTTCACCGCGAAGAGCACCGTCTCTGTGGGATGATCCTGCAAAAACGCGTAGCACCCGCGCAGCAGATCGTCCAGATACAGCGCGTCAAAGCCCAGCGCCGAGGTCTTGCAGTTGGTGAAGCCGTGCATCAGCTTGAAGATATCGTTATGTTCGTCAATGCCCAGGCGGATGTCCAGATAGCGGTAACCCGCCTCCAGCTGCCCCGGAATGTCCAGCCCCTGGCACTTGGAAAAGAAGGCCAGCTGGACATATTGGGTGGCGCTGTCGTGGGTGCCGGGCAGAACGATCCGGCTGACCGGCGTCTCATCCGGCAGCGCGGCCATCCAGTCGGCGGAGCCGGACACCGGCGTCTTGTCAACGCCCTCGGTCAGCGGGACAAGCACCATCACCGCCGCGATCAGCACAATGACGGCCAGCAGCCCTGCCAGAACACGCAGGAGCACGCGGCCCGGACCGATTTTTTTCTTCTCTTTTGCCATGTGGCACCTCCCGCCTTTTGGAAAACAGTATCAAGCCTCGCCGAGCTTGCGCATGATCACCGGCAGCACGTCCTCCGTGCCGAAGGCGCCGGCCTTGGTGATGACCTTGAGCCCGTCAAAGCGGCCGCCGGACAGCCGCATCATCGGGATGCCGACGGTGAGCTCAAACACGATCTCGGAGCCGGTGGCCTTCACCGCGTCGAAGAAGTGGATGGCGGTGTCACCGCCGGAGAGGAACAGCCCCGAAACCTTGACCTGATCGAGAATGTCGGCGGCCAGGTCGGAGATGACGCTGCCCGTAAACTCGGCCACGTCGTCGCGGCTCATGCCCTGCCTGGCGCCCTCGGCAACGGAGGCGTCCAGCTCCGCCCGGTCATAAGACGCGGAGGACACGAAGGCCAGATCCTGCCCGGCGCGCAGCGCGTCGACCGCACGCTGCACATAGAAGCTGCGGTCCCCGCCGCGCAGGAGTTCCGCGATATCGACCGTCTGCACCAGCAGACCCTTGCTCTCGGCAAAGTGGATCTGCTTTCTGGCCACCTCGCTGACGCTGGCGATCACGGCCAGGGACGGCAGGGGCGGCTGCTCGGAATTGATGAGGTTATCGGCCATGGCCGCGGTGCCGACCCAGAGGGTGCGCTTGCCGGTCTGCCTGGCGGCGGCGATGACCGCGCGCATGTCCTCGTCAGTTTCCGCGTCGCAGGCCCAGAGGCGGGCGGAAGACAGGTCGATCGGCCCGGCGCGGAGCTGATCCAGTGTCAGTGCCCCGACCGGCTCGTCATAGGCCGAACGCAGAATTTCGGCAATGTTATCCTCCAATACCGGCTTGCGCGGGTCGCGGGCCAGCTCCGTGTAGCCGATGCGCACGCCGTTCAGTTTATGGACGCTGTTTTTCGTCGTACGGCCCAGGGTGGGCAGCGCCGGCATGAAAATGACCAGCTCGCTGCCGTAGGCGCGGTCCGTCTCCCGAATCTCCTCGGCGAGGTTGCCGCGCAGGGTGGAGTCGACCTTCTTGATCACGCAGTCAAAACGGCTCAGATCCAGGCCCGCCAGCCGCGCAGCGACCTTTTCCCGCGCCTCGTCGCCGGGGATGTTGCGGCTCTCGGTGTCCAGCACGTAGGACAGGCCGTCGTCCTTGATTCCCGCGGGATTGAGCACCACCATCGTGCGGAAGCCCCGGCGGGTCAGCTGCACGCCGGTGTCGTTGGAGCCGGTGAAGTCGTCGGCCACGATAAAGCATCTGTTCATGGCGGTCCTCCTAGCGGTTGTTGGCAAAGGTGGCGGCGTACTCGATGGAGTTCATGAGGCTGACGTGATTGGCCAGACCCTGGTGGGCGTGGCCAAAGGCGGTGCCGTGGTCGACGGAGACGCGGATGATGGGCAGGCCCAGCGTGATGTTTACGCCGGCCACCGAACCCCAGCGGCCTGTGGCCTGATCATAGACGAAGCCCGAAACCTTGAGGGGAATGTGCCCCTGGTCGTGGTACATGGCCACAACGATGTCGTACCAGCCGCCGCGCGCCTTGGAAAAGACCGTGTCGGGCGGAACAGGGCCGTCCACGTTGATGCCTTCGGCGCGGGCCGCCTCGATGGCGGGGCTGATCTCGTCGATTTCCTCCCGGCCGAAAAGCCCGCCTTCGCCGGAATGGGGGTTCAGGCCCGCCACGGCGACGCGCGGCTCGGCCATCCCGAGGCGGCGGCAGGCGTCGTCTGCGATGCGGATGCAGCTGAGCACCCGGTCCTTCTTCACGCGGTCGCAGGCCTCGCGCAGGGAGACGTGGGTGGACACGTGCACCACGCGCAGATTTTCATGGGCCAGCATCATGGTATAGTCCTTGGTGCCGGTATAGTGGGCGTAGATCTCCGTATGCCCGGCAAAGTGGTGCCCGGCCAGATTGATGGCGGCCTTGTTGAGGGCGTTTGTGACGGTGGCGTCGATCTCGCCGTCCATGGCAAGCTTTATCACCTTCTCCACATAGCGGAAGGCGGCCTCGCCGCACATGGCGGAGACCTTGCCGTACTCCAGCTTGTCCATGTCCACCAGCTTCATATCCAGCACGTTGATGACGCCCGGCTCAAAGACGGCGTCTTTTACGTTTTCAATGGCACGGATCCGCACCTGGCCGGGGCAGACCACAGCCACGGCATCCTCCATGACCGCCGCGTCACCGACGATGATCGGATCGCAGATGGAGAGGATGTGTTCGTCCGTGAGCGCCTTGACGGAAATTTCCGGCCCGATGCTGGCCGGATCGCCCATGGTAATGCCAATGACAGGTTTTTTCATGCGCAGCCTCCTTATTATAATATCCGGAAAATTATGGTGTTCAAATTATATACAAATTGAAAGCGTTTTACAATTGAAAAAATGGTACGATATGTTAATATTTGAAATAGTTGAAGGATTGTTGCCCGCCGAATTTGGCGATTCCATACAAATTACCCCGCGATTTGCGGTGTTTCATCTTTAAACGCTTTGCCGGAGGTGCGTTTTGAACCGAGTTAAGGTGCTTGCTGTCGCTCCCTATGAGAGCATGCGGGATGTGATTTCCTCCGTTGCCGCGGCCAGGGATGATATTGAGGTGACCACGCTCGTCGGCAATATGGAGCGCGGGGCCGCCCTGGTTCAGGCCTGTGATCAGAGCCTCTATGACGTGATCATTTCCCGCGGCGGCACAGCCCGGCGGATCATGGACGTGACAAGTCTGCCGGTCATCGAGATCGAGCTGACCCCCGGCGACATTCACAGCGCGCTGGCCGCGGTCTCCGCCTCCAAGCGCAAGTTTGCCGTGGCGGGTTTTCCGGGGATTGCCGAGGCTGCCGCCACGCTCTGCGATATTTTGAGCATCGACGTACAGATCGTCACCATCCATGACGATGCCGAGGCCCGCGCCGTTTTTCCCCGGCTCAAGGCCGAGGGCGTGGAGCTGCTGCTGTGCGATATGGTGGGCGTCGACGCCGCCCCCTCCGTGGGGATGGAGACGGTGCTCATTACCTCCGGCGTCAAGGGCGTGGAGGACGCGCTGAACAAGGCGGCCACCTATTTTTCCAGCTTTGACCGGGCTAAGCTTGCCTCCGCGGTCTACGATGCGGAGCTGGCCGCGGCGGAGGAGTCGCTGGTGGTGCTGGGCGCCACGGGGCAGCTGCTCTTTGCCGCGCCGGAGATGTCTGTCTCCCCGGCGATCCGCAAGCTTCTGTACCGCATGGTGCCCACCGTTTTGGCCGATGGGAAGCTGAACGTTACACGACCCGTGGGCAGCAAGGATTACCGTGTCCATGCCGCGGCCATCGACTTTAAGGGCGAACGCTGCGTCGCCTTCCGCTACGCCTGCGAGGGCAGCCGCCTGCCGGTGTCTACACCCGGCGTCCGCTTTTACGAATCGGCGGAAAAGGATATGCTGCGCATCTCCCGTCATTACGGCAGCCCCGGCTATGGGCTGCTGGCCCGGGCGGAGAAGCTGGGCCGCTCCGATCTGCCGGTGCTGGTCTGCGGGGAGAAGGGTACGCTGGCCGGTTCCGTGGCGGGCTATATCTGCATGAACGGCCTGCTTTCGGAGCGCGACTGCTGCGTGATCGATTGTGCGGCGGTGGGCGCCAAGGGCTGGAATAAGCTGCTGGGAAACTCGGGCCTTCTGTCCTTCCGCACGGGGACTACCGTCCTCTTTGACCACCTGTTGGAGCTTCCGGATCGGGATATCGAGCAGCTGGTGGATTTCCTGCGTTCGGCGGATCTGATACGCCAGCTGCGTATGGTCTTCACCTTTACCACCGGGTCCCTTCCGGGGCGGGAGCAGGCGGTCATCAAGCTGCTGACGGAGAAGCTTTTCTGCGTGGTGCTGGCGCTGCCGCCGCTGCGCGAAAAGGGCGAGGCCCTGCGGGAAATCGTTGATAACTGCCTGACCTATGTCTGCGCCGACATGGGCGTGCGCCGTCCGGCGGTGGAAGCCGGTGGCACGGAGCTGCTCCTGCGCTACGGCTGGCCGCGCAACTTCCCCCAGCTGCACCGCGTCGTCACCGAGCTTGTCAGCGCCAGCGACGGAACCATCATCACCGCCGCCCAGATCGAGGACATTCTCGCCCACGAAAGCGGGCAGGTCGGCCTGGGCTCCGCTGCCGCCGGGAACATCGATCTCAGCGGCACGCTGGAGGATATCTCCTACCGCGTGGTGCGCCAGGTGCTGGCCGAGGAGGATATGAACCGCACCCGCGCCGCCAAGCGCCTCGGCATCAGCCGCGCTACGCTCTGGCGCATTCTGGGACGCGAGCCGGAATAACATCGTAAGCAATTTTTTATCTATAAATCCAATCGGAAGGGAGTGGGTCGCCAAACAGAAAAACTGTCGTGAGGCTTGAGAGAAAAGAACAAAATTTGAAAGGTAGGATTGTAAAACATGAAAATTCTGCAAACCGTGAAAAAGATCCCCGGCGGCCTGATGGTCGTTCCCCTGCTCCTGGGCGCCTGCATCAACACCTTCTTCCCCCAGTTCTGGACCGCCTTTGACGGAACCTTCACCACCTATCTGTGGAAGACCGGCGCCATGCCCATCCTGGCCGTGTTCCTGTTCTGCAACGGCGCGACCATCGACTTCAAGCGCGCCGGTATCCCCCTGGCCAAGGGCCTGATCATCACCGTCGTCAAGGTCGGCGTCGGCATCATCCTCGGCCTGCTGGTCAACAGCATCTTCGGATCTGCCGGTCTGCTGGGCCTGACCCCGCTGGCCATCGTGGGCGCTGTCGCCAACTCCAACGGCGGCCTGTACGCCTCCCTCGCCGGTGAGTACGGCGACAACACCGACGTCGGCGCCGTTGCCATCCTCTCCATCAACGACGGCCCCTTCTTCACCATGCTCGCGCTGGGCGCCTCCGGCATTGCCAACATCCCCGTCAACATGCTCATCGGCTGCGTCATCCCCATCGTTGTCGGCTGCCTGCTCGGTAACCTGGACGAGGATATCCGCAAGTTCTGCGAGCCCGGTGCTTCCATGATGATCCCCTTCTTCGCCTTCCCCCTCGGCGCCGGCCTGAACCTCAAGAACCTCATCGTCGGCGGCGCCCCCGGCATCCTGCTGGGCATCTTCTGCTGCCTGCTGACCGGTCTTGCCGGCTACGGCGTCTACAAGCTCCTCCAGCCCGTTAAGGGTCTCGGCATCGAGCGTCCCGAGGTCGGCGCCGCCATCGGCACCACCGCCGGCAACGCGGCCGCCACGCCGGCCGCTGTCGCTGCGGCCGACGTCGCCCTCGTCTCCATCGCGGAGGCCGCGACCGCTCAGGTCACCTGCGCCGTGATCGTGACCGCCATCCTCTGCCCCCTGCTGGTCACCTGGCTGCACAACCTTGAGGTCAAAAAGCACCCCGAGCGCTACGCTGCCGAAGCCGAGGCGTAATTAATCCCATACATACAGGCAGCACCGGCTGTTGCCGGCGCTGCCTGTCCACATCGAATTGAAAGGAGCGTTTTACCAATGCCTGTCGTAAAATTCCCCTACGGAAAAGAATTCCTGTCTCTGGACATTCCCGAAGAGCGCTATGCCGGCACCCTCGTGTCGGAGATGCACCACTACGTCGCCCCCAAGTCCCCCGTTGAGCTGGTCAACGACGCCATGGCCAACCCCATCGGCACCCCGAAGCTGAGCGTCATGGCCGAGGGCAAGAAGAAGGTCGTCCTCATCGCCAGCGACCACACCCGCCCCGTGCCCAGCAAATGCATCGTTCCCCAGATGCTCGCTGAGATCCGTCAGGGCAGCCCCGACGCGGATATCACCATCCTGATCTCCACCGGCTGCCACCGGGAGACCACCAAGGAAGAGCTGGTCAACAAGTTCGGCCCCGAGATCGTCGCCAACGAGAAGATCGTCATCCACGACTGCGACGATACCGAGAATCTGACCTACCTGGGCAAGCTCCCCTCCGGCGGCGACCTGATCATCAACCGCCTGGCGGCCGAGGCCGACCTGCTGGTGGCCGAGGGCTTCATCGAGCCCCATTTCTTCGCCGGCTTCTCCGGCGGCCGCAAGAGCATTCTGCCCGGCATCGCCTCCCGCAAGACCGTTATCTATAACCACAACGGCCAGTTCATCGCCAGCCCCCGCGCCCGCACCGGCATCGTCGACGGCAACCCCATCCATAACGACATGCTCTATGCCGCCCGCGCCGCGCGTCTGGCCTACGTCGTCAACGTGGTCATCAACTCCGACAAGGAGGCCATCTTCGCCGTCGCCGGCGACGTCGATCTTGCCCACCGCGTCGGCCGCGAGTTCCTCGCCTCTCAGTGCCAGGTGCCCGCCAACTACTCCGATATCGTTATCTCCACCAACGGCGGCTATCCCCTCGACCAGAACATCTACCAGGCCGTCAAGGGCATGACCGCGGCCGAGGCCACCGTCAAGGAGGGCGGCGTGATCATCATGCTGTCCAAGTCCAACGACGGTCACGGCGGCAAGGTCTTCTATGAAACCTTCCGCGACGAGAAGAATCTTGAGCGCATGATGAAGAAGTTCGTCGAGACCCCGCCCGACGAAACCATCATCGACCAGTGGCAGTCCCAGATCTTTGCCCGCCTGCTCATGCGCGCCACGGTCATCTTTATCTCCGACGCGCCCGACGATATGGTCTCCGACCTGCACATGGTTCCGGCCCACTCCATGGAGGAGGCGCTGGCCAAGGCCGACGAGATCCTCGCCGCCAAGGGCATCAAGGACGGCAAGATCCTCGCTATCCCCGACGGCGTGTCCGTTATGGTCGTGTAAAAAGAAACGCCTATGAAAAAAGCTGTACTGATTCCCGACTCCTTTAAGGGCACCATGTCCTCCAGCGATATCTGCGGCATTATGAAATCCCGCATCGACGCCCGTTTTCCCGGCTGTGAGGTCGTCTCCATCCCCGTCGCCGACGGCGGCGAGGGCAGCGTCGACGCTTTCCTGACAGCCCTGGGCGGCGAAAAGGTATGGCTTCAGGTCAATAACCCTTACTTTGAGCCGATGGAGGCCTTTTACGGTCTGATCGACGGCGGCAAAACCGCGGTGATCGAGATGGCGGCCTGCGCGGGTCTCCCGCTGGTGGAGGGCCGCCGCAACCCCAACCTGACCACCACCTACGGCGTGGGCGAGCTGGTGCTCGACGCGGCCCGGCGCGGCGTCCAGCGCATCGTCGTCGGTCTTGGCGGCAGCTGCACCACCGACGGTGCCTGCGGCGCGGCGGCGGCCATCGGCGTGAAGTTCTATGACGCCGCGGGCAAGAGCTTCGTTCCCGTGGGCGGCACCATGAAGGACATCGCCCACATCGATCTGGCCGACAGCGCCAAGGCCCTGGAGGGCATTACCGTTGTCGCCATGTGCGATATCGACAACCCCATGTACGGCGAGACCGGCGCGGCCTATGTTTTCGGCCCCCAGAAGGGCGCCGATCCCGACATGGTCAAATCTCTGGACGACGGCCTGCGTCACCTGGGCGAGGTCATCAAGGCCGACCTGGGCCGCGATCTGACCGAGGTGCCCGGCGGCGGCGCGGCCGGCGCCATGGGCGTGGGCATGATGGCCTTCTTCGGCGCGACGCTCCAGATGGGCATCGAGACTGTGCTGGACACCGTCAATTTCGATGACATTATTTCGGACGCGGACGTGATCTTCACCGGCGAGGGCAAGATCGACAGCCAGAGCCTGCGCGGCAAGGTCGTCATCGGTGTGGCCAGACGCGCCAAGCGGCAGGCCAAGCCCGTCATCGCGGTGGTCGGCGGCTCCGACCTGGGTATGGAACCGGCCTATGATGAAGGCGTCAAGGCGATCTTCACCATCAACCGCCTGCCCCAGGATCTCTCCGTCAGCAAGAACTTCTCCAAGGAGAACCTGGCCTTCGTCATGGACAACATCCTGCGCATGATGTAAAGAAACCTACACATAGAAACACGGAGTACCCGTTCGGGTACTCCGTGTTTCTGGCTTATTGTTTCAAATTATAATTTGATTGCCAAAAAATCCGGGCAAAAGCAAGTTACCGGCAAGTTAGTTCAAGACAAAATATTGTAGAAAGCGATAGAATATTTTCCTCTATTTTGTGCTGTTTTGACGATTTTTGATATTTTTTCCTTACGCTGGCAAGTTACCGGCAAGTTAACTATGCCCAAATGGGAATATATTTCATATACCGGGGAGCGGTTGTAGGATCGAGAGGCTTAATGAAATTCAAGGTTACTGCCTCTTTGATTAACCGTGACACACTTCCTGATGAGGATTCTTTTAGGCCGAATCTCTCTCTTAAAGAGCTGTTAGTCAATTGCTCTCCTTCAACCTGCTTAACACACGCGTGAAGGTAGCACGCCCAGAGTTTGTCCTCCATTGAAATGTTAGAAAACGGCATTTCGGAAAAAAGCGTTACTCTGGTACTGTCCTCATAAAGTTCAATTTTTGGAGCGGGAAGACGGAACAATTCACAGGTAATCACAATTCTGTCCCAGCCAGTACCCAGTTCTTCACACATTCTCAGCCGCCGCATTAGCGCTGCAAGTTTTTCATTCCTGGATTTGGGAGGATTATCAATAATCCGCCTAATATCTACAAGTGGAGTACCTGAATTTGTAATCTCAATTCTGTTATCAAAAATCTCAATGACGGGGCTTGTACCCATAACAGAGAAATCCTGATGGATGAGTGCGTTTGCGACGGCCTCCCTGATCGCAACAAGCGGATAGGCGGTCCGCGTTTCGCGCAAGGCTGGTGTAATATATTCCTGTGTGGGGATCAGGGCTTCAATAAACTTAATGAGACCTGTAAAACCAACTGCGTACCCGGTATTTATCACATCCTCTTTTAGCATATCCAGCCGACTGTTTCCCCGATATTGTACAACGCGGACGGCCTTGCGGGAAATACGCGAAAAATCGGAAAGACGCTTTGCAAATAAAATGGCACCAAGGTTTGTAATAGAATATAAGCCATTATCCTGTTTTATCAAAATTCCCTCTTCTGCCATATAATGCTCGATTCCGGCAATATCTGTGGGAACCGGGATTTCAAGCAAATCGAAGTAGGCAGAGTAATCAAGGAGCCGGAGCGCGCCGCTCAATTCCAAATCATGGCGTGCAGAACGTTCTTCAAAGCTCGAATTTCGTAGCCGATCCCAAAGCTGAGCCTGGATTTGAGGATACTCGTTCAATTTTTTCGTATAACTCCCGATTCGGATGTAGTCAACTTTTTCAAACAATACTGTTTGGTTTGTTGCTCTGTATATTATGAGCACACCAACGGTGACATTTTCCATCGAAACGGCGTGAAATTCAAAATCTGCATTCTTTGACAAAAGAAAACGAAGCCAGTTTTCGATTTCTTGGTTGCCCTTCTTTAAAGTCTGCAGATTATAGTTTGTACCAACTATGTCATGGGTTTTATCATCAATACCCCATATCATATACGCACAACTTTTTTCGTGAAGCGCAGCACTGTTGGCAAGAGCACTTATATCGCAACCGATCATGTTGGGATCGTAATTGTCATGTTTGAACTCAACCCAGGGGGGTTCCGTTGGGAGTTTCCTAAGCTCATTAACCAATTTGTCTAGATTCTCCATGCCGCGCTACCACCTCAAAAGAGTTATTCGACAGTTTAGTTAATTATATCATATTGTAAAAACATTTACCAGCATCAACGCATATATTGTCGAAACAAACCTGCGATGAATATTAAATGGTATTTTCCTAGACCAACACCAATATTAGAATGTCTGTTTCGCAAATACGCAACGATCCCGCCACCCTGTTGGGTGGCGGGATTTGAGACTGTAGATTAAGTACCCGGTTGGGTACTCCGTGTTTGCTTATTCCAGTAAAAGGGTTATTGGATTTCCTGCTCCAGCGCATCAAACTCCGGGCCGGAAAAGAATTCGGCCAGCGACATATCTAAACCGTCGCAAAATTTCTTGATCGTAACGATCGAAATATCACGCCTCCGTTCATCCATCATGCTATAGGCAGTCGAAGGTGTCACGCCCGACAGATTGGCCAGTTCGTTGATTTTGATGTTTCTTTCCGCGCAGAGGTGCTGGAATCGCCGCACAACAGCATCTTTGACAGACATACGATCACCTCACCAGCATTTTAGAGTGGAGATCGCAGACGCGTATACGCACTTGCGTATATTTAGAAAAGATGTTATCATAGCGCTATTCTATGGTAAGGCGTGAACATCTATGCGTATCAAATTTGAAGAATTATATGGCAGTACACCTTTTGTCTGTCGCAGCTGTGGGCAGGACTGTTCCGCATGCCCGTATGACGCGGACATCTTCACGCTGGCCAGGGTGGACGATTTGCTTTTCAAAAAGCGGCTGCAGGAGCAGGCGCTTCGCCGTGCGGAAAGAGACCTGGCCGAGATCGAGCGGCAATTGGAAAAACTCCGAACGCGATAAGGGATTCGACCTGCCCCGCAGGTTTTGATACAAAGCAAAAATCCCGCCACCCTGTTGGGTGGCGGGATTTTTGTATAAGCTTTGCACGAAGAAAGACTTATTCCTCAATTCCTTCGATGTACAATTCCTCCGAATCCTGCTGTGCGCGGATCAAAATTGTCCGGGCTTGTCCAGCGTCGCCGCGTTCCAGCGCTTCAATTGCATTGGTAATCTGATTAAACAGCAACACATACATTTCCTTAAACATTTTTGCTCCCATTTGTGCGTCAAAATTGCGTCATTTTTCCTTTTGACTATACTATGACGCTAAACTTTTGTCAACACTTCGTCATGGAGGTTGGCAATATGACCGATAACAAGGCCCGTTTCACACTCCGCGTAGACCCAGAGCTGCTGGAAAAGCTCGGCTACGTAGCAGAATACGAGGGACGTACCAAAAACCGGGAACTGGAGCAGCTGATTAAAAGGCGCATCCGGGAATTTGAAGCCGAGCACGGGGAGATCCCTGCGCTGTAATAAAAGCAATTGTCAGCGCAATACGCGATAGGTTAAAACCTATTCGCCTCTTAACTGGCCGCAGCCAATATCACTGCGAAGCAATTATCTCTGGCGCAGCCAATCGAACTCGCCGTAAGGCGAATAGAACTGAAAAAACGACATGTCGAAACATGTCGTTTTTTCTGGCACGCGATAAGGGATTCGAACCCCTGACCTTCTGGTCCGTAGCCAGACGCTCTATCCAGCTGAGCTAATCGCGCATACGCTTTTTGAAAGCTTAAATATATTAGCACAGTCCGGAAAGAAATGCAATACCTTTTGAAAAATTTTCTTGCAGGAGCTTGCTTTTTCGTGCAGAGGCAACGGTCGGATCGCCTCTGCACGAAAACGGCGCGGAAACGGCTTCGTCTGACGTTGTCACAGACCCATCCGATTCTGCAAATCCTCGGCGACCTCGTCTACGGCCTTGCGCGTGCGGTCGATCATACGCTGGGCGGCCGTCTTCTTGGGCCGGAGCATATACATGGCGCCGCCGCCCACCATCAGGCCCATGCCCATTCCGACACAAAAGCTGCGCATATTCATAGAAATTCCTCCTTGATTGAGATGCTCTTAGTATGCGCACAAAGAACGCAGCCGTATGCGCACGCTTCCCCTTGATGACCACATGTAAATTGTGGTAGAATAACAAAAAAGTTACTTCGGAGGGGTTCACATGGGCGTCAGGATTCTGGCAGTGGGAGATGTTTGCGGCCAACCGGGGCTGGACTATCTGGAAAAGCATCTCAAGACGTATAAAAAAGAAAATGACATTGCCTTTGCCGTGGTCAACGGGGAGAACGCCAACGTGGTCGGCATCACCCCCCGGCAGGCGGACATGATCTTCCGCGCCGGCGCAGACGTGATCACCTTGGGTAACCATACCTGGACCCGCACGGAGCTGCAGCCCTATCTGGACGAGCGCACAAAAATCCTGCGCCCGGCAAACTTCGGCCCCCAGTGCCCGGGGCGCGGCATCGCCGTGTACCACACGGCCTTCGGGGATGTGTGCGTGCTCAACCTCATGGGCCGCTTCACACTCGACAGCAACACCGACAACCCCTTCGTCATCGCCGACGGCTACATGGCGGAGATTCAGGAAAAAATCATTCTGGTGGACTTCCACGCCGAAGGCACCAGCGAAAAGCGCGCCATGGGCTTCATGCTCGACGGGAAGGCCAGCGCCGTCTGGGGTACGCACACCCACGTGCAGACCTCGGACGCCTGCGTGCTGCCCAAGGGCACGGGCTACATCACCGACCTCGGCATGACCGGGGCGGTGCACTCGGTGCTGGGCATCGACCCGGAGCAGAGCATCGGCAAGTTCATGGGCGACCCTCCGCGGCGCTATGAGTCGGCCAAGGGCCCGTCGAAGCTGGAGGGCTGCGTGTTCGAGATCGACCCCGAAACGGGGCGCTGCCTGTCGGCGGAAGGGGTAAGGCTGCAATGAACACCCTGAAGCTTCTTCACGCGGCGGACCTGCATCTGGATTCGCCCTTTGAGGGGATGCCGGCGGGCAAGGCCGCCATGCGCCGGGCCGAGCAGCGGGAGCTGCTGGGTCGGCTTGCCGCGCTGGTCCTGGCGGAGGAGGCGCAGCTTGTGCTGCTCTCCGGCGATCTGCTTGACAGCGACAACACCTATTACGAGACCGGGGAAGTGCTCTCCCGCTGCCTCGGCAGCATGGGCGTGCCCGTGTTCATCGCCCCCGGCAACCACGATTACTACTCTCCGCGTTCCCCCTACGCACGGCTGAAACTGCCCGACAACGTGCATGTCTTCACCGAAAACGCGATCCGGGGCGTGGCGCTGCCGGAGCTGGGAGCGAATGTCTACGGCGCGGCTTTCACGGAAAAGCGCAGCGGACCGCTGCTGCGCGGCTTTCGCGCCGAACGGACGGAGGGGCGCTTCAACCTCCTGTGCCTGCACGGGGAGGTAGGCGTCAAGGACTCGGCCTATAACCCCATCACCGAGGAGGAGCTGGCCAGGAGCGGCATGGACTATGTGGCCCTGGGCCATATCCACAAGGCAAGCTCCCTGCGCCGCGCGGGTGACACCTGGTACGCCTGGCCCGGCTGCCCGGAGGGGCGCGGCTTTGACGAGACCGGAGACAAGAGCGTCAGCATCGTCACCCTGTCGGACGACGGCTGCACACTGGAGACGCGCGACATCTCCCTGCGCCGCTATGAAAGTCTGCGCGTGGACGTCACCGGCACGGACCCTTTGCTGGCGATCCACACCTCCCTGCCCGACGAGACGGTGCAGGACATCTACCGGATCACCCTCACGGGGGAGACAGACGAGAGCCCCGATTTAAACCGCCTGGCGGCGAATCTCGAGGACCTGTTCTTCTCTTTGCAGCTGCGGGATGAGACGCATCTGCGCCGCGGCGTATGGGACAGCGCGGGGGAGGATACCCTGCGCGGGCTGTTCCTGCGCCGCCTGCGCGCCCGGTACGATGCGGCCCGCGATGAGGCGGAGCGCCGCCGGGTGGAGCAGGCCGCCCGCTGGGGGCTGGCCGCGCTGGATAACGCCGAGGAGGTGGTACGCCATGAAGATCAATAAGCTCACCGCCTCCTTTGGCAAGCTGGAAAACGAGACCCTGCGCTTCCACGACGGACTCAATGTGATCTACGCGCCCAACGAGAGCGGCAAGAGCACCTGGTGCGCCTTCATCCAGGCCATGCTCTACGGCATTGACAGCTCCGAGCGCGCCCGCGCCGGCTATCTGCCGGATAAGCTGCGCTATGCGCCCTGGTCGGGCGCGCCCATGGAGGGCGCCATGGACCTGACCGCGGATCGCTGCGATATCACCATTACCCGCCGCACCAAGGCCAAGGGCGCGCCGATGCAGGACTTCTCCGCTGTTTATACGGGCACCAATGTCCCCGTCAAGAACCTCAACGGCCAGAATGCCGGGGAGATGCTCACCGGGGTTTCCAAGGATGTTTTCCGCCGCAGCGCCTTTATTGCCCAGGGCACCGTAGCCGTCAAGGGCAGCCCGGAGCTGGAAAAACGCATCAACGCGATCGTCTCCACCGGGGAGGAGCAGTGCTCCTATTCCGAGGCGGACGAGCGCCTGCGCGCCTGGCAGCGCAAGCGCCGTTACAACCGGCGCGGCTTGCTGCCGGAGCTGGAGGGCAGAATGGACGAGACCCAGCGCAAGCTGGAGGAAATGAGCGGCTCCCTGCAAAGCGTAGAGGAGCTGGAGGCGCGCCTTGATCAGACCCGCCGCGACTGCGCCAAATTAGAGCAGCAGGTCAATCACGCCCGCAAACGCCAGCGGCGTGAGGCGCTGGAGAATCTGGCCCGGGGGCGGGAGACCCTGCGTGACCGCTCGGAGACGCATGACAAGACGCTGGATACCCTGTCCCGGCAGCGGGAGTGCCTGCGGCAGGGGCCCTTCGGCCTGCGCTCGCCGGAGAGCATCGAGGCCGAGCTCGGAGGCGAGCTGGAGGAGCTGCGCGCGCTGTCTTCCCCCGTGTCCAAGGGGCTGGGCGCGCTGTGGGCGATCCTGTGCATGGTGCTGGCTATGACGGCGGCGGCGCTCTATACCCGCTTTCGCCATGTGGCCCTGGTGATCACGGCCCTGGTCTTCTGCGCGGCGGCGCTGGTCTTCCTGTTTCGCTACAGCCGCCTCAAGCGGCGGCGCGAGGAGGAGCGAAAACGGAAAAAACAAATCTGCAAAAAATATCAGCTGCGCTCGGCGGAGGAAATTCTGTCCGCGTACGAGACCCATAAAAGGCTCTGGGCCGAGATGGAGCAGACCGAGGCGCTGGAGCGGCAGCATCGCACGGACTTTGAGGACGCGCGGCGGGACTTTGCCACCCTGGAGGAGTCGGCGCTGCAGCAGCTGGACTTTACCGACGGCAGCTCCGAGGCCGCGCAGTTCGGCCGCGAGCTCATGATCAAACGCGGCGAGGCCGAAAAGCTCAGCCGCCAGATCGCGGCGCTGAGCGGCCGCCTGGCCGCCATGGGCGATCCGCTGGTGCTTTCCAGCAGTTTAAGCTGCATGCGGGAAACCTACGAGCAGATCAGCGACGAATACGACGCCATCTCCCTGGCGGCGGAGACCCTGCGCGACGCGGACGAGGAGATGCAGAGCCGCTTTTCCCCGGAGCTGGGGCGGCTGGCCTCCAGCTACATGTCCGCGGTCACCGGCGGGCGCTATGCCGATGTGCTGATCAACCGGGACTTTTCCGCCATGACCCGCGCCGACGGCGATGCCGTGGCACGGGACGCGGAATATCTCAGCGCCGGTACAGCGGACATCATGTATCTGGCGGTGCGCCTGGCGGTGTGTGAGCTGGCCCTCCCGGACGGGGAGCCCTGCCCGCTGATCATCGACGACGCGCTGGTCAACCTCGACGAGGAGCGGCAGGAGCAGGCCATGAAGCTGCTGGGCGAGATTGCCCGGGAGCGGCAGGTCATCCTGTTCAGCTGCCGGAAGCCGGAGAACGTATAAGAATTTTTATCGCCGCCCTACCTTCCCGAAAAACAGAGAACTGACAGGAGGAGATCCCATGAAATTTTGCCCGAACTGCGGTACGAGCGTCGAGGAGAATCAGAAATTCTGCCACAACTGCGGCGGCAAGCTGGCTGTCATGCCGGCCGAGCCCTACTATACCGACGACCCGGCGCTTAAAAATGACCCTGTTTTTTCCGCAACGCCAAGCTTTGACGCCCCCGCGCCGCGGCAAGAGAAGGTGCCCGAGCTGACGCTGGAGCCGGATCTCTGGGGCAGCGGCGCGGCCGCAGCCGCGGAAACGCCCGTCCAGCCGGTGCAGGAGCCGAGCTATGCCTCCGTCATGGAGGGTGTCAAGTATGAGCGGGAGGCGCCCGCGCAGCAGTCGTATGACCTGGGCGAGGACTACACCATGTCCCTGAACCGGGACAAGACCCAGGCGCCCGATCAGGATTCCACTCTGCTGCTGGCCTGGGGCATTATCCTCACCTGCCTGTTCAGCATCTGCGGGCTCGTCGGTCTGATCAAGACGGTCAAGGCCCGCAAACAGCCGAACGCCGCCCTGCGCAATAAGCTTCTGTCCTCGGCCAAGATCTGGCTGATCGTGGGGACCGCCCTGCACGTGCTGAGCTTCTTCGGCAACCTGTTCTGATAAAAGGGCGGGACATGGCGCCCGGATCAGGCAAGCTTCACGCTTATGATGACCGCGGCGTTGGGTCTTGCGCTGTTGTTGCCGTCCGGTTCAGATTGTGTATAGGCGCATAAAAAACACCTCCGTTCGTTTGAACGGAGGTGTTTTTCATCCGAAGAATTAAAGCTGCTTCTGGGCGTTGATCTTCACGCCGGGGCCCATGGTGGAGGCGGTGACGCAGGACCGGATGTACTGGCCCTTGGCGGCCGCGGGCTTGGCCTTGATGATGGCGGTGAGCAGAGCGACATAGTTCTCATAGAGCTTGTCGGTGCCGAAGCTGACCTTGCCGATGGGGCAGTGGATGATGTTGGTCTTGTCCAGACGGTACTCGACCTTACCGGCTTTGGCTTCCTTGATGGCCTGAACCACGTTGGGGGTGACGGTGCCGGCCTTGGGGGAAGGCATCAGACCCTTGGGGCC
>JAFTGE010000131.1 GCA_017458085.1 Oscillospiraceae bacterium
AAGGATCTGGCCGCGTACCGTCAGGCTCTCGCTTTCATCACCCGTGAAGACGTGGCGAAGAAGGTTTTTGATGAGCTGGCCCCCAAGTACGCCGACCGCAACGGCGGCTATACCCGCATCACCCGTGTCGGCGTTCGCCGCGGCGATGCAGCCGAGGTCGCTGTGATCGAGCTCGTCTGATCAAGTAAGACTATTTTTCAATAAAAAGTAGATACTTTTTATTGAAAAGGCGTCGCTCAATGCGCCGCCCATCTGCGCGAAAGCGCAGATGACGTCTCATACAGTTTCCGACGCGCTGACGCGCTATTAAAAGTAGACTTTGTCTACTTTTAATGGGAAACTAGTATAATACCATAAAACCCTCCCCAAAGAATGGGGAGGGTTTTTCATTGGCGCGAGCCAAGCGCCGAAAAACGCGAAAAAACAGCGCTTGCAACCAACGGTTGCGGAACTTCCAAGCGTGCTTTCTGGCCCGCAAGCGTGCCGTCTGGTATGCTAAAGGCACCAAACAGAAGGGAGAAACACCATGATTCTTGCCGATAAGATCATTGACTTGAGAAAAAAGAACGGCTGGTCCCAGGAGGATCTGGCCGAGAAGCTGGATGTCAGCCGCCAGTCTATCTCCAAGTGGGAGGGTGCTCAGTCCGTGCCCGACCTGACGCGGATCATCCAGATGGCGGAGCTGTTCGGCGTGAGCACCGACTATCTGCTCAAGGACGAGCTGGAGGCCATTGTCCCTGTGGAGACCGTCGGAGAGGTCGAGGCGCCCGGCCGTACCGTCACCATGGAGGAGGCCAACGCCTTCCTCACGCTGAAGGAGCGCAACGCCCGCACGGTGGCCCTGGGCGTGATGTTCTGCATCCTTTCGCCGGTGCTGATCATGCTGCTGAGTGAGGCGCAGGAGCTGGGCCGCATTGCCATCGCGGAGAGCGCCGCGACGGGCCTCGGCCTTATGGCGCTGTTCCTGCTGATCGGCGGCGCGGTGGCGCTGTTTGTGACCAGCGGTCTCAGGATGGGGCGCTATGAGTACCTGGAGAAGGAGCCCATCGACACCCTCTACGGCGTGGACGGCATGGTGCGGGAGCGGCGGGAGCAGTTTCGGCCCGTGTTCTCCCGGCAGCTCACCGTCGGCATCGTCCTGTGCGTGGTGTCGGTGCTGCCGATCTTCGTGAGCCTGTTCCTCTTCGGTGAGGCCGAGTGGCCCGAGGTAGTGGCGGTCGCCGGAATGCTGTGCCTGATTGCAGTGGGTGTGCTGCTCATCGTCCGGGTGAGCATCGTGTGGAGCGGCTTTCAGATCCTGCTGGAGGAGGGGGACTACAGCCGCGAGGCCAAGGCCGATCAGAAGGCCCACGGCAACATCGGCAAGATCTACTGGGGCCTGGTGACGGCGGTCTACCTCGCGGTGAGCTTCCTCACCATGGCCTGGGACCGCACCTGGATCGTCTGGCCCGTGGCGGCGGTGGCCTACGGCGCGGTCTTTGGCATCATCAAGGCCCTGCGCCGGAGAAACGGATAAACCAACATAGAAATCCGGCAGCCCCGCAGGGCTGCCGGTTATATTTTGATGAAGCTTACCGGCACCGAAGCTCGCCGTCGACCGCGTCGACCACAATGGTGCTCTCGGGAGCCACTTCGCCGGAGAGAATGCGCCGCGCGATCAGCGTTTCCACACTGCTTTGCAGATAACGGCGCAGCGGCCGCGCACCGTAGAGCGGATCGTAGCCGCGATCGATGATCAGCGCCTTGGCCTCGTCCGTGATCTCCAGGCCCAGCGACCGGTCGGCCAGCCGCTGCCGCAGGGAGGCGACCATGATGTCGATGATGCCGTTGAGGTTGTCGCGGGTCAGGGGTTTAAACAGGATCGTCTCATCCAGGCGGTTGAGAAACTCCGGCCGGAACGAGCGCCGTAGCTCCGCCATGACAGCGGCCTGCGCATCTTCGGAGATCGTGCCGTCCGGCTCGATACCGTCCAGCAGATACTGGCTGCCGAGGTTGGAGGTCAGGATGATGATGGTGTTCTTGAAGTCCACCGTGCGGCCCTGGGAGTCGGTGATGCGGCCGTCATCCAGAATTTGCAGCAGGATGTTGAAGACATCGGGATGGGCTTTCTCGATCTCATCGAACAGCACCACGCTGTAGGGCTTGCGCCGTACGGCCTCGGTCAGCTGGCCGCCCTCGTCATAGCCCACGTATCCCGGAGGCGCGCCGATCAGCCGCGAGACGGAAAATTTCTCCATGTACTCGGTCATGTCGATGCGCACGATATTGTGCTCGTCGTCAAACAGGCACTGGGCCAGCGACTTGGCAAGCTCGGTTTTGCCCACACCCGTGGGGCCCAAAAACAGGAAGGAGCCGATAGGCCGGTTGGGGTCGCTGATGCCGGCGCGGGAACGGAGAATGGCCTCCGTCACCTTCTGCACGGCCTCGTCCTGACCGACCACGCGCCGGTGCAGCTCGTCGTCCAGGTGCAGGATCTTCTCACGCTCGCTCTCCATGAGCTTGGCCACGGGGATGCCCGTCCACTTGGCCACGATCCCGGAAATCTCCTCCTCGGTCACGGTGTCGTGCACCAGGGTGTTCTGCTTGCCCTCCTCGGCGCGCTTCTCGGCCTCGCGCAGGCGCTGCTCCAAAGCGGGCAGGTCGGAGTATTTGAGCTTGGCGGCCTTCTCGTACTCGTAGCGCAGCTGGGCGTTTTCGATGTCTGCGTGCAGCTTCTCCAGCTCGGACTTGAGGTTTTTGACCTCGTCAACGCTGTTCTTCTCGCTCTCCCAGCGGGCTTTCATTTCGTTGAAGCTGTCCTTGAGGTTGGCCAGCTCCTCCCGGAGCTTGGCAAGTCTGTCCTGGCTCAGCTTGTCCTCCTCCTTCTTGAGGGCCATCTCCTCGATCTCCAGCTGCATGATCTTGCGGCGGATATCGTCCAGCTCCGCGGGCATGGAGTCGATCTCCGTGCGGATCAGGGCGCAGGCCTCGTCCACCAGGTCGATGGCCTTATCGGGGAGGAAGCGGTCGGAGATGTAGCGGTTGGAAAGCGTCGCGGCGGCGACCAGGGCGTTGTCGTGGATGCGTACGCCGTGGTAGACCTCATAGCGCTCCTTGAGGCCGCGGAGGATGGAGATGGTGTCCTCCACCGTCGGCTCGTCCACCTGCACCGGCTGGAAGCGGCGCTCCAGCGCGGCGTCCTTTTCGATGTACTTGCGGTATTCGTCCAAGGTGGTGGCGCCGATGCAGTGCAGCTCACCGCGCGCCAGCATGGGCTTTAGGAGGTTGCCCGCGTCCATGCTGCCCTCGGTCTTGCCCGCGCCGACAATGGTATGCAGCTCGTCGATAAAGAGGATGATGCCGCCCTCGGACTTCTTGATCTCCTCCAGCACGGCCTTGAGGCGTTCCTCAATCTCGCCGCGGTACTTGGCCCCGGCGATCAGCGCGCCCATGTCCAGGGAGAAGATGGTCTTGTCCTTGAGTCCCTCGGGCACGTCGCCGCGGACGATCCGCTGGGCTAGGCCCTCGGCGATGGCGGTCTTGCCGACGCCGGGCTCACCGATCAGGACGGGGTTGTTCTTCGTCTTGCGGGAGAGGATGCGGATGACATTGCGGATCTCAGCGTCGCGGCCAATGACAGGGTCAAGCTCGTTTTCGCGGGCACGCTTGACGAGATCTGTGCCGTACTTGGTCAGCGCGTCATAGGTGCTCTCGGGGTTGTCGCCGGTGACGGGGGAGGACTTGACCTTGCTCAGCTCGGCGGTGAAGGCGGCCTTGGAAATGCCATGGTCGCTCAGAATGCGCTTGACCGCGGGCGTTGCCGCGGCAAAGAGGCCGATCATCAAATGCTCCACCGACAGGTATTCGTCGCCCATGGATTTGGCGGCCTTCTCCGCCGCGCCCATGACGCGGCTGGCCTCGTTGGAGAGGTAGATCTGGGGCGTGCCGCTGACCTTGGGGAGGTTGGAGATGGCGGTGTCCAGCTCGGACAGCACCGCGTTGCAGTCGACCCCCATCTTCCCGAACAGGGAGGGGATCAGCCCGCCGTCCTGGTCGACCAGGGCATAGAGGATATGCTCGGGCGTGATATAGCTGTTGCGGTTCTCCTGAGCCATGGCCTGGGCCGTGTTGAGAGCCTCAACGGTTTTCTGCGTGTAGTTCTGTGCGTTCATACAATCCCTCTTTTCTGGGTCAGATATGGATGGGCGCGTTGATCATCTGCGAATAGTAGGCGGCCTCGACATCGTGCGCGTCGAGCTTCCCGGCGAGGTAGGCTTTCATCAGCTTGTCGAAGAGCTTGATATACTCCGACAGCGCCCCGGCCAGCTCGTCGGTGGAGCAGTCCTTGTCGGGCGCGGTGATCGAGCGGACAAACTTGCCGTCATACAGCGCGTAGTCAATGCTTGCGCCGGTCAGGGGCCGCAGGTGCGCGTCCTCGATCTGCTTCCACAGGCGGAAGAAATCCGTCATGGCATTGATCAGGGCCATGGACTGCGTGCGGAAGATGACCGACAGCTGTCCGATGCTTTCGTCGGGACCGCGGAACAGCTCCACCTCGTACTTGACGGTGGGGCGGTACTTGTATTCCAGCGAGCTCTTGAGCGACATGGAGAAGCTGTTGGGCGCGAAGAAGGGCACCAGCTCCCGCGAGGGCTGCATCAGCGTCTCGATGGCGGAGAGCACGTCGTTGATGCGTCGCTCGGGTGTGGTGTAATCGACGGCCTCGGCCAGGATCTGGTTGATGAGCGCGGAGCGGTTGGTGCCCATCCGGTGGGCCAGCTTATCGACCTCGCGCACGACCTCCTCGTCGAGCATCAGGCTGTATAGTGTCTTTTTCATACGCTGCCATCCTTTTCTTTTTTCTTGCGTCTATCATACTACGCGGAGATAAATTTGTCAATAGTTTTATATAAAAATAAAAACGAATTATATAAGAAGATCAAGAATAAAATCCCTTGATTTTTTCGGCAGGATTGGGTATAATGTCACCACACATGCAGCGGTATCGAAGTGGTTATAACGGCCCTGACTCGAAATCAGGTGTACACGAAAGTGTACCGTGGGTTCGAATCCCACCCGCTGCGCCATAAAGGGAACTCTACCCCGAAGGGGTGGGGTTCCCTTTATATTGTAATGGTGGGATTTGAACCCGAGGTGGCCCGCCCGCAGGCGGGGAATCCCACCCGCTGCGTCGCAGATCGTGCAGGCAATTGATTTGTGTAGTTTTCTGTGTATAATAAACGTTGAAATACAGCGATAGAATATAGAAAACGCTTCACAGAACAGGAGAGTGTCCATGATCATCTTTGTCAGACATGGGGAAACTGACCTGAACCGGCGGCAGGTCCTGCAGGGGCGCAGCGACGCGCCATTGAATGAGACGGGCCGTGAGCAGGCGGAGCAGGCGCGGGACTTTCTCCGGGCGCAGGGCATCACCTTTGACCGGGTATACAGCAGTCCGCTGTGCCGGGCGGTGGAGACGGCCCGCATCATTGCCGGGGAGACGGTTACGCCGGTGGAGGACGCGCGGCTGCTGGAAATGGATTACGGCCCCTACGAGGGCAGCAGCCTTACGCCGCCTGCGCCGGAGCTGCTGCGGTTTTTCGGCGACTTTGTGCATAACCCCGCGCCCGACGGCATGGAGAGCCTGGACGCTGTGACGGCGCGGCTGGCTGAATTTCTGAACGGGCTGCGTGTAAGGGCCGACGAAAATGTTCTTATCTCCACCCATGCCATTGCCATGAAGGGCGCGCTGGAATATCTGACCCCGGCGTCCGGCGGCGCGTACTGGTCGCGGTATTTAAAAAACTGCGCGCTGTACGTCTGTCAATGGACGCAGGCCGGCTTTACCGTACCGCGAGAACTGGAATACGGCGCTTGAAAGACGCTTTTCTTTTTCATACCGCTGTGGTATACTGAAGTGGCAGATTCATGATCCAAACAAGACGCAACGAAAGGAGCGCTTTCTGATGAAAAAATGGAAGATAATCGCCCCCCTTGCTGTAACGGCGGCCGGCGCGCTGGCCGCGGGCATTGCCACGCTGACGAAGAAGACCGAAAGCGGGCAGAACGAGCGGGCCAAGGCTGCCCCGGCTGAGCCCAAGGCCGCGCCGAAGAATCTCTTCTCCGGCAGCTACAGCTTTATCTCCGGTTTCAAGGATGCGGTGACCGTGGAGGCTGCCATCGAATTTGATGCGGACAAGTATAGCTTCGCCGTGCTGGATGAGGATTTTCTCAGCTATTCCAGCGACTCCCATGTGGCGGTCATCTGGGGCGAGGATTTCAACATGCAGCTGGAGTATGCCGGCTTCTATAACGGGGAGGATTTTGCCGCCCACAGCCGGGGCGTGGCCGAGAAGTTCAAGGGCTTTGGCGAGGTGCAGTATGGCGAGGTCAAGGGCATCAAGTACCTCGACGGCGACAATGTCTGCCTCAATATCGAAATCCCCGGCGATGCGTACAGCTACCTGCTGGTGACGATCATAAAGGCGCCGGACTATGACGAGGATTACACCACGCTGCCCGATCACGCCGATGTGAAGACGATGATCTCCTCGCTGACATTCAGCGTGAAGGCGTAAGATGGGCCTGTTCAAACGGTCGGACGCGGCCGCGAAAAATGACATCCGAACCCTGCTTGAGCGCGTGCAGCGCAGCGTTGCCATCATCAACGGAACCGATGAGGTGGCCACCTATTTTGTGGCCTGGAACCGGATGACCATGGATCTGGACCGCCTGCTGGAGTATGAGCGCGCCGGTGAGCCGTTTACCCCGTCCATTGCCGAGACGCGGGAGCGGATCCTCGCGCAGAAGAAGGCGGCGGAGCTTGCCCTGATCGGCCGGGCTGACGCGGCCAGCCGCCGCGCGGTTGAGGCGCTTGCCAGCCCCAAGAGCAAGCAGAGCAAGCGTGACAGCTTCTTTGGCGAGTTTGCCATGTACGACAACCAGATGGAACCGGAGAGCGTCGCATGGCTTGCCCGGCTTCGGGCACAGGAAGAGACGGCGGAATAAGAAACGGGAGGCGCCTTGATGCTCCGCCCGTTTCTTATTCCGCGGCCAGGTATCGCGCGGCCAGGTCCAGCAGCAGATCCAGTTCCGCGGTGTCGTCAAAGCCGTCGGCGGCGATGATCTCCCCGCGCAGAAGCTTCTGCGTCAGGGCCATCACCGCGTGGCAGACCGCGTCGTAAAACAGGCGCGGGGACGCAATGGGGCGCACGCTGCCGTCCCGGATCCCCGTCTCATAGGCGCCGAGAAACACCGGGTAGAAATTTAAAACGCTCTGCTCGTACTCGCGCAGCTCCTCCTTGCCAAGCTTGCTGCGGAGGACGAAATCGTCAAAGTTGCCCACGAAGCGGATGAAGCCCGGCTGCTCCCGGAAAAGGGTGCGGTATACACCGAACAGGCGGGCAATCTGTTCCATGCCGGTGCAGGCATGAAAATCCTCGTTTTCGTAGACGCTGCGAAAGAGCGTGTGCAGATCGTTCCACAGCAGGCCGCCCGCGCGCACGACCAGCGCCTCCTTGGTGCCGAAGTAGCGGTAGAGCGTGGCGACACCCACCTCGGCTCTCTCGGCAATGTCGGTCATCTTCACGCCCTCAATTCCGCTTTGCAAAAACAGCTCCGCCGCCACGTAGACAATGGCGTCTTCCCGCAAATCCTTTAAACTTTTTCCCGGTTTTTCCAGCATCATATTGACAGGCTCCGCTTGTTGTGATAGTCTGTCTATCAGACTGATAGACAGACTATCACACTCTGCTGAGTTTGTCAAATTGTTTTGGAGGATGGGTATGGAACGTTCAAAGGTGATCTTCGGCAATACCATCGCGGACAAGGACTACCGCAAGGCATGCAAACAAAAGGAGAAGAACAAGAAAAAATACGGAGACGACAGCGGCGTGAACTACACCTTCGCCGCGGCGGATAATCCCGTGCTGGCCCCCATTGGGGTGAAGAACCTGGTCCTGTCGGACAAGGGCGATCTGAAGCTGGACGAAAAGGCCGTCATCGTCGGCAATATCCGCATGGGCTACGGCCACTACCGCATCTCCATGGCCATCGCCTCGGCTGCCCATGCCCTGGGCTATACACCGTACTGGCTCGATCTGAACTCCTATCCGGAGTCCACGGCCACCAAGCTTATCTCCGCGCAGAACGATCTGTACTCTCTCGGTTCGCGCCTGTCCCAGCGTTTTGGCCTGTTCAACAAGCTGGTGTGGGAGCCGATCAATTCCGAGGGCTTCCGCAAGCTGACCTATAACGCGGCCGATCAGAAGAACGCCGAGCTGATGGCCCCGCTGCTGAAGAATCTGCCGAAGGATGTGCCCTATGTCGCGACCCACGCCTGGCCTGCGCAGGCGGCGATCCACGCGGGGTTTACGCGCGTGGTGAACGCCATCCCCGACAACTGGCCCATGGCGCTGCACCTGTCCGAGGGCAGCATCCACACCGTGCAGACCCCGTCGGCCTTTCTGGGCTATAAGATGCTGCGCGGCATGGACCCCAAGCGCCAGCTCAAGCCCATGCCGGCCGGGACGCTCTTTGACGTCGGCCATTACATCGACCACGAGCTGGTGGTCAACATCGAGGCAGACTGTGCCGCGCGCCTGAAACGGATGGAGGAGGGCGCGCCCCGGCGCTACTTCCTGTCTATCGGCGGCGCAGGCGCCCAGCAGAAGCTCTTTGAGGACATCATCCGCCATCTGATCCCCCAGATCAAGCAGAACAAGGCCATGCTGCTTATCAATACCGGCGACCACTTTGACGTCTGGAACTCCATCGTCAGCCACATTCCCGAGCTTGCCGGGCTCTACACCACCCATTTCGATAACTACGACGAGACAAAGGCCTTCCTGGACAAGGACGAGGGGCTGGAGAAGATCCAGGTTTTCTGCCACAAGGACATCTTCGCCGCCGTGTATGTGACGAACCTGCTCATGCGCAAGTGCGACGTGCTGCTGACCAAGCCGAGCGAGCTGTCGTTCTACCCCGTGCCCAAAATCATGATCCACCGTGTCGGCGGGCATGAGGCCTGGGGCGCCATCCGCGCGGCCGAGGTGGGCGACGGCACCTATGAGCTGGACAAGACCGAGGAAGTCCTCGCCATGCTCGACGAAATCACCAACGGCAAGGAGATCCTGCCGGCCCTCTGCCGCGGCATCCTGCGCGCCAACGCCGCCGGCATCTACAACGGCGCATATGAGGCCGTGAAGCTGGCTGTCAACGCGAAGTAAGAAAATTCAACATAAAGGAACGGGAGAAACGATCATGCAGAAAAAGCCTATTACCAACAAGCTCCTCTGGATCTTTGCCATCGGACAGTTTGGCTGGAGCCTGCTCTCCGGCATCGTATCCAACTGGATGGTGTATTACTACACCGGCAGCCCCGACGCGCAGAACCCCAACACCGGCATCTTTGCCTCCGGCATCACGCAAAACCCCATCCTCTTCAAGCTGACTCTGTTTGGCCTGGTGCTGGCCGTGGGCCGCATCTTTGACGCCGTCACCGATCCCCTGATCGCCGGCTGGTCCGACCGCTCGAACTACAAGGGTGGCCGCCGCATCCCCTTCATGAAGGCCATCGCCATTCCCTTCGCGCTGGTGACCATCGGCCTGTTCACCCTGCCCCAGAGCGGCAGCGTCGCCGTCAACGACGTGACGCTGTTTGTGCTGCTGATGGTGTTCTATCTGTTCATGACCATTTTCTGCACGCCCTATAACGCGCTGATTGCGGAGCTGGGCGACACGCAGGAGCACCGCATTAACGTCTCCACGTACATTTCCTTCACCTTCATCGCCGGTCAGTCCATCTCCTTCATGCTGCCCAATGTGGCCGGGATGCTGGAGGGCGCCGTGGGTCAGGCGGGCTCCATCCGTCTTGCGGTCGCTATCATGGCCACCGTTGCCTGCATTGCCATGATGATCCCCTCCCTCTACATCAAGGAGCGCGACTACATCGACTCCAAGCCCAGCGAGACCAAGGCCTTTTCCTCCCTGCTCAAGACCTTCCAGAACGGACAGTTCCGCCGCTTTGTCTACAGCGACGTGATCTACTTCTTCGCCCTGACCCTGTTCCAGACGGGCCTGGCCTTCTATGAGACCAAGCTCATGGAGATCGAGGATACCTGGACCTTCGTGCTGACGGCCACCATGACCTTTATCAGCGTCCTGCTCTATCCCGTGGTCAACAAGCTGGCCCCGAAGCTCGGCAAGAAAAAGCTGATCGTCACCGGCTTCTTTGCCTACGCGGTGGTGTTCCTCATCACCTCCCTCTGCGGCAAGGGCCTGCACTGGGGCTTCATCATCGCCGTCTGCGCCGCGGTGCCTATGGCCATCCTCGGCATTCTGCCGCAGGCCTGTGTGGCTGACGTGGCGGAGCTGAGCCGTCTGGAGACCGGCGAGGACCGCAGCGGCATGTTCTTCGCCGCCCGTACCTTCGCCTTCAAGATGGGCCAGGCCATCGCCATGGTGGTCTTCACCTCCATCACCGTTGCCGAGACCGCAGCCAGCTACCGCATGACCGCCGCTGTTGCCACGGTGACCTGCTTGATCGGGGCGTGCCTGTTCCTGCTGTACAATGAGAAGATGATCCTCGGCAAGATCGAGGCGCTCAAGGCGGAGAAGCAGGCATGAGACTGGAAGAAATCCGCGTGGTATCTGACCGGGGTGACTTTCATTTCCTCACCGACGGCGTGCAGAGCGGTCTGCGCTGGACCGTGCAGAATGCGCCGGAGCGCTTTACCCTCACCCTTAACAGCACCGGCGAGACCGAACTGACAAAAGTGACGGCGCGCTTTGCTTTCGATTTTGCGCGGGACGATCTGCTTTTCCTCAACGGCTACCAGTCCTGGACCGACAGCCGGGAGCGCGGCGTGCGCGAACGCATGCACTCCCTGCGCTTCATCCCCCGACCGATCATTGACCGCTTCCGCCTCGACCGCTACGGCGACTACACCTTCGTCAAAACCGGCACCCGCCCCGGCCAGCAGCATGGCTTCTCCTACGGCTATATCCGCCGCGGAGAGACGTATATCCTGCTCGGCTCCCTGGCCGAGGAGAGCGGCTATACGGTGCTCTATTTCGACACCGCCGCCGGTACGATCACGCTGGAAAAGGACTGCTGCGGCCACCACTTCACCGGCGCCTATCCGGTTTTTGACCTCGCCGTTGTGACCGGCAGCGAGGACGCCGTCTTTGACCGCTGGTTTGCCCTCATGGGCATCGCGCCTGCCGCGGGCAAGCGGCTGTGCGGCTACACCAGCTGGTACAACCGTTACGAGAATATCAGCGAGGCGTCTATCGCGGAGGATCTCAGGGGCTTTGCCGGACGCACGCCCCTGCCCGATGTGTTTCAGATCGATGACGGCTATGAGCAGGCTATCGGCGACTGGCTGACTCCCAACGAGCGCTTTCCCCACGGCATGAAGGCCGCCGCCGACCAGATCCGTGCGGCTGGGATGCTGCCGGGCCTGTGGCTGGCCCCCTTTGCGGCGGAGGAAAAATCCGACCTGGTCAAGCAGCATCCGGACTGGCTGCTGCGCGATGAAAAGGGCGTGGCGCAGACAGCCGGCTGCAACTGGTCAGGCTTCTACGGGCTGGATATCTACAATGAGGAGGTTCGCGCCTACCTCAAGCGGGTGTTTGACACCGTGATCCGGGATTGGGGCTACGGTCTGGTAAAGCTGGACTTCCTCTATGCCGCCTGCCTGATCCCCCGCCGGGATAAGACCCGCGCCCAGGTGATGTACGACGGGATGCGCTTTCTGCGCGAGCTTGTCGGTGACGCGCTGATCCTCGGCTGCGGCGTGCCGCTGGCCCCGGCCTTCGGTCTGGTGGACTACTGCCGCATCGGTTGCGACGTATCTCTGGATTGGGACGACAAGTGGTATATGCAGCACATGCACCGGGAGCGTGTGTCCACCAAGCAAACGCTGCTGGATACGGTTTTCCGCCGCCAGCTGGACGGTCGGGCCTTCCGCAACGACCCGGACGTGTTCCTCCTGCGCGACGATAATATCCAGCTCAGCGCCGAGCAGAAGGAGCTGCTGGCCACGGTCAACGCCCTTTTCGGCGGGGTACTGTTCACCTCGGACAATGTGGCAACCTACGACGGGGAAAAACGCGCCCTCTATGAGCGTATCAACGCCCTCGACCGTAAGGCCTTTACGGGCCTGAAGGTGGAGAAAAAGCAAGTCACCGTGCTCTATCGCGACCAGGGCACGGAGCGCAGCGCGGTTATTCCGCTATAATACGAATACCCAATAGAACGGTTTGAATTCTTCCGGCCAGATTTGCGCCAACCTGCGTTGCAGCCCCTGGCAATACACCAAGTATTCCCGCTAAACCATCTTATTGGGTATTCGGATAAAAAGCAAAACCCTCTCTGTCTCAGGGCAGAGAGGTTTTGCTTTTACGATGCGTTCTTTTCCGTGTCCTTCCGGATGCGCTTTTCCAGCGCGTCCTTGGCGCCGCGCAGATAGTGGTTCAGTGCCCGGTCGGAGCGCGTGTGCAGCGGGAAGAAGAAGCGCGGGCGCAGATGCAGCCGATCCTGCACCGCGCGGGCATGGGCCTTGACGTGCTCGAATTTGACGATGACCTCATTATCCTCGGCAAATTTCCGCATTCTGGAAACCAGGTGCGCCGAGTAGATCACGTCCAGCGTGAACACCCCGAAGAAATACCCGATCACAAAGGAGAAGGCGAGATTACGGGCCAGCCAGTCCAGCGCGTCCAGCACATAGGGGTGCACCAGAAAATAGTATACCGCGCCCAGAATGGCCCAGAAGACGGAAAACAGCGGGCAGATCAGCCCCTGAATATTGCCCCGGAGCCCGCTGTAGTCCCACAGGCGCAGCTTCATCCGCTTTAAAAGCCAGATACCGGCGATGTACTCGATCACCGTCATGCTCACCGCCATACACACGAAGAGAATCGCGCGCCCGGAGGCGGTGGCCCCGAAGCCACTGTAGTCACCGATGGCGGCCAGCAGGTAGAGAATGCACAGGCCGAAGCCGTACAGCGGCACATAGGGCCCCACGCAGAAGCCGGGGTTGATCCATTTGTGTTCGGGGTTGGAGCTGGAAAACCGGTGGCGGAAAAACAGCTCCAGCACCCAGCCGAGCGTTGAGCCGATAAAAAACAGATCGGCCAGAGTCAGAAAAATATTCATGGGAAGCCTCACTTTTCGTGTTTCTCCTGCCGGACGACGCGCGTGGTCAGGAAAATAGACAGCAGCGCCACGGTCCAGCGTATGGCAAGACCCAGCCAGAACACCGGGGAGGACAGATCACCGATGCCTGTGCCCATGACCGTAAAGGCGATCAGCACCGGCAGCAGGCCCAGCAGGGAGCCGAACAGATAGGGCACAAAGCCAAAGCCCACCGCGCCCATATAAACCCCGGCTACCGTGGCGGGCAAACCCGTTGCCCGCAGCAGCACGGCCAGCACGAAATGGCTGCGCTCCGGCAGCTGGGCAACGGCCTGAATGCGCGGATGACGCGCGGCGATGTGCGCCACCGCCGGGGCGCCCAGACGCCGCCCGGCAAAGTAAGCGGGGATCAGCATCACCACCGCGCCGGCCAGACTGACCGCCAGCGCCAGCGGCAGCGGGAACAGCACCCCGCTGACCCCGTACAGAAGGCCCGAGTGCACCAGAAAATCCACGCCCTTGAGCAAAAACAGCGCGAGCAGCACCAGGATCGCCAGCGCGGGATTCTCCGGCGTGTAGCGCAAAAGCTCCTCTACGGTGAGCTGCCCGTTCAGGTGGATCAGAACCAGGACCACCGCTGTCCAGACCAGGGCAAGGACGATACCCCAGCAGAGTTTGTACTTGTCAATTCTACTGCTCATGCACACACCCTTTCCGGATGAAATGATAACAGGGAAGGCTAAACCGAAACGAAACGGAGCGGATTTCTCCGCTCCGTTTACTATACGCTCCCGCAGGCGATTTGGCAACCGGAAATTACCGCGGGCTAACCGCGGGCAGACCGGGCGGCACCAGGGCCGATCAATCCTTTACCGGTCTCAGCACCATCACCGTGCGCGAGGGCAGACCCAGCCTCAGAGCCGGGCCGTCGTGCCCCGGAACATAGGCCGAGCGCAGACCGTGGGGGATGCGCCCGAAGCCGCCGAAGACCTCGTCATCGGAAGTAAAAAGCACCTCGTGATCGCAGCCGTGGGACACCGGGATCACGTAATCCTCGTGCCCGTACTGCGGGTCAAAGTTGAAGACAAAGACCAGATCGCCGCGCTCAAAGGCCAGCATGTGGTCGTCCTGATGGATGAGCAGGAGGTGCGCGGTGCCGTCGGCAAGAATGTCATAGCTTCGCGCCGCGTGGATCATGGTGATGTCAAATGCATTGAGCTGGCCGTATTTGAGATAGCCGTTGTCCACCAGGCTCCACTGGCGGCGGCAGTACTGATGGCTCCAGCCGTTGCCCTCCCGCGGGAAATCGATCCACTCGGGGTGGCCGAACTCGTTGCCCATGAAGTTGAGGTAACCGTTGCCGCCGGCCGCCATCGTCAGCAGGCGCAGCATTTTGTGCAGGGCCATGGCCCGGTCGATCGTCTGGTTGTGGCAGATCCTGTCCATGTCGGTGTACATGCTTGCCCCGGCCAGGCGGAACATCATCGTCTGATCGCCCACCAGCGCCTGATCGTGGCTCTCCACATAGGCGATGGTCGCGGCCAGCCGCGCCGTCAGCTCATACCAGATCCGGTCCAGATTCCAGTCCTCGTCCCGCTGCTCCTTCACCAGGCGAATCCACATATCCGGCAGGCCCATGGCAAGCCGGTAATCAAAACCGATGCCGCCCTCCTTGACGGGCACGCACATGCCGGGCATGCCGGACATGTCCTCGGAGATGGTGATGGCGTCGGGCTTGACCTCCCGGATCAGGTCGTTTGCCAGCTGCAAATAGGTGACGGCCTCCACGTCGGTATTCATGGAGAAGTACATCTGAAGATTTGTAAAGGCGGCGCCGAGACCGTGGTCATGGTAGAGCATGCTGGTCACGCCGTCAAAGCGGAAGCCGTCCAGATGATACTCCGTCAGCCAGAACTTGAGGTTGGAGAGCAGGAAGTGGATGACCTCGGTCTTGCCGTAGTTAAAGCACTTGGTGCCCCAGGCGGGATGGTCGCCCCGGGGACCGGCGTGGAAGAACTGATAGTCGGTGCCGTCGAACTCGTTGATGCCCTCCACGGTGTTGCGCACCGCGTGCGAATGCACCAGATCCAGCAGCACCGCAATGCCCAGCTCATGGGCGCGGTTGACCAGATATTTCAGCTCCTCCGGGTAACCGAAGCGGCTGGAGGCGGCAAAGAAGTTGGATACCTGATACCCGAAGGAGCCAGAATAGGGATGCTCCATCACGGCCATCAGCTGGATCGCCGTATAACCGAGGGCATGAATGCGCGGCAGCACGTTGTCCGCAAATTCGCGGTAGCTGCAGGGCCGCCATTCCTCGGTAGCCATGCCCACGTGAGCCTCGTAGATGAACATGCGCTTGTCGGCCTGAAAGCCCGCGTCTGTCCAGGGGTAAGGCTGCCGGGGATCCCAGACCTCGCAGATCCACTCCCAGCTGGCGGTGTCCTGTACCACACGGCGGGCATAGAGAGGAATGTGATAGCTGAGCCGATCCCCGTTGCGTACCACGGTTTTAACGCGGCTGCCGTCGTGCAGGGCGTCCTCGGGCAAAAGCAGTTCCCAGTTTCCGTTATCCAGCCGTGTCATCGGTACACCCGGCTGACTCCAACCGTTGAACTCACCCGTCAGGTAGAGCCCGTCCGCTGCGGGGGCCCACTCCCGGTAGACCCAGCCGCTGTCCAAATGGTGGAAGCCGTAGTATTCGTGGGCGTTGGCAAAGCCGCTCAGCCCGCCCTTGCCGACCAGCCTCTCGCGGGTGCGCTTGTAGCTGGCCATGCGCAGGTCGATGTCGTCCTTAAAGGGAAGCAGGGCCGTATCCTGCTGTAAGATTTTATACATGGGCAAACCCCTCTCGATCTCTATATAAAGGCAGTTGCTATCATCTAATTTTACCAAAAAACCGCGCCGCTGTAAACAGACAGGGACGGAGAAATTGCATAGGGTCGTCTGGGGAAATTAACCAAAAAATCCCCCGAAAATTTTTTGTTCTCTGTGCTTCCCTTTTGGGGCAGGGCATGCTAAACTGAGATTTACATAACAACATTGAAGGGGCGGACAATGATGGCGGACAGGCGCGGAAAGGGAAGCTATGACAGAAACTATACCGGTGTAATTCGGAAGGTTCGGGTGACGGTGGGGCTGCTTGCGCTGGCGATGATCACCTTTGTGTTCGTGCTGGGCGTCGGCACGGCGCGGGACGATGGGATGCGGCCGGCAATTTCAGCCGGGAGACCGCTGCTTTATCTCCGGCTTGACCGGGACTGCCGCCGTGGAGAGCTTGCCTATGTCACCTTTCCCGACGGGACGCGGACTGTGCGCCGGGTGATTGCCGTGAAGGGGGACACCGTGGATGTGCGCGACGGGATGGTCTACATCAACGGCCTTGCCGAGCGCGGCAGCTACAGCTATACCCGCACCGACCCCGCGGCGAACGGGCCGTCCTACCCGCTGCTTTTGAAGGAGGGCGAAATCTTTGTCCTCGGGGATAATCGGGAGCAGGCGGTGGATTCGCGCAGCTTCGGCGCGCTCAAGCGGGACGCCGTGCTTGGCAGAGTGCTGTAGGAGGCGAGCGTATGGCAGTGAAACTGGAGCTGTACCGGGTGTTTCGTACCGTGGCGGAAAAGGGCAGCATCTCGGCCGCCGCCGAGGCGCTGTATATCTCCCAGTCGGCGGTGAGCCAGTCGATCCGGCAGTTGGAGGAGCAGCTGCAGATCCGGCTCTTTTCCCGCAGCCCACGGGGTGTTATCCTCACGAGGGAGGGGCAGCTGCTGCTGGAGTATGTGGGCCGTGCCCTGAGTCTGATCGAAAACGGAGAGGAAAAGCTGCAGCAGGTGCGGGAGCTGGCCGCGGGAGAGCTGACCATCGGGGCCAGCGACACGGTGACCAAGACCTATCTGCTGCCGAAGCTGGAGGCTTTTCACAAGGCATACCCCGACATTCGTATCCGTATCTTAAACGGCACCACAAAAATGGTGCTGGACTATCTGCGCGCCGGCCAGGTGGACGTGGCCTTTGCCAGCGAGATGCAGGATGAGAGCGCCTACGCTGTGCGGCGGTGCCTGGACACGCACATGCTGTTCGTGGCCTCGCCCGAATATCCCTGTGACTTTGCGCGGGCCTACTCCCTGGAGGAGATGGCGGCCTTTCCGCTGATCCTTCTGGAGCGCAAGGCCAGCTCCCGGCTGTATCTGGAGCGCTTCTTCCGTGAGCGCGGCGTCGAGATCGAGCCGGAGATCGAGCTGGGCAGCCACAACCTGCTGATTTCTCTGGCCCGCATCGGGCTGGGTGTGGCCTGCGTGACAGAGGAGTTTTCCCAATCGGGCCTGAGCCGCGGGGTGATCCTGCCGCTCAAAACGGACTTCGTGATCCCGCCGCGGGCGGTGGTCATGTGCACCCTGCGCGGCGTCTCCCCGACGGCTGCCGCGGCGCGGTTTATGGATTTCGTGGCAGAATAAAGGCATAGGAAAAGCGGCAGGCCAGACGGCCTGCCGCTTTTGGCTGCAACGCTTATTCGTTGGTGTAGTTGTCGAAGTAGCCCTGGATGTAGACGATGGGGGTGCCCTTGTCGCCGGAGCCGGAGGTCAGGTCGCACAGAGAGCCGATCAGGTCGGTCAGGCGGCGGGGGGTGGTGCCCTCAGAGATCATATTGCCCACCAGACTGTCGCTGGTCTTGGCACGGATCTTGGCCTCGATGGCCTCACGCAGAGCGTCGCCGGAGAGATCGCCGAACTCATTGTCGGCCAGGTACTTGAGCTTGAGCTCGTTGGGCGTGCCGATCAGACCCACGGTGTAGCCGGGAGAGACGACGGGATCGGCCAGCTCCCAGATCTTGCCGACGGGGTCCTTGAAGGCGCCGTCGCCATAAACCATGGCCTCGATGCGCTTGCCGGAGGCTTCGCTGAGAAGCTTGGCCAGTTCCTCGGCAACCGCGGTGCAGTTGCGGGGGAAGAGCTTGACGGTGTCCTCGGTGGCCTTGTTGGAGCCCAGCAGACCGTAGGTCTCATTATAGCCGCTGCCGTCAACGGGAGCGTTGAGGATGTCGTCCAGGCCCAGAACGACCTTGGCGCCGGCGGCCTTGAGCAGCCGCTTGGAGCGGGCGCGGGTGTGGATGTCGCAGGTGATGACCGTGTCGGTGTAGTCCAGCAATGTCTGGATGCGGTTGCCCAGCAGAATCTCAGCCTCGCAGCCCTGGGCGCGGATCAGGTCGGCGTAAAAGTCGATGTAGTCAACGCCGGTGAAGGGGTGGATGATATGGCCGAACTTGGCGCGAAATTCCGGAACCGTCAGCGTATCCGTGTAGGGGTTGACGCCGGCCTCGTCCAGCTTGTCCAGATCCACCAGATGGTTACCCACCTCGTCCGAGGGATAGGAGAGCAGCAGCACGATCTTCTCGCAGCCGGAGGCCATGCCCTTGAGCAGCAGGGAGAAGCGGTTGCGGCTGAGGATGGGGAAGGCCACGCCCACGGTGCCGCCGCCGGTCTTGACGCGGACGTCCTTGGCGATCTGCGCAACGCTGGCGTAATTGCCCTGAGCACGGGCGACGACGGACTCGGTCACGGCGACGATGTCGCGGTCGTGGGGCGTGATCCCGGCTTCCTGCCAGGCTTCCGTAACGGAGGCGGCGGCAACCTGGGCGATGTTGTCACCCTGGCGGATGATGGGAGCGCGCACACCGCGCACGACGGTTCCGATAGTTCTCATAGTTTATTAACTCCTTTGCCGAAACGGCACGAATTTTTATCTGACAGAGACAGTATACGCGCAGAGATGGCATAAGTAAAATATCTATATCTAATGGGAGACATTAAAATTTCTAATATCATCCGACGGCCTGAACGATGTGGCTGCCGGTGTCGGACTTGCTGACCTCCACCTTGGCGGAAAGCGTATCGTAGAGAATGCCCACGTGGGAGATGATGCCCACGGTGCCGCTGGCGCGCTGGATGGAGCCGATGACGGAAAGCGCGTCGTCAATGGACTGGTCATCCAGGGAGCCAAAGCCCTCGTCGATAAACAGGGTGCCGAGGCGGATGCCGCTGCGCTGGGCGACGCTGGATAAGCCGATGGACAAGGCCAGCGACACCAGAAACTTTTCCCCGCCCGAGAGGGTGCCGACGCTGCGGCCCGCGTCCTCGGGGGCGCGGTTGTCGTGGATGTACAGCTCCAGCCCGCGCTTGTTGCCTTCGCCCCGCGCGTCGGAGCGGTAGAGCCGGTAGCGCCCGCCGTGTACGTGCTCGAGCATGCGGTTGGCCGCGCCGATGACGGAGGAGAACATGACCCCCAGCACGTAGCGTTGCAGGCCCACGCCGGTGTCGCCGCGCAGAGAACGGGCAAAGGCGTAATCGCTCTCGACCTGTCCGCGCTCCGCGTCGTAGCGGCGCTGCTTTTCCCCCACGGTTTTCAACCGCTCGGTCAGGTGCGCGGCACGGTCGGAAAGCGTGGTATGCCGTTCCCGATAGGCAAGCATCTCGGCTTCCACCGCGTCCAGCTTGTCCTTAACCGCCTCGCGGTCCGGTTCTTCCTTCCCCGCGAGGGCAGCCTGGGCCTCGGTGACGGCGCGCGTGTTTTCCTCGAGGAGTGTCTCATAGCGCCCGATCTCGTCGCGCAGCGTGTTCCGCGTCTCCTGGGGCAGCAGCGCGGCCCGGGCCGCCTCAACATCGGGAAAGCCGTGCGCTTCCAGCGCGGCAAGGCATAGCCGCTCTGCCTCTCGCTGGGTCTCTGCTGCCGCGGCCAGCTCTCCGGCGGCTGTCTGGAACTGCTCTTCCCGGCGGGCCAGCTGCTCGGCTGCCTGTTGTGCCTGCTCGGTCAGGAGATTCAGCCGATTCTGATACCGGCTTTGCGCCGTTTCCAGTTCGGTGATGGCCGCCTCCAGCGCCTCGGCGTCGGCAATGCCCGGAATCAGAGCCGCCTGCGCCGTCTCCAGGGCATGCCGGGCGCGCTCTGCCTCGGCTTTTGCAGCGTGATACTGCGCATCCTTGCCGCGTAAGGCGGTCTCCGCCGTTTCCCGAGCGCGGTCGGCGGTGCTCCAGCTCTCCCGGGCCGCCTGCGCCGCCTGCTCCAAGACGTCCAGCTGCGCGCGGCTGACGCTCTCCAAATCGCGCTGCGCCGGGTGCGGGTGGGTTGGGCTGCCGCATACCGGGCAGGCTTCCCCGTCGTGCAGCGTCCCGGCCAGCTCCCCGCAGATGCCCGCCATATAGCGAGCGCGGGCGTCGGACAGAATCGCTTCCCCGTCCGTCAGTGCGTCATATGCCTCTTTCACCGCGTCGCGCTTTTGCTCCGCGGTCTTTTGCGCGCTGTCGCGCGCCTGCTCCGCTATGTCCAGCGCCGTCTGTGCCGCTTCCAATGCCTGAACCGGCACAGCCAGGGAAGCATAGGCTGCACGCTTGCTCTTATAGAGGATGAGCGTTTCACTCCGCGCGGCGTCGGCTGCGGCGCCGGCCTCGTGCGCGGCGCGGACTTTCTCCGCGCCCTCGGCGGCGGTCCTCGCAGTGCTGAGGTTCTCGGCGGTGGTCTCCTGCGCGCGCTCGCGCTGA
>JAFTGE010000132.1 GCA_017458085.1 Oscillospiraceae bacterium
CGTGCCTTGGCCAGATTGATCGTCTCTTTGGTCGTGACACCCCAAGGGATTTCCAGGCAGGTATCCAGATAACTGCGCGCAACGGCGGCCTCGGAGGAACCGTAGGGCTGCTTGGCCAGTCGGCCCAGCTCCTTCAGGAGCTTCTCTCGAATTTCTTCGCTCACATGCAGCGCCTGGATTTTGGCGCGGTAGACTTCGATATCGTCGTCCTCACCCAGTTCAGACTGGATGATTTTCATTTCTTCCCGCAGGTAGTAGTCCCGCTGGCTGCGGTTCATCGCTTCCTGCGTAGCGTCAGACAGTTCCTTCTCAATGTTCAGCACATTGACCTCCCGGCGCAGAAGGCGGTTAACCAACCCAAGCCGTCTGCTGGGGTACAACTCCTCCAGAATCGCCTGTCGGTCCTCGATGCTAAAACGTACATTTTGCGCAATGTAATACGAAACATACGCAGGGTCCGGATTGGCCAGCAGATTCAGGATCTGCTCATTGAGCATCTCGCTGTTATGCTGAATATATTCTTCAAAAAGGGACAGGCAGCTGCGCAGCATTGCCTCCTTGCGATCGGCGCCGACCCGTTCCTTTCGGTCATCCAGCGGTTCAATGAACGCATAGTACCCCTTCGGGTCACAGTGAATATGCTCCGCCTTTGCGCGATAAACACCCTCTACCATAACACGGCATATGCTGCCGCGCGGCTGGTGCAGCTGCTGCCGTACACGGCAGACGGTGCCAACATGATATATATCCTCGTCCTTTGGCATGTCGGCGGTAAGATCCTTCTGTGCTGCCATAAAGATCAGTTGATCGTTGCGCACGGCGTTATTGAGCGCCGCAATGGAGGCCGGCCTTTCCACATCAAAGGTCAGCATCATTCCCGGGAACACATGCAGGCCGCGCAGGGCCAGCAGCGGCAGGCGGGTATATTCCATGGTTGTCTGTGCCATAATCTGCTCCTTTCCGGAGTGCATAAGTCTTACTCTGCGTGAATAATGGTCGGGCGCGTGCCGTCCTTCACACACTGTGCGGTAACAAGCACCTTTTTTGCAGTCTTGTCGGAGGGGACCTGATACATAATATCGGTCATAACACCCTCGATCACACTGCGCAGACCGCGGGCGCCGATCTTCATTTCGATGGCCCTGTCGGCAATCGCCTCCAAAGCCTCCGGCTCATACTCCAGTTCCACCCCGTCATAGGACATGAGCGCTTTATACTGCCGGGTCATGGAGTTTTTAGGCTCGGTCAGAATCCGGACAAGGTCGTCACGGTTGAGACTTTCAAGCGTTGCCACCACGGGCAGTCTGCCGATCAGCTCGGGGATGATACCAAATTGCAGCAGATCGTGCTGCTGAACCTGGGCCATGATCTTGCCAACATCGCGCTCGGCGCTGCTTGTAATATCCGCGCCAAAGCCCATGGTCTTTTTGTTGGTGCGCTTTTCGATGATCTTATCCAGTCCGTCAAAGGCGCCGCCGCAGATAAAGAGGATATTGGTGGTGTCCACCTGGATAAACTCCTGGTGGGGATGCTTACGGCCGCCCTGCGGGGGAACATTGGCAATCGTCCCCTCCAGCAGCTTGAGCATCGCCTGCTGCACCCCCTCGCCGGATACGTCGCGGGTAATGGAGGTGTTCTCGCTCTTGCGGGCGATCTTGTCAATTTCGTCGATATAGATGATGCCCTTCTGCGCACGCTCCACATCAAAGTCCGCCGCCTGCAAAAGCTTGAGGATCACGTTCTCCACATCCTCGCCCACATAACCGGCTTCGGTTAAGGTCGTGGCGTCGGCAATGGCAAAGGGCACATCCAGCATCTTGGCCATTGTCTGGGCAAACAGCGTCTTGCCGCTGCCCGTGGGACCAATGAGCAGGATATTGCTCTTTTGCAGCTCCACCTCGTCGTTGGCGGCATGGAGAATGCGCTTGTAGTGGTTATATACAGCCACGGACAAAACGATCTTCGCCTTGTCCTGTCCAATGACATACTGATCGAGATTTTCTTTGATCTGCATGGGCTTGGGCAGCTTCGCCAGCTCCAGCGGCAGACCGTCATAGCCCTCCACCTTCGGCTGTGGATTTTCATCGCCCACGATGCTGGCGCACATCCGCACGCAATCATCGCATATATAGCAGTTGTTGCCGGCAATCATACGCTCAACCAGGGATTGAGGCTTGCCGCAAAATGAGCAACGAATGCTCCTTCTGTCTTCGTTTCTTGCCATAGCTGCTCCTTATTCTTGAAATTGCTCCACGAAAAGGAAGGGGGAACAGATTTTTGTTCCCCCGTTCCCAAGATATCAACGCTTGTAAATGACCTTGTCGATCAGACCGTAAGCCATCGCTTCATCGGCAGTCATGAAGTGGTCGCGTTCGCAATCCGCTTCAATGGTTTCAATGGGCTTGCCGGTATTCTCTGCCAGAATCGCATTGAGCTTTTTCTTGATTTTCAAGATCTGCTCCGCCTGAATCTGAATATCCGTGCACTGACCCTGGCTGCCGCCGGAAGGCTGATGGATCATGATCTCCGCATTGGGCAGGGCGATCCGTTTCCCCTTGGCCCCGGAGGACAGCAGGAATGCGCCCATAGAGGCCGCCATACCGATGCAAATGGTGGACACATCGGGCTTGATGTACTGCATGGTGTCATAGATGGCGAGGCCGGCCGAAACGCTGCCGCCGGGGCTGTTGATGTAAAACTGGATATCCTTGTCAGGGTCCTGTGCTTCCAGGAAAAGAAGCTGTGCCACGATCAGGCTCGCAGTTGTGTCGTTTACATCCTCCGACAGCATGACGATTCGATCATTGAGCAGCCGTGAGAAAATGTCATAGGACCGCTCACCGCGGCTGGTCTGCTCGACAACGTAAGGTACTAAACTCATGATGAAACTCTCCTTTACTCAAATCAGCTTCCCAGAGAGCATATCCTTATTCCCTGATAATTAGTCTTCTGCGGGCGCTTCCTCTGCCGCTTTCACGACAGCGCTGTCAATGATGACGTTGGTTGCGAGTTCTTTCTTGAACTCGTTCTTCATGAAGTCCTCGCCGAAGTACTGGCGCAGCTGCTCGGGAGTCGCATTGATCTCGTCGGCCACGCGCTCGATGTAAGCGTTGAAGGCTTCGTCGGTGACCTCCAGCTCCTCAGCCTCCATAATGGCTCCCAGCAGCAGATCCGTCTTGACCTGGAACTCAGCGGCGGGCAGGATATTGCTCTCCATCGTCTCGTCGGAAACGCCCATCATGGACTTGAGCTGCTCAAAGGTGACGCTGGGATCGGACATGCCAAACTGTGCCGCATAATTGCGCAGGGTCTCCTCGGCCTTATCGGTGATCATGACCTCGGGAATCTCGGCGGTGATGTTCTCGGCAGCCTGACGAATGACCTCGGCGCGGAAATCGTTGTCGGCGCGGTCGGTCTTGGTCTTGAGCAGATTGGCGCGCACATCGGCCTTGTACTCGTCGAGCGTGTCGAACTCGGACACATCCTTGGCAAACTCGTCGTCCAACTCGGGAAGCTCCGGCATCGTCAGGCCGTTGAGCTTAACCTTGAAAACAACGTCCTTACCGGCAAGCTCCGGGGTGTATTCCTCGGGGAAGGTGATGTTAATGTCCTTCTCTTCGCCGACATTCATGCCCACGATCTGATCCTCAAAACCGGGCACAAAGCTGTTAGAGCCAAGCTCAAGGGCGTAACCCTCGGCCTTGCCGCCGTCAAAGCGCTCGCCGTTGAGATAACCGTCAAAATCGATATTGGCGGTGTCGCCCAGCTGCGCGGCACGGTCATCGATATCGACATTACGGGCGTTGCGCTTGCGGGCAGCCTCCAGCTCGGCATCGACCTCGGCGTCGGAAACCTCAGCCGCGGCCTTGACTGCTTCCAGGCCCTTGTACTGACCCAGCGTAACCTCAGGGTACAGAGACACAGAGAAGGTGTACTTCACGGTACGGTCCTCGGTGATTTCCACATCCTTGATGGCGGGAGCGCCCACCGTCTTCAGCGCGGACTCGTTCAGGCCAAACTCAAAGGCCGCCTGAGCCAGCTCGTCAACGGCATCCTGATAAAACACGTCGGGGCCGTACATGCCCTCGACAACGGCGCGGGGCGCCTTGCCCTTGCGGAAGCCGGGGATGCTTATAGAAGATCTGTTCTTGAGGTAAGCGGCGTTGACAGCCTTTTCAAACTCAGCGGCGTCGGACTCCACCTCAAAAGCAGCGGTGCTCTTTTCCAATTTTTCGACATTCTTTAAAATCATTCTAGATTTCCTCCTCTATATGTGTCTGCACGCACTTGGTTATGATAACAGAAACAGCGCACAAAATCAATGATTAATTCTCAAATATCCGGGTCATCCAGCAGTTTGACCGGCTTAAAATCCACGAAGTCCGCCGAAACGAGCTTAAACTGCGTTCCGTCTCGAATGCCGTTGAACGCATTTTTGCAGCCTCGGCCGTGAATATGCCCGTAACAGCACAGGGGCACACGATGTTCCTTGAGCAGCGCCAGGATCTCTTCACAGCGATAATCCATATAAACCGGCGGATAGTGGAGAAACACCAGTTTTTCTCTGTCCCCGGCCGCTTTGAGCGAAGCCTCCAGCCGCATGATCTCCCGCCGCATGATTTTTTTGTCATGCTCGCCGTTTTTCTCCTCCTCATAAAACCAGCCGCGGGTTCCGCACAGGGCAAGGTCTCCGAAAAAGAAGCAGTTGTTATTTAGAATATCAAGGGTGGTAATCCCATTGGCGTCAAAGAAGCGCTTGGTTTTGGCGGCCGTACTCCACCAAAAATCGTGGTTTCCCTTAAGAATGATTTTCTTTCCCGGCAGGGAGTCAATAAATTGAAAATCAGGCTTTGATTCCTCCAGGCCCATTGCCCAACTCAGATCTCCGCAAAGCACGGTCACATCTTCATCGGTCAGGGACGCAAATCCCTGGCGCAGCTTCTCCGTATGATTTGTCCAGTTGCTGCCAAAAATATCCATCGGCTTCTCTTTAGCCAACGACAAGTGCAGATCTCCGATGGTATACAGTGCCATAATTCCTCCGCATAATTCATCCGAAACGGTCAATACTACTTACGAATCCGAAACGGAAGGAAGTGCATCCTCATGTCTGAAAAGAGCAAGAGCATGAATCCCGGTGTCGGCTGCGACGTAAGCGCCTGCAAATACAACACCGTCGACTGTCATTGCAGCGCCGAGCGCATCAGTGTTCAGAACGAAAAGGCGAACACCAAGGGCGAGACCTACTGTTCGACCTTCTGCCCGCGCGGCACCTGCTGAATCATTCCCGCCCCGAATCCGGGGCGGGCCTACATAGTTTACTGGAACGCATCTTCGATGTGTTCGATGGTAAAGTTTCGGTTATTCATTCCATCCGGCGCATAGATCTCGATCACATCGAATCGGGGCTGGTACTCCCCCTCATGCATACTCATCCACAGCTGGGCCGTACGGATGATTCGGCTCCGCTTGGCATAGGTGACAAACTCCCGCGCTGCGCCGTAGTCCGCGTTTTTACGCAGCTTCACTTCAACGAAGGCAATGATATTTCGCCTTCTTGCGATGATATCGATTTCTCCCTGGCGGCAGCGAAAGTTCCGTTCAACAATACTGTAACCCTTACGGCGCAGGAGGCCGGCCGCCTTTTCCTCGCCCCAGTTTCCCAAATCTGTCTTTGTCATCAGTGCATCTTCTTCAGAAAACTCATCCTGTGGATGGGTGAAGGGCCGTATTCTCTCAGCGCTTCATAATGCAGCTTTGTGCCATAGCCCTTATGCTGCTCAAAATGATACTGCGGATACTGCTCCGCCATTTGCAGCATGTAGCGGTCACGGGTGACCTTGGCCAGAACAGAGGCCGCCGCAATATCAGCGCAGCGGGCGTCTCCCTTGACAATACAACGTGCCGGGCGTTCTATACCGGCCGTACGGTTTCCGTCGATCAGACAAAGCTGCGGTACAGGGTCAAGCTGGGAGATGGCACAGTTCATGGCCATAAAGGTTGCAGAGAGAATGTTATACTTCTCAATCTCCTCCACGCTTGCAAACGCAACGCCAAAGCTGATCGCCCGATCCCGAATAACCTCGAACAGCGCCTCGCGCTTTTTCTCGGTAAGCTTCTTGGAATCGTTCAGGCCATCAATTTCCAAACCCTGCGGCAGGATGACCGCAGCCGCGCAGACAGGTCCCGCCAAAGGGCCGCGACCGGCCTCATCCACGCCGCAGAGGAGTGTGTACCCCTCGCTATAGATTTCATTTTCCAGCGTCCAAAGCTCTGTCATCCGGCGTCTCCAACGTTATTCTGCCCAGCTTCCCTTCGTGGTACTCCTTGAGCAGGGTATTTGCCATTCGCTCTATATCATACTCCCCACGGGAGATCAGAAATCCGCGTTTTTTTGCCGCCTGCTCCAAAAGCTCGAAGCCATTGGCGTCGGGGTCCGGCTCTAACTTATAGCGCTGACGCAGCGCATCGGGATACAGCGCACGCAGCCGGAGCATGAAGTTGGCTCCGAGCGTCTCCTTGTCCAAGACATCCGACTTGATGGCGTTGGTGATGGCCAGCATCTCGCCGACCTCCTGGCTGTCAAACTTGGGCCACAGGATGCCGGGTGTATCCAGCAGATCCAGTCCCGTGCCGATGGCAATCCACTGCTTGCCGCGGGTAACGCCGGGCTTATCCCCGGCGATTGCGGCCTTGCGTCCGGCGACCTTATTGATAAAAGTGGATTTGCCCACATTGGGGATACCGAGGATCATGATCCTGAGCGCTCTGCCGACTTGTCCCTTCGCCTCATAGTCCCGCAGCTTGTCGGCCAGCAGCTCACGAACCGCGGGAACGAAGGCGTCGATCCCCTTCCCGGTTCTCGCGTCGGTTTCCATGACCTTCATGCCCTTACTCTGAAAATACCGTTTCCATCGCGCGGTCATTTCCGGATCGGCCAGATCCGTGCGGTTCAGGATAACCAGCCTCGGCTTGCCGCCGGCCAGCCTGTCGATATCCGGGTTGCGGCTGGAGTACGGAATGCGCGCGTCGAGAATTTCGCAAACGGCATCCACCAGTTTAATATTGTCCTCGATCATCCGCTGGGCCTTGGTCATGTGGCCGGGAAACCATTGGATGTTCATTTTTTCAAACGAATACTCGCTCATTTGATCTCCCTGAAATCAGACAGCGGATAAATCACAAAATACGCTTTTCCGAGGATCAGACGGGTATCCAGCATACCGATCTCCGTGACACGGCTGTCCATGGAGGCATTCCGGTTATCGCCCATGACGAACACGCAGCCCTCCGGCACGGTCTTGGGTCCGATAAAGTCCAGCTTTTTGGTCGTCGGTTCCATGATATAGGGCTCTGAAATTGCCTGGCCGTCGATATATACGATGCCGTTATCGAAGTCCATATTGATCTCCTGGCCCTCTACGGCGATGACACGCTTGACCAGCGCCTTGTTGGGGTCGTACTCATCTTTCTTGAATACGACGATGTCGCCCACATGGGGCTTATAGAACAGGCCGGAGACGAGCATTTTGTCCCCGTTAAAAAGCGTGGGGTTCATTGATGTTCCCACCACATCGATCACGCGGACCACAAACATAAACAGCAGCACGCAGATAATCAGCGCCACCAGCAGGCAAAAATACCAGTCATAGTTTTCCCGGCTTGCCGCATTCGGGTCTACCCCTTCCGCAACGGCCGCTTTTTTCATTTTCTTCTTTGCGCTCATAGCGATCTCCAATCAAAAGATGTCATAATATTATACACTATTTTGCCCTCCGGGGCAACCATTTTATTGCTCCCATCCCTTGCAAAAAGAGACGCCCGCCAGTCATAGCGGGCATCTCCTTTTCAGAGTTTATACCGTTGGGCATATTGCGCATAAAGCTCGTCAAAATGGTGGGTGCGCAGTTCCTTCAGATTGATCAGGTAATCATGTGTTTCAAACGTATCCTGATTCAGCTCGATCATGGCAATCGCCACATTGGAGCAGTGGTCGGCAACCCGTTCAAAATTGGTAATCAGATCATTAAATACAAAACCGATCTGCAGCGAGCATTGCCCTGTCTGTAAGCGTTCCACATGCCGCAGCTTCAGCTCATCGCACAGCACGTCAATGTGCTCCTCCAGCGGCTCCACCCGGTAGGCCTTCTCCATATCCTCCTCGATAAACGACGAAAATGTAAGCTCTACAATTTCGTTCACGGCGCCGATCAGCACCGTCATCTCGTGGTCCCCCTCCGGAGAGAAGCTGATTTTCTTTTCATGGATCTCCTGCGCAACCTCGCTGATATTCATGGCGTGGTCACTGATACGCTCAAAATCACTGAGTGTGTGCAGATATTTGGAAACCTCCTCGTTTTGCTCCCGGGTCAGCTCCGAACGGTTGAGCTTCATCAGGTAAGTACCGATGCGATCCTCATAGCGGTCGACCAAATCCTCATCCTGCTCGACCCTTTGCATTCCCTCCTCGCTGAAATCATGCAGCAGGAGCATGGCGTCGCAGAGATTCTCCCGCGATTTTCTGGCCATGGCGTTGATGGTCATGCGGCTTTGCTCCACAGCCAGTGCCGGATGGCGCAGAAAGCGCTCATCCAGGCGGTCGAAGTCCGCGTTTGCGCTGCGCTCCGCGCTGCTCTCGCTGACCAGCGCCTCCACCAGCTTTTCCAATTCCCCGCAAAATGGCAGCAGCACGCAGGCCGTCACCATGCGGAAGACCGTGTTGACAGCCGCAACGCTCACCGGCGTCATCACCGCGTTTTTAAAGGAGAAATCCATCACAGCATCCAGCCCGTAATACAGCGCGGCGCAGAACAAAACACCCAGAATTTCGATGAACAGATAGGCATAGGCCGTACGGCGTCCGGCTGTTCGCGCGCCGAGCGCCGAAAGCAGTACCGGCAGCGCGGCGCCGATTGCAATACCGAGGATCATAGGATAGGCTTCGGCAAAGCTGATTGCGCCGGTTACGGAGAGCGCCTGCAAAATACCCACCGCCGCCGACGCGCTCTGCAGTACGCTTGTAAAAGCGGCGCCAACCAGAATGCCGAGAAGCGGGTGCGAGAACGCCGTCATCAGCCGGATAAACTCCGCGCTGTCTCTGAGCGGAGCCACGGCGTTGCTCATGGACTGCATACCGAACATCAGCACCGCGAAGCCAAGCAGGATATCCCCCGCATGCCGCCGCGCCTGCCGCTTGGAGAACATACGCATAATAATGCCGATCACCGCCACAAAAGCGGAGATCGTCGCGGTAGACAGCAGCGATACGAAGTCGCCTGTTCCTTCCAAATACGAAAGACAAATTACCCATCCCGTAACGCTGGTTCCGACGATGGCCCCCATAATGACCGCCATAGCCTGCCGGACCTTCATCATGCCAGAGTTGACAAAGCCGACCACCATAACCGAGGTTGCCGAGGAGGATTGAATCACAGCTGTGACGCCGGTCCCCAGCAGCAGTCCCTTCAACGGCGTATTGGAAAGCCTGTACAGCACCAGCTCCAGTTTACTTCCGGCGACTTTTTTCAGCCCGTCTCCCATCAGGGACATGCCAAACAGAAACAGCGCAACGCCGCCGAAGAGCGAAACAATATTTGCAATACTCACACGTATTCCCATCCATTCTCAAGTCGAAAGTATACATTTTAGGTTTCAAATGTATTATATCATTGTGCCTATACACGGTCAATTCAACAAATTGCCGATAATTTTTCCTTATAGATTGAAAAAAATACGTCCGAGATGTAGAATATGACAGGTGGTTGATGATGATTCCTATACTCTATCAGGACGATCGGCTGGTCGTTTGTTTAAAACCGACGGGCATATCTTCGGAAGATGACGGTCTGCCCGCGCTTTTGTCTGTCCAATTGGATGCAGACAAGCTCTACTGTGTACACCGGCTGGACAAGGGTGTCGGTGGCGTTATGGTATATGCGCGGGATCGGCAGTCTGCCGCCGCGCTCTCGTCGATCATTGCATCGCACGGTATGGAAAAGGAATACCTTGCCGTGATTCCCGGAACACCGCCAGAGGACGCGGGCGAGCTGACCGATCTGCTGTTTCACGACAGGAGCAAGAATAAAACCTATGTAGTCAAACGCATGCGCGCCGGCGTTAAGGAAGCCAAGCTTTCCTACCGTCTGCTGGAAAGTCAAGGGCCTCTTTCCCTTCTCCGTGTGCGGCTGCATACGGGCCGCTCTCATCAGATTCGCGTGCAGTTTGCCTCCCGAAAGCTGCCGCTGCTCGGTGACCGAAAGTATGGCAGCACCGTAGCCTGCCCATCCCTGGCCCTGTGGGCCTGTTCTCTCTCCTTTCCACACCCCGGCACAGGGGAGCGTCTATCCTTTACTGCGCTGCCGGAAATGTCCTTCCCCTGGGATCAATTTACCATACTGACGCAGGAGGCATAACATGCGATACATTGAAGTTACAGTGAATACCCCGGCCGAAGAAATTGACCGCCGCTGCGAAGAAATGGCCGCCATGGGAGCCGGCGGCTTTGTCATTGAAAATGAGGACGATTTCAAGGATTTCCTTGAACACAATCATATGTATTGGGACTATGTCGATGAAGAGCTGGAAAACAAATTTCTTGGCGTCAGCCGCATTAAATGCTATCTGACCGACGATGCCGACGGACTGGCCACGCTGCGTCAGATCCGTGACGCCTACTCTGATGTTGCCACTGCCTTTGTTGAAGACAGCGATTGGGAAAACAACTGGCGTGAGTATTATAAACCCATCGAAGTAGGCGAAAGACTTGTCGTCGTACCCGCTTGGGAGGCTGCTCCCTCTGACGGCCGCCTTCCCCTGCGCCTGGACCCCGGCCTGATTTTCGGCACCGGCAGCCATGCAACCACACGCATGTGCCTGGCCGCATTGGAGAAACATTCCGGGCCGGGCGTGCGCGTTTTGGATCTTGGCTGCGGCAGCGGGATTCTTGGCATCGGCGCGCTGATCCTGGGCTGTGATCATTGCCTGGGCGTGGACATTGATCCCAAGGCGCCGGATGTTGTCATGTCTAACGCGGCACTGAACGAAATCGGTTCAGACCGCATGACCGCCTGGGCCGGGGATATTATTGGCGATGCCAGCCTGCGTACCCGCATTGGCGGCGGTTATCAGCTGGTGCTGGCCAACATCGTAGCCGACGTCATTATTCCTTTGTCCTCGCTGGTGCGCCCTTTCCTTGCCCCAGGCGGCGTGCTGATCTGCTCCGGCATCATTGAAAACCGCTGGCCGGAGACACAGAACGCCCTCCTTGCCAACGGCTTTGAGATTCTCGATCACCGCTCTGAGGAAGAATGGCACTGCTTTGTCTGCCGATAAGCGAAACGACTCCCCGCCGAACGGCGGGGAGTCGTTTTTTTCAGTAGATATCGTTAAAATCCACAAGCTCGACCTCGACCTCGAAAGTTTCCCCCTCGCGCCAGATCGTAAAGGTCAGCGTGTCGCCAACGACCCGTTCGTTCTTTGCGTTCAGAATATCCGCCGAGGTTCTGGCGGGTTCGCCGTTGACGGCAACCACGATATCCCCCTCCCGAATTCCTTTGTCCTTGGCGTCGGAACCGTCTGCAACAGAGGAAACATACAATCCGGTCGGCAGCTCATAGTGGTCCGCGATGCTGTCCGGGATCGCACCTACCGTGATCCCGACGGCAGTTCTCCCGCGCACCTCGCCATAGCGGATGATGGAATTTGCCATCGTGCGCGCAATATTGCCAGGGATTGCAAAGCAGATTCCCTCAATATTGGACGACTTCATTTTCATGTTGGTTATTCCGACGACCTGCCCGTACATGTTAAACAGTGCGCCGCCGGAGTTCCCCTCATTGATCGCAGTGTTGGTCTGGATCAGCGTCATGCTGTGCCCGTTAAACGTAATTCCGCGGTCAATGGCTGAGATGATCCCGTCGGTCAGCGTCATACGGAAGGTCTCGCCGATGGGGTTTCCGATTGCGGCTACGTGGTCCCCCACCGTCAGCGCTGCGCTGTCTCCAAATTCAGCGGGTGTCAGATTCTCCGCTTCGATCTTCAATACGGCGATGTCGCTGGTGGCGTCTGCGCCGACGACCGCCGCTTCCAGGCTCTGATCGTCGGACAGCGTAACGATAACCTTGTCACAGCCGTCGATGACGTGGGCATTGGTGAGGATCAACCCATCCTCAGAGAGGATAATGCCGGAACCCCAGTAATAGCCCGCGCTGCCGTCGATATAGCCGGTAATCGCCACGATCGTATCGGCGCAGTCTTTATACAGCTCCTGCAAACTCAGCTCCCGCTCGCCGGGGCTGTTGATCTCCACCGTAAAGTCCGGAACGTTTTCGGCACGGGGCAGGTTCACCGTCACCTTGCCGCTGTCCTCAACCGTATAGTATTGGTCGAGAAAATCCTGCCAGTTTTCCGGCATGGCATCCCCGGCAATTTCCGGCGCATGAATATCCGTCGGCTTGCCGCCGGAGAAAGCCAGGGAGCTGACGGCAATCAGCGCAACCAGAGCCAGCGTGCCGAACGCAATTTTCCAGCCGAGCGGCAGGCGTCTCTTTTTCTTATCCTCTCTCGGCGGGACGCTCTCTTCCCTTGGCGCATACCAGTTTTCCATTGGATTATCCATATCTTTCATTTTCACCCTACCCTGTTATTTTGCGAGCTTGAGGGTAAACACAAATTCTGTCATACCGTCCTCGCTCTTTACTGCAATGTCCTCATCGTGACTGTTAACGATCGTCTTCACCAGATACAAGCCTAGGCCCATGCCCTCCTTATCCAGGCTGCGGGACCGGTCGGACTTGTGGAAGCGGTCGAAGATAAACGGCAGATCGTCGGGGGGGATCGTCTCCCCGATGTCCTTGACGGAAACATAGGCCTTCTCCCCGTCCTTATATAATCGAAGGGTCAGGCAGCTTCCGGGGTTGGCAAACTTCACGGCGTTATCCAGCAGGTTATAGATGACCCGCGTGATCGCGTCCTTATCGGCAATGACCATGATATTGTTTTCCGGCAGCTGGGGGTCTACGTCCAGATGCTTTTTTGTTGCCCGGTCTTCAAAACTCAGCAGGGTTTGCAGCACCAGCTCATTGAGGTCAAACACCGTGCGCCTGCCGGGATCGGACAGCTTATTCTTTGTTGAGGACAGATCCAGCATATCCCTGACCAGACGGGATAATCTTCTTGTCTCATCCCGAATCGAGATCAGATACTTTGCTTCTTCCTCTTTGGGGATCGTACCATCCAGAATGCCGTCGGCAAAGCCCGCGATAGTCGTCATCGGCGTTCTCAGCTCATGCGAAACGTTAGCGATAAACTCGCTTCTGCGCGACTCCGCCACCTCGAGAGAATCCGCCATCTTGTTGAAAGAATCGATGAGCGCACCCATTTCATCTGTCGAATCGTATTCCTGCTTGACACGGACGGAAAAATCCCCGCGGGCAAATTTCCTTGACGCCGCCGCGATCTCATCCAACGGACGCGCCATCCGCTTGGAATAGGCAAGCGTGACTCCCAGGAAGATCAGTAAAATCCCCAGCGTGATCATCGCCGCAATCACGAGAAAGGCAGACCACTCCCCCAGCATCTGGTTGGCCTCACTGACCACGAACACATAGCCCTCCGTGGTCCCGTCAGCTTCAGAGAAGATGCCGTCCGTCGCCACATAACGCGCCTCGCTGAACATGCCGCCCAAATCCGTAAAGCCGAACATATCCATCTCGCGCACACGGCTCATGACATTTTCATTGAGGACCGTCCCGATATGGCTGCACGTCGGCGCCATATCCGAGCATACAACCACCTGCCCGTCTGAGTCGGTGACAAAAATCATGTTCCCCGTGGAATTGGAAATGGCGCTCATGCTCATCCCCAGCATCCAGTTATCCAGTCCGTTGTTCTGGCAGACAGCGGAGGCAATATGGGAAACTTCGTTGGCGCTTGCAACCATATCCCCCCGCATGCTGCGCAGCAGATACATTCTGCCAAAGCCCACAAAAGAAAAGCAAATGAGCATTAAGCAAAAGATGACGAGAATCGCCATCGCAGTAAAATTTCTTAGGTAGATGCTTTTCATATGCCCCATACTTTCTCATCAGCGCCCAGGCTCAGGAGATGCTGACCCAAACCGGCGCGGAATGACCGCAATTAATATAAGCTATTATAAAATCTTTTTTTCGTTTTTCAATGTCTTGTTTGTGAACAATAAATCCGTCTTTCCTATGCCTCCGGTATATTTTTCTTGACACCCCGGGAAATTGTGATAGTCTGTTTTCAGAAAAGGATTTAAAGGAGCTTATGATGAAAACATTACAGGAAAAATATCAGGACCTAAAATCCTACATTCAATCGCAGGGCAGCGCTGTCGTGGCCTTCTCCGGCGGGGTCGACTCCACCTTCCTTCTGCGGGTGGCCCATGATGTACTGGGTGAGCGTGTTTTGGCTGTCACGGCGTCTTCCTGTTCCTTCCCAGAGCGGGAGCTGAACGAGGCTAAGGCATTCTGCCAGGCCAACGGTATCCGTCACCTGGTCGTCCGCTCGGAGGAGCTGGAGATCGAGGGCTTCCGTCACAATCCCAAGAATCGTTGTTATCTCTGCAAGCATGAGCTTTTTGAAAAGATCTGGGGTGTCGCCAAGGAAGAAGGCCTGAACGCGGTATTGGAAGGCTCTAACACCGACGACAATGGGGACTATCGTCCGGGTCTGATCGCCGTCAAGGAGCTCGGCGTCCTCAGTCCGCTTCGCCACGCTGATCTTAATAAAGAGGAAATTCGTACGCTGTCCAAGGAACTGGGGCTGCCCACTTGGGATAAGCAGTCCTTTGCCTGCCTCTCCTCCCGTTTCGTATATGGGGAAACCATCAACGAGGAACGGCTTTCCATGGTGGACCGCGCAGAACAGCTGCTGCTTGACGAAGGCTTTCATCAGGTCCGCGTACGCATTCACGGCAACATTGCCCGCATCGAGATCGATCCGAAGGAATTCAGCCGTCTGCTGCTCATCCGCAGGCGGGTTGACGAGGCGTTTCGCTCCTATGGCTTCCAGTATGTGACCCTGGATCTCGGCGGCTACCGCACGGGCAGTATGAACGAGGGCTTGCAGATGAGTGAAGCCTCTGAAAAAATGTTTGAATAACCTATTGACAAAGTAGTTTATTCGGTGTATAAACAAAACAAGCTATCAAACCAAGCGGCTCAAGGAGAATGTTCTGATGCAGAAAGCTTATGCAGTTTCTATGATGATGGACATGCGCTGTTCCATGCACATGTGCTGCTGCATGCTTTCATAGGTGTTCTCCGCGTTTGTGCACGTATAATCAGTAGATTGAATCGGAGGACATTTTGTGGTCCTCCGATTTTTATTTTATGAGGTGCAACATGATTTATTTGTTTGAGCTTCTTCTCCGTATCAATTTCAGAAAAGGGCGAATGTGTACTCTTTCATAAAACACAGTCCCTAACCATCCAAACAAAAATACTATGAAAGAAGTAACGATCATGTCTAACTACAAATTTGAAACCCTGCAGCTTCACGTCGGCCAGGAGCATGCCGACCCCGCCAGCGACGCCCGTGCCGTTCCCATTTATGCAACCACGTCTTATGTTTTCCATAACAGCCAGCATGCCGCCGACCGCTTTGGTCTGGCCGATGCCGGTAACATTTACGGTCGTCTGACCAACTCCACCCAGGGTGTATTTGAAGACCGCATCGCTGCGCTGGAAGGTGGCGTTGCAGGTCTGGCGCTGGCCTCCGGTGCCGCGGCCATTACCTACACCGTTCAGGCCCTGGCCAAAGCCGGTGAGCATATTGTGGCTCAGAAGACCATCTATGGCGGTTCCGTGAACCTGCTTGCCCACACCCTCCCGCTGTACGGTATTGATTCCACCTTTGTGGATGTGCACGATCTGGCCGCTGTTGAGGCCGCCATTCAGCCCAACACCAAGGCGATCTTCATTGAGACTCTCGGCAACCCGAATTCCGACATTCCCGATATCGACGCTGTCGCGGAAATCGCCCACAAGCACGGCCTGCCCCTGGCCATTGACAACACCTTCGGCACGCCCTTCCTGATCCGTCCGATCGAGCACGGCGCAGACATCGTCATTCACTCCGCCACCAAGTTTATCGGCGGTCACGGCACAACGCTGGGCGGCGTTATTGTTGACAGCGGCAAGTTTGACTGGGCTGCTTCCGGCAAGTACCCCTGGATCAGCGAGCCGAACCCCAGCTATCACGGCGTGAAGTTTACCGATGCCGCCGGCCCCGCCGCTTTCGCCACCTATGTCCGGGCTATTCTCCTGCGTGACACCGGCGCCTGCATCTCCCCGTTTGCCGCTTTCCTGCTGCTGCAGGGTACGGAGACCTTATCCCTCCGTCTGGAGCGCCATGCGGAGAACACCAAGAAGGTCCTTGAATTCCTGGCTAACCACCCCAAAGTGGAGCATGTCAATCATCCTGCACTGCCGGACCACCCCGACCATGCGCTCTACGAGAAGTACTTTCCCAATGGCGGCGCTTCCATCTTTACCTTTGAGGTCAAAGGCGGCAAGGATGAAGCCTTCCGCTTCATCGACAATCTGAAAATCTTCTCTCTGCTTGCCAACGTTGCCGACGTCAAGAGCCTTGTGATTCATCCTGCAACCACGACGCACTCTCAGCTGACCGAGGAAGAACTACTCGACGCCGGTATCAAGCCCAACACCATCCGCCTTTCCATCGGCACCGAGCATATTGATGACATCATCGCCGATTTGGAAAAAGGTTTTGCTGCTGTATAACTCTCCTTCTATTCCAAACGCCCATGAGATCCAAGAGATCTCATGGGCGTTTATTTTTATATGACAAACACGCGCAGCTGCAAAACTCTGCGCCATAAAGATTCTTTTGAAATCGGTTATTTCAGGAAACCAAGATACTCGTCAAACACGTTGAACAGCATATCGCCGGAGCAGACAGGAAGAACCACATCCGCTTCCCCTACCGGGCTGAAATCGAAGAATTCTGTTTTACCCGTCAGCACAAGCACCGGAATCACCTCATAGTCCGGGCCGAAAACGATCTCCAGATACGGCACGTACTTGGCCGACTGCTGCACTTCATCCGGATCGATCCTGTCCTTCATCTTGAACTCCAATGCGAATACCCGATTTTCGGTGATGACCAGAACATCCGCATAGAGCCGAACATATCGCGAGCGCTTGAGGCGAAGCTCAAAGGCGATCTCCCAGCCCAGGCAGGCATCTCCGGCCATATCGAGCAGATCGAGGAAGAGATGCCGCATCTGCTCCCGGCAATCACGGAAGGAGTGAAACAAGCCACGGGTGTCGCTGAGGCTTCTTCCGATATTTGTGCAGCCTTCCGTGAGCTTTTCCAGCCACCGCTCCTCGCTCAGATCCAGGAATTCTCCCACGCTGCTGTAATATCCTGCAAACTCCTGCAGCCCGATATGCGGTCTCCCCTGCCGGACGATTCCATGCCAGCAATACGCGCGATCCTGCCAGCAGAGCTCTCTCATCAGCGGAGAACTGTAGAGAATATGGTTGACCGTCTGATGATCCAGCCCCAATGCTTTGGCGATCTCACGGGCTTTAATTCCCTCGCTCCGGCAGATAACCGCACAGATTCTCTGTTCTGTCTGTTGTGAATTCATGCGTCTTCCTGTTCCGAAGCCTGCTTGCCCTTAAATTTACGGGCAACCTGGAGGCCGCTTTCCATAACAGTCCCGCGCTGGATGATGTCTACGCCGAACTTGCTGCGCAGCGCATCCACAGTCCGGTCGATCTTTTCTTCCCGTTCACGGCGGATATTCTTCTCCGGCTCAAACAGAGAAAGCTGCTCATGGAAGTCCTCATCGGTCAGATTGGTGAGCGCGACACTGAGCAGGCGCAGCGGTCTTTTATCCTTCCAAAGTTCCCGCAGCAGGCGCTTTGCCGTCTCATAGATCTCCCGCGTCGTATCGGTCGGCTGTTCCAGTCTGCACTGATGGGACCGTGTCTTGAAATCCAAATAGCGGATGGATACCGAAATACCCTCTGCCTTCCTGCCCTCGCTGCGCATATGAGCCGACACACTGTCCGAGAGTGCCAGCAGGATGGCGTCCGCAGTATCGAAATCCCGAACGTCTTCCTCCAGTGTTACGGAATTACTGTAGCCCTTGGCCTCTTCTGGCTCGGCGCGCACCGGTGAATCGTCGATCCCGTTTGCATAGCGATGCGCCTGCGCGCTCATCTTGTCCCCGATGCACTCCCGCAGCTTACGGACATCCGTTTTTGCCAGGTCTCCGATCGTAAAGATTTTCTCTTCCTGCAGCTTTTTGACCGTGGAGCCGCCGACGAACAGCAGATCGCCCACAGGAAGCGGCCACAGCTTCAACGGAACTTCTTCGGGAAACAGTGTATGCACCTTATCCGGCTTTTCAAAGTCGCTGGCCATCTTCGCGCAGAGCTTGTTGCGCCCGATCCCGATATTGACCGTAAAGCCCAGCTCATCCCGAATCTTATCCTTGATCTCATAAGCCAGCTTGATCGGGTCGGGATAGGTGTACTCCGTCCCGGTCATATCCATAAAGCACTCGTCGATCGAAAACTCCTCGACAGCCGGCGCATAAGCGCGGCAGATATCCTTGAAGGCTTTGGAGCAGGCAGAATAGAGCTTGAAATCCGGCTTTGCGATCACGAGATCAGGGCACTTGCGAAGCGCGAGAGCCAGCGGCTCCCCTGTCTTGATCTTATACTTCTTGGCGGGGATGGATTTTGCCAGCACGATTCCCCTTCTGCTCTCCGGATCGCCGCCGATGCAGGAGGGGATCAGGCGCAGGTCGCTCTCGCCGTTCTTGACGCGCCGCGTGGCCTCCCAGGACAAATAAGCGCTGTTGACGTCAACATGAAAAATCAAGCGTTCGCCAATGATCCTCACCCCCTTGCTTATGTTGTCTAAAGTATAGTCTTTTTCCGAACATGCCGCAAGAAATACCGACAGCTTTTTTACACTGGTCTCTTTGCTGGAACAAAAAATCACTTACACCCACTCTACAACGCCGCTCTGAATATCGTATATCGCGCCCATCACACTGATATCGCCGATCTCCGGATGCTGTGCAAATTCCCGTTTGATCCTTTTCACACCATGCTGAACATTCAGTCGACAAGCTTTATCCGGATTTCGTTCCTCCCCCGCTGCTTCCAGAATATCCTCTGTGATATATGAGATAAAGCCATCCGCATGTCCGGTCACAGCAGCTTCCACGGCTCCGCAGCGCGTATGGCCAAGCATTACGACCAGGCCGCAATGCAAATGCGCTGCTGCGTACTCGACGCTCCCAAGCTGGTGGTTGTCCAGTACATTCCCTGCCACACGAATCACGAACAAGTCACCGAGAGCTGCATTGAAAATCACTTCAGGTATCACGCGGGAGTCCGAGCAGCAAATGATGATCGCATAGGGGTGCTGTCCATATTGCGCTGTCATCTCCCGAATTGCACTGTCCCCCTCCTCAACATACCATCTATTTCCCGTTTTCAGCTTTTCGATCAGCTCCATATTGCTTTCTCCTCCGTTCTTGTGCCGATCCATCTACCGCATATTATACCGATTTATCCGCCTTTGTTCAATCGTTTAGCTGTCAACAGCGCAGCGACTTGCCATATTTAAGCGCGATTGACCAAGCTCAGTCGGAATGGTATAATCGTTGCGGCACGGCAGTTTTTGCAAGGTTTTAAAATCACATATCTTCAAGGTGGCTTCATGATACAAACAAAGATTCATTTTAAAAACTGGAAGTCGGACATCTTATCCGGCATCATTGTTGGCCTCGTGTCGATCCCCATCTCCATGGGATATGCTCAGATCGCAGGTCTGCCGCCAGTCTACGGCCTATATGGTTCTCTCCTGCCCATTCTTTTCTTTGGGCTTCTGACCAGCTCTCCGCAGTTTGTCGTCGGTGTGGACGCTATGCCCGCCGTTATGGTCGGCAATGCGATCACAGCGATGGGATTGACCCTGGGGTCTCCAGACGCTGTATCCATTGTGCCGGTTTTCAGTCTGCTTGCCTGCCTTTGGTTTTTGGTCTTCTGGGTGCTGCGTGCCGGTCGGGTGGTCAAATACATTTCGACTCCGGTTATGGGCGGCTTCATCTCCGGCATCGGCGCGACCATTATCCTCATGCAGGTTCCCAAGCTATTCGGCGGCTCCCCGGGAACCGGGGAATTACCGGCACTTGTCATCCATATAGCCGGTCAGCTTGGTCATTTTCATTGGCCTTCCGCTTTGCTCGGCTTTGGCACAGTACTTGTGATTCTTGTGAGCAAAAAAATCGCCCCCAAATTTCCCATGCCGGTTTTCATGATGATCCTCGGCGTGGTCCTGACGGCAGTGTTCCATATCGACCAGCACGGCGTCAAGCTGCTCCCTCAGGTGTCAGCCGGGCTCCCGAAGCTCATTTTGCCAAATATCCGCTTGCTCAAAGGAAATACCTCAGAGCTTGTCGTACAGAGCTTGATGATCGCCCTTGTGGTCATGGCGCAGACCCTGCTTGCCAGCAACAATTATGCCCGCAAATATCAGTATCATCTGGATACGCGCCGGGAGCTCCTCGCTTACTCCGCGGCGGAACTGGCCAGCGCGTTTGTCGGCTGCTGCCCGGTGAACGGAAGTGTGTCCCGCGCCGGGATCGCGGATCAATTCGGCTGCAAGTCTCAGCTCATGAGTGTAACGGCGTCGCTGGTCATTCTTCTCGTTCTCCTCTTTGGAGCCAGGCTCCTGCAGCTGCTTCCCGTGCCGATTTTGACCGGGATCGTTGTGGCTGCTCTGGTTGGGATCCTCGAAATCAAGCTCGCCGGGCGACTCTGGCGGACGAACCGGCGTGAGTTTGGGATCTTCATGACCGCCTTTGCCGGGGTCCTGTTTTTTGGCACGGTCTATGGCGTTATGATCGGCGTTGCGCTCTCCTTCTTCTCCGTTGTTGTCCGCGCTGTCGTTCCACCCACGGCGTTTCTGGGCATCATTCCGGGTCACGAGGACTATTACGACCTCAAACGTAATCGCAGCGCGCGAGCCATTCAAAACACCGTCATCTACCGTTTTAACGGGAATCTCTTCTTTGCCAATATCGGAAGATTCGAGGATGACATCCGCTCCGCTGTCAAGACAGATACCCGCCAGGTCATCGTCGATGCCGGCGGGATCGGGAATATCGACCTGACTGCGGCGGACCGGCTCGTGGAGCTGGAGCGCAGTCTGCGGCAAAACGGAGTTCGTCTTTATCTGACAGGTCATGTCGGCAGTCTCAACGATCAGCTGCGGACGCTTGGCGCGGGCTGCCTCATTGAAAACGGATCGATCCGTAAAACCGTGTCTCTCGCCCTTCGCGACTGTGGGCTGGAGGCTCCCTATGCTTTGGAAGGCTCAGCGTTTTCTGCGGGCGAGAGCGCGCGGGACGAAAGCGAGTCCTACGCGGAGTTTGAATGGCTCTATGGAGATGATGCGGACGCCCATCTCGATTCTCTTGCGCGTGAGATCGCCGCGCTTTTGGCGGCAAATCCCTCCCTGTCTCTGCTCGACGCCGAGAGCCAAAGCAGCTGGGGGCGTGTTGGCTTGTTCGACGAGGACATGCTACTCGACTATGTGGAGCTGAATCTGGAGGAGATGGCGCAGGAAGGCGCACTGACCGCCACAGCGCTGGACACGCTGGAGGATCAGGTGGAAAGTCAGCGTCCGCATAAGGATGAGTCCCTGGCGGATATCACGGCACAAACTCAGTCCTATATGCGCGAGCATGATTCCCTGCTGCGCCGTCGCATGGCAGAGCGTCATCCACGTACTTTCGAGCGTGCTGTCCAGCATCGCCGGCAGCTTCAGGAGCGTCGTAAAGCGCGCAGAAAGCCGGATTAAAACGGCGCTGTTTCCGGAAAACCCATGCTGTTTCCGGCGCTTTGACCGCGGCGTTACTGTGGATTGCTGACTCGGTCGCCTACAACCCAGTAGTCGCAGATCGCATCGCCGCCCGCGATGGTGTGCTCACGATACAGTCTCCCGTGCTGGAGCCGGAACATCACCTCATCCGTTGCGCAGAGCGCCGGCATCAATTCGGCAATGCCTTCGCGCTGGCAAAATTCGCAAATGGGGCAGCGGCTGAAGTAGTAATAGCTTCCGTCCCTGTGCGCGCTCTCATTGAAGTTCACCTTCCAGTTCACAGGGAAATCCTTACCATGTAAAGCAAACCACTTCTCGTATTTTTTCATATCACGATACCACTTCTTCGGACTGCGATTGAGATCCGTCATCCCAAAGACAGTACGCAGAAGTCGGCTTTCCAGTACATCGGTCATAACCAGTCCCATCTCATCGGGTGTAATCTCCTTCCCGCTGCCGATCCATGCCCCCGCAAAAACATATGCAAAATAGGCATTTGAAGCCATGGGATTCCCCGGGCCGAGATCATCGGCATGCGAGAGCAGACGCTTATACTCCTCTTTGCCGCAGCGAATCGACCGTTCGGCCAGCTCCTGTCCGTGGCGTTTTGCAATGCTCTTTTTTATCATCGGCGCAAACAAAGCCCAATAGATTCCAACGTATTTCATAACATTCACTTCTCCCCAAGTTTTCTTTATATAAGACGCAGTATTTTTGAAGGTTAGCCGAATCTAATTTTTATTATAGCACGGCCCTGATTTAAATGCTATTGAAATCTTTCTATCCTGTCATCAACCAGGAAAACGCCCCTGTGGGATCTCAATCCCACAGGGGCTGTGTTCACCAGGGGGTGCCGATATCCTGCTTGCCGATTTGGAGCCATTCAATTACACTGCCGTCTGCTTCGATATTGACCCGTGCGGAATAGCCGCCCATCCACTCGCCGTCGGCTGAGCGAATGAATTCCGCATAGCCGAAATTGCCGGGCTGCGAATCATCGTTCAGGCCAACGATCCAGTAGTGCGTATTCCCCTGCTCGTCCTGGTATTCGTAGTGAAACGGCTTTGTTGTTGAAACCTTGTCCGTAATATTCAAGTGCTCATGATTTACGATGAAAAATAAAGCGCCATCCTCAATCGCCACCGGATCGGTCAGGGAATCGGTGTGAAGATAGACTTCATGAACCGTCTCACCGTTCTCCCCGGTCTTCACCGTAATCTTCGCGTTGTTTTCCCATCCGAAAAGTCTTTGCAAAATCACTTCCCCGTAGGCATATGCGGTGATCCCGGTACTGATCAGGAGCATACAGCAGAGTGCTGCCGCCAGTGTTGTACGTGTAATATAACGTTTCCTGTTTTCTTTCATCGGTGCCTCCCATTTTCGTTCTGTGGAGGCGTGCAACACAGAAAACGTCTGCTTATACCTTTCTCTATTCGTCATCGTCGCTCCACTCCTCCTTTAATGCTTCTTTGAGCAGTTTTCTTCCGCGCATCAGACGAACCCTGACCGTGCTTTCCTTGAGCTTCAGAATCCCGGCGATCTCGCGAACAGAGTAATCCTCGTAGTAAAACAGATGAATCACGATCCGGTATTTTTCCGGCAAATGCATGACCTCATGAAAAAGCTCACCATCCGCCGCCGTCTCAAAGCTCAGCGTTTCGGCGTACTGCTCCAGCGGCAGCATAGAGCGCCGCCAGAAGGACAGGGTAATATTTTTTGCCCTGTTGATGGCAACCCGCAGGAGCCAGGCGCGGATATGCGCTTCGGATTCAAACTCCTTCTGGGCAGTATGATACTGCAGCAGGGTATCCTGTACAGCGTCATCCGCGTCAGCCGGGTTTCGGCATATGCTCAGCGCCGCGGCAAACAGACGGTCCCGATATCGGTTCGCTACGATTTCTGTTTCTAATCTCATGTCGTTCCTCGATGTGCGAATGTTTTGGAAGGCCTTCATCCATTATACAATTCAACCGTCAAAAAAGTTACAGACGACCGGGAAATTTTTCCGGTCGTCTGCCTCACGGTATTTCATTTTCCAATTCCAACAGCATACCGATATGGGGAATTCCATCCTCCAGAAACTCCTCCGTAATCTGCCGAAAGCCCTGCTTTTCATACAAGCCACGGGCATAGGTCTGTGCCTCCAGGTAAATCTTGTCTGCTTGAAAATATGTCCTCGCGGCGTCGATCGCACAGATCAGAAGCTTACTGGCCAAGCCGCAGCGCCGCTTAACGGCGATCACGCGGCCGATTGCGACGTGCTCGCTGACCACGCCGCGGTCCAGAATACGAAGGTAGGCCTCGATGCCGTCCTCATCCTTCAGCATGACGTGCAGCGCATGGAGATCTTTTCCGTCCAAATCGGCGTAGGGACACTGCTGCTCGACAACAAAGACGTCCACACGAAGCTTTAATACCGCGTACAGCTCCTCCTTGCTGAGCTGATCAAAGGTCTTAATTTGAATCTCCATATTCTCCCCCCTCATTTGCCGTTTTATCTTCCCATTTCTTTTCAAAAAAGTCAATGTTAATTTTACCACAGTAGTCAATTAAATGATGACAGCAGGCACTGAATGTGCTATAATTCTATAAACCTACTTATTTAGAGGTTATTTTATCTGCCGACGGCAGCGAACGGACGTGTTTTTATATGAGCAAGAAAGAGAGCATTCAGTATGCTTTCGTTAAATCGATCCCGGTTTTGTGCAGTTATATTTTTCTTGGCATGGCCTACGGTATCCTGATGCAGCAGGCGGGCTTTGCCTGGTATTATTCGGTATTGGTGAGCATGTCCATTTATACCGGCGCTTTTCAGTTTGTGCTGACCACGCTGCTGGCCTCCGGCGCGTCGATTCTGACCATTGCGGTCACCGCACTTTTCATGAACAGCAGGCAGACGTTTTACTCTCTGAGCTATGTGGATGTGTTCAATCAAATGGGCCGAAAGAAGCTGTTCATGATTCACTCGTTGACGGATGAAACCTTTGCCGTCAACTATACGCTGGATCTTCCCGCTGAGGACAAACGCAAGGTGATGTTTCCCCTGGCTATCATGTGCCACTGCTATTGGGTCTGCGGTTCCCTGCTGGGCAGCGTTCTCGGTCAGCTCATCCCCTTCTCCACAGATGGCATTGACTTTTGCATGACCGCGCTTTTTGTAATCATATTTGTTGATCAGTGGGAGAAGGCAGAGCGCCACTTCCCGGCACTGCTGGGTCTTGGCGTGGCGGTGGCGTGCCTGCTGATCTTTGGGGAAAACCAGTTCATGCTCCCGGCCCTGATCATTGTCTCTGCTGTTCTTGTCCTGTACAACAGCCGTACCGGGAAGGCGGTGAGCGCTGAATGACCGCCTATATTTTATTCGCTATTCTCGTCTCCGCGATGATTACCTTCGGCCTGCGCGCGCTCCCCTTTGCGGTCTTCTCCGGTAATCGCAGCATGCCCGGCTGGTTGAAGCAACTGGGGACAATCCTTCCCTCCTCCATCATGGCGGTTCTTGTGGTCTACTGCCTGAAGGCGGTCAAGAGCGATGTGATCGGAACCGGTATTCCTTCTGCCATCGCGGTGGCTGTTGTTGTCCTCAGCTACAAGTGGAAGCACAGCACCTTCCTCAGCATCATTCTGGGGACGGTCGCTTATATGATTTTGATTCGACTCATGTGAGGAGGCTTCGTAATGAAACTTGCATTAGCTCAACTTCAGATTTCGCCGGACAAAGAAGAAAACCTGCAAAAGGCACTTGACTGTATCCGTAAGGCCGCTTTTCTCGGCGCAGAGCTCATCTTCTTCCCCGAGGTTCAGCTGACGCCCTTTTTCCCGCAGTATGAAAAACGGGATGTTTCTGCGTGTGTAGTGCGGCTGGATGATGAGGCTGTCCAGGCGGTCTGCCGTGTTTGCCGGGAAGAAAAAATCTTTGCCTCGCCCAACTTCTATATTGAGGAGAACGGTCGGCGCTATGATATGAGCCTGCTGATCGACGATACCGGGGCCATAATCGGAAAGCAAAAGATGGTTCATATCGCCCAGTGCGAACAATTCTATGAGCAGGACTATTATACTCCGTCTGAAGAGGGCTTCGTGGTATTTGATACCCGCCTTGGGAAGCTTGGCATCGTTGTGTGCTTTGACCGACACTATCCCGAGAGCATCCGTACCGAGGCGCTGATGGGCGCGGACCTGATTCTTATTCCAACGGCCAATACTACCGGTGAGCCCTCGGAGCTGTTCCAGTGGGAGATCAAGATCCAGGCTTTCCAAAACAGCGTCAACGTCGCCATGTGCAACCGCGTCGGCCGGGAGGACGCGATGGAATTTTCCGGCGAATCGATAGTCGCAGACTTCAACGGGAACACGCTGGCGCTTGCCGGTGCCGGGGAGGAGCTGCTCCTCTGTGATGTTGATCTGCCCGGCGCCAAGGCGACCAGGGCCCGAAAGCCGTATACCGATTTGAGAAGAACCGATTTATATCTTTGAAGGGAGAGCAAACTATGAGAGACCTGAAATCCGAGTGTAAAATCGCCGTTGTGCAGGCCGCGCCCGTGATGTTTGACAAGGACGCCTGCGTGGAAAAGGTGCTGCGCTATATTGACGAGTGCGCTTCTCATGGCGCGGAGCTGATCGTTTTCCCCGAGCTTTTTATCCCCTGCTATCCGCTGGGCATGACCTTCGGCTTCCGTGTGGGCAGCCGGAACAAGCCCGGTCGCGAGGACTGGAAGAAGTACTACGACCAGTCCATTCTGGCCGACGGCCCGGAGATGGCGCGCATCATTAACGCGGCAAAGGAAAAGCAGGTCTATGTCAGCATCGGCTACTCCGAGCGGGAGCCGCTCAACGGCACGCTCTATAATTCCAATATGATGATCGCCCCTGACGGCACCGCCCTTAACCACCGCAAGCTCAAACCCACCGGCAGTGAGCGCGTTGTCTGGGGTGACGCCGATAAGGACTATTTCCCCGTGATGGATACCCCCTGGGGTCCCATGGGCAACCTCATCTGCTGGGAGAGCTACATGCCGCTGGCCCGCGTCGCGCTGTACCAGAAGGGCATCAGTATCTACATTTCCCCCAATACCAACGATAACGCCGAATGGCAGGACACCATCCGCCATATTGCGATTGAAGGCCATTGCTATTTTGTCAACTGCGACATGTTCTTCACCCGGGCCATGTATCCCGCCGATCTGAACGAGCAGGACGAGATCGCCAAGCTGCCCGAGATCGCCTGCCGCGGCGGCAGCAATGTCATTGATCCCTTCGGCCACCCCGTCACAGATACCCTGTGGGATCAGGAGGGTGTACTCTATGCAACCCTGGACATGCAGAAGGTGCCCGCCAGCCGTATGGAGTGTGACGCTGTCGGCCACTACTCCCGTCCCGATGTTCTTAATCTTTCTGTTCTGGATAAATGAAAACAGAAATCAAGCATCCGTTTCCCCCTTTGTACGATGCCGATTCCCGCATTCTGATCCTCGGCTCCTTCCCTTCCGTCAAATCCCGAGAGCAGAACTTCTTCTACGGCCATCCACAGAACCGCTTCTGGAAGATCATGGCAAACATTTTGGACTGTCCTGTACCGCAAACCATTGAGGAAAAGCAGCACATGCTCCATGCCAATCGGATTGCACTCTGGGATTCCATCGCGCAGTGTGAGATTGAGGGTTCCTCCGATGCCAGCATTGAGAAAGTGGTTCCGAACGATCTCTCTCCGATTTTTCAGACTGCCGGGATTCGTCAGGTCTTCTGCAACGGCAAGAAATCCTATGACATGTACCGACTGTACATAGAACCTGTGACTCATCGCACAGCGAAGTGCCTTCCTTCCACCAGTCCCGCCAACGCCGCCTGGTCACTCCAGCGCCTCTGTCAAGCCTGGACAGCGGAAATTCTGCCGTATATTCAGGAGTGAAAAAAATACTTGAATTATGCGCAGGGCTGTGATATACTTTCAAAGCTGTCTAAGTTTGTACTAATCGAAAGGATTGAAATAAATGTCTGCTGTTACGATTATTTTCACGGTTCTTCAGGTTCTGTCCGGTCTGGCTGTCACGGTTATCGTTCTGATGCAGAGCGGCAAGAGCGCCGGTCTCTCCGGCGCCATCTCCGGCGGCGCCGATACCTTCCTGTCCAAGGGCAAGGCTAAGACGCTGGATGCCAAGCTCGCCAAGGCGACTAAGTGGTTTGCCCTCGCCTTTGTTCTGCTGACCCTGATCCTGAACCTGATCTGATTTTTCTCATATAAAAATGATCCCGGAATGATGATTCATTCCGGGATCATTTTATACTAGTTTCCTATTAAAAGTAGACAAAGTCTACTTTTAATAGCGCGTAAGCGCGTCGGAAACTGTATGAGACGGCATCTGCGCTTTCGCGCAGATGGGCGACGCATCAAGCGGCGCCTTTTCAATAAAAAGTGTCTACTTTTTATTGAAAAAGAGTATTATTCCCAGGTCTTCCAGACCTCGGGACAGTAGCCCACGGTTGCCTGCTTACCGTTGCGCACGATGGGCGTTTTCAGCAGATACGGCACCTCGTACAGCTTATCCAGTCTGGCCTCCGTAGAGGCCAGGTACTGAAACAGCGGATAGTCCTGATCACTGGTGTCGACCATACTCTCCAGCCCGACGGCATTCTTGACCGAGGCGATCTCGCCCCTGCTCATGCCGTATTTGAGAATATCAATATATTGGTATTTAATTCTGCGCTCTTTGAAATAACGTTCGGCTTTTTTTGTATCAAAGCACTTGGCTTTGCCGAAAATCTGAATGTTCACTCTCGCATTAAATTTCCGTGATAACCGGCAGAATCATCGGGCTGCGCCGGGTGGTTTTGTACAAATAGCCGGAGATATTGTTTTTCACCTTGCTCTTGATGGCGGACCAGTCAGTAATGTGCTGTGCCTCGCAAGCCTCAGCCGATTCGATGGCGACGCGCTTGAGCTCCTCCATCAGCTCCTCCGCTTCTTTCACATAGATAAAGCCGCGGGTTACGATCTGCGGATCAGAGGTCAGCGTGTGCGTATATTCGGAGTACGGCAGCACAACGACCACCATCCCGTCTTCGGCCAGCTTGTGCCGGTCACGCAGTACCACGCTGCCGACAGAACCCAGCCCGGAGCCGTCAACCAGTATTGCGCCGGAGGGAACCGTCTCCTCGCACTTGATGCTCTTTTTGGTAATCTCAATGACTCGGCCGTTTTCCGCGATGATCACATTCTTCGGCGCCACACCCATCAGCTTGCCCAGCTCTGCGTGCTTGACCAGCATGCGGTGCTCGCCGTGCACGGGAATAAAGTACTTGGGTTTGGTCAGCGCCAGCATCATCTTCAGCTCTTCCTGGCAGGCATGCCCGGTCACGTGCAGATCGGTGTGCCGATCATAGATCACCTCCGCACCCTTGTGGAAAAGTTCGTCAATGACGCGGCTGATCGTCGTCTCGTTACCGGGAATGGCAGACGCGGAAATGATGACACGATCCCCCGCGTCCAGCTGGATCTGTCGGTGCTCGGAAAAGGCCATGCGATAAAGGGCGGACATTGTCTCCCCCTGACTGCCCGTGGAGATGATCACACACTGGCTGCGGGGCAGCTTGTTGATCTTCTCAATGTCGACAAGCACATTTTCGGGGATGTCCATATACCCCAGTACGGACGCAACATGGAGTACATTCTCCATGCTCCGGCCGGTGATGGCAACCTTACGCTTATATTTGGCGGCAACATTGATGATCTGTTGCAGCCGGTGGACATTGGAGGCAAAGGTCGTGATGATAATACGCTTGTCGCAGCCCATGAACAGCTTGTCAAAGCTGGCGCCGACCTTGCGCTCGGAATCGGAATGGCCGGGCACCTCCACATTGGTCGAATCGCTGAGCAGGGCCAGCACGCCCTCGTTGCCCAGCTGACCAAGGCGCACCAGGTCGATCATGTTGCCCGAAATGGGGGTAATGTCGATCTTGAAGTCGCCGGTCTGGATCACCGTGCCGATCGGCGTTGTAATTGCCAGGGCAACGGAGTCGGGAATACTGTGGTTTACATGGATAAACTCAACCGTAAAGCAGCCGAGCCGGAAGACGGAGCCGTCTTTCTTGGTGAAAATCTGCGTATTGTAAAGCAGGTCATGCTCCTCCAACTTCAGCTCAATCAGCGCTGCCGTCAGCGGCATGGTGTAGATCGGCACGTCCAGCTCCTTGAGCAGGTACGGAATGCCGCCGATATGATCCTCGTGGCCGTGCGTGATAATAATTCCGCGGATCTTTTCCCGGTTAATTTTGAGATAAGTGATGTCCGGCAGGACGATGTCCACGCCGTACATATCCTCATCCGGGAAGCCCATCCCGCAGTCAACCACGATAATATCGTTGCCGAACTCATAGGCGGTCATATTCTTGCCAATTTCGCCCAGACCGCCAAGAGGGATAATTTTCAGTTTTGAAACCATATTTTCTCCATTCGATAATATTGTAAACTATGTAATGCGTAGAAAGATTATAGAGCAATTCGGCCCATCTTATTCACATCTCCGTGCGGCCTTCGATGGCACGATTCAAGGTTGCGTCGTCGGTAAATTCCAGATTGGAGCCTACCGGGATTCCGTAGGCCAGACGAGTCACCTTTGTTCCAAAAGGCTTTAAGAGCCGGGAGAGATACATGGCCGTGGCCTCGCCCTCCGTGTCAGGATTGGTGGCCATGATGACCTCCTCTACCTCGTTCTCTGCCACGCGCACAAGCAGCTCTTTAATCCGAATATCGTCGGGGCCTACATGACTCATGGGCGAAAGCACGCCATGCAGCACATGATAGGTGCCGTTGTATTCATGTCCGCGCTCAATGCTCAGCACATCCCTTGGTTCAGACACAACGCAAATGGTGCCCTTATCACGCGTGGGACTTGCACAGATGGAGCACAGCTCCCCCTCCGTCAGGTTCTGACACACAGGGCAGCAGTGAACATTGCTCTTTGCGTCAAGGATCGCATCGGCAAAGGAGCGAGCTTCCTCATCCGAAAGCGCCAATACGTGGAATGCAAGGCGCTGTGCGCTTTTTCTGCCGATTCCGGGCAGCGCGGCGAATTTATCAACAAGAGTTTCCAGAGAAGCCGGGAAAAAAGCCATCGTCCATTCCTCACATACTGTCTGTATACTTTCTCAGTTCTGCAATTGCCGCGGCGCGGTCTGACCTGCCGAACACCGCGCTGCCTGCTACCAGAACATCTGCCCCGGCTTCCACCGCCAGAGGCGCTGTAACTGCGTCAATGCCGCCGTCTACCTCAACCTCGCACATGGGGGCAAGGGTATCGGCCAGTTCGCGGATCTTGCTGATCTTCGGCAGCTGCTCATACATAAAACTCTGCCCGCCAAAGCCCGGCTCCACGGTCATTACCAGGATCAGATCGACCAGCGGCAGAAAATGCATGACCGCTTCCGCCGGCGTATGGGGCTTGAGCGTGACGCCGGTTTTCTTCCCCAGTGCCTTTGCCGCCGCAATAGCCTGAATAATATTCTCCTGTGCATCCGCCTCAATGTGGAAATTCACCAGATCCGCGCCAGCCTCACAAAAGGCTTCCACGTAACGAAGGGGCCTTTCAATCATAAGGTGTACGTCCAGAAACATATCCGTCGCCTTCCGCAGGCTCTTGAGCACGGGAATGCCGATGGATATGTTTGGCACAAACATTCCGTCCATCACATCGACGTGCAGATAGTCTGCGCCGGCTGCCTCCACTTCGGCCACCTCAGCGCCTAGCCTTGTAAAATCAGCGGCCAGGATAGACGGTGCGATTTTAATCATAGGGCGGTTCCCTTCTCATTGCATTACATTTAGAGTTATTATACACCATCTTATATATAATTTGCAACACTCTTGACGGCGCAAAAAAATAGAGATAAAATAGTTTGAAATGTTCAATATGTTGGAAAGGAGCGGGACAGAATGAAAAGGAACAAGCTGTGGCCGCTTTACGGTTTTGCCGGCAGCTGGGCAGCTTCGGCGGCTGTTCTGCCCATGTATAAGGGTTGGGCAATCGTATTGGCGGCTGTGATTGCCGCGCTCGTTGCTTTCCTTTTGGGCCGCAGTTCTGCTAAAAAGGAGCTCAAGAAGGAGCAGGCTGCCCAAGCCAAGGTGAAGGAGCAGGCAAAAGCCGCGGCACCGAAAAAGAGCTATGGCCCTGAAATTGATCCGATTGTTGCCGAGGGAAACCGCGCTTTAAGCGAAATGGGTCGCCTGTATATGTCCATTAAGGACACGGAGGTGCGGCAGAAGATTAACGAGATCATGCGCATCACCGACAAAATCACGCAGGACGCCATTGCCGACCCCTCCGATATTCCGCAG
>JAFTGE010000133.1 GCA_017458085.1 Oscillospiraceae bacterium
CGCAGCCGCTTCTAGCGCGCGATGGCGTCGGTGGCGACGGTGCCGTAGGTGTGCCCGATGTGCAGCTTGTCGGAGGGGTAATAGATCGGGGTGGTGATATAGAAGGTCTTCTTTTCCATGCTCTTATCTCCTGTCTGATCTAGGGTATATATGAATTGCCGGGATTACGTGGGATTGAGATAGTCCTCAAGGAAGGCGTCGATGACGTTGCCGGGCCGGTGGTCCTCGGGCCACTCGATGTCCTCGTCGTGGAAGTAGTAGACGCCGGAGTTTTCGTAGACGGTGTCGACATAGTTGCCGTCGGCGTCATAGATATCGCCGTAGGTGTGGATGGAATAGCCGATGAGCACATCGGTGTACTCCTCGTCATAGACCTCGGCCGAATTGTGGCGGAGCCGGACGCTGTAGCCGTCGACATCGGTGCCCCAGATCTCAATGGTCAGGCTGTTGTCGTCAGAGTTGGTGTAGGCGGCGATCCTGATGGGATAGTCCCGGCTGTTTTTGAATTTGAAGTCGGGCTGGCCCCAGCTGACCGTGGCGTCCAGGCCGTAGTCCAGATAGCCGACCTTGAAATAGTGGTTGGTGCGGGAGACGGTTTCCAGCCGCGCATACATGGTGGCGCAGTAGAGCGTGGAAGAAACCTGGCAGATGCCGCCGCCGAGGGCTTCGACCTCCTGGCCGTCGGCATAGGCCTTGGCGATGCGGAAGCCCGCCTCCTCGGTGCGCTGGCCCACATAGTCGTTATAGGAAAAGACCTCGCCGGGCAGCATAATCAGGCCGTCCAGCTTGTCGGCCACCAGCTGAATATTGTTGATACGGTTGGCGGTGCTCCAGGTATAGTAGGTGGTCATGGAGCCGAGCAGATCGCGGTACAGCAGCGCCTCCAGCTCCTCGGCCGTGGTTTCCGGCTCGGTGACGGTCAGGGGGATTTTCGTTTCGTCCCCCAGAAGGGTGGCCTGCCAGAGACGGGCGGCCTCCTCCACATCGAAGCGGCAGCCGATCACCTCGGACACCACGTCGAATTCCTCAGTAAAATACGCGTCCATGGGGGTGGCGCCGATCTCGACCAGGATGGCGTTGAAGTCCGGCATGGCAGGCTGACGCGCCAGGGTCTCGAAACCGAGCGTCTCGGCGCCGCTCTCCAGCGCGTCGGTCACCGCGGCATACAGCTCCTCCTGATCCAGCTCCACGCCGCCGGCGCCCTTGACCACGATGAGCGTCTCATTGTCCCGGTCCACGGTCCAGAGCTTTTTGGCCAGCTTTTTGCTCAGCGCCTTCTGCCCCTCGGCAAGGCAGGCGCGGATATAGTCCTCGTTCAGAGGCCGTGCCTCGCGCGCCACATCCTCGGCCCGGATATGATTGAGCAGGAATTTGAACAGGTTTTCAAACACATCGCCGTCGTGCCCGTAGGCGTAGGCGGCGTCCACCGCCTGGTCCATGCTCAGCGCGGCGCCGGAGCTCAGATAGTCCACCGTGAAGGACGCCCCCGCCGGGAGCGTGACCGACAGCTTCTTATCCTTCAGCGCGCCCCAGTTGTTCTGTTCCAGCGCTGCGGCGGCCTCCTCGCGCGTCATGTCACCGACGAAGACCCCGTCGATAGATACCTTCGGGAGCATGCGCGGACTGACCGTCACGCTGTAGCCCCACACGCCGAGGCCGGCCAGCGCCAACGCCAGCACACAGAAAACCGCCGCCAGCGTCAGCAGCAGCTTCCGCCAGCGCCGGGGCTTCGGCGCACCCTGCTCCTCAATGGACTTTTCAAATTGGTCGCTCAAATGTTATCCCTCACGTCTTTTTGTTTGTTCATACATCTCGGCAAAGAGTTCCTCCTCGCCCTTGGGCAGCTCGACCCGGCGCGCGGCGTATTCGGCGTCGCTGATCCAGGGCGCGCCCTCGATACGGCCGCTGGCCTGGGTCTCCAGCATGATGCCGATGAGCGTGTTGGAGATCAGAAAGCCCGGCACTGTGAAGTGCCAGCGGTCCTCCGTATGCTCCACCCAGCCCTTGGCCTGGAACGCCTCCAGCACCTGCTGCATGGGCCGCCAGTCGCACTGGCAGCGGACAATATAGTCCCGCCGGGAGATGCCGCGCGCGGTGCGCATGCTCAGCATCACATACTCCACCGCCCGCTCCAGGGGGCTGACCTCCTCATACTCGTCGACAATGCTTACCTTACGGTGCACGCCGGAGATATATTCCTTGAGGTCCTTGACAAAGCTATAGCGGATGTTGCCGACGCAGGAGTGCGCGCCGGGGCCGAAGCTGATATAATCGTCCATGTTCCAGTACTTGAGATTGTGCCGCGACTCAAAGCCCGGTGCGGCAAAGTTGGAGATCTCGTACTGCTTATAGCCGTAGCGCTCAAGCATCTCGGCGGCGTAGGAGTACATATCCGCCTGCTCATCGTCGTCCGGCAGAATGGGCGAGCCGTAATACTCCTTGTACATGCGTGTGCCCGGCTCCAGCTTCAGGCCGTAGCAGGAGATATGCTCCGGGTGCATCTCCACGATCTTGGCCAGGGTGTCGGCCCAGTCGGACTTGGTCTGGCTCGGCAGGCCGTACATCAGATCCAGGCTGATGTTGTCAAAGCCCGCGCGCCGCGCGTCCCGATATGCACGCTGCACCTGCAGGAAGTTATGGCGGCGGCCGATGAGCTTTAACAGATTGTTGTCCGTGGCCTGCACGCCGATGGAGATGCGGTTGACCCCCTCCTCGCGCATGAGCTTGAGGGCCGTGGGGCTGATGGAATCGGGGTTGCACTCGACGGAGATCTCGGAATCCAGGCGCACATTGCCGTTGAGCTTCAACAAGTCCAGCACCTGCACCAGGCGATCAGCCCCGTAATAGCTGGGCGTGCCGCCGCCGAAGTAGATGCTGTCCACCTCGTAGTTCTTGATGGAATGCGCCGACTCCTCAATATGCTCCAACAGCGCCTGCTGATACTCGGGCATCAGATAGTCGCAGCCTTGCAGGGAATAGAAATCGCAGTAGCTGCACTTGCTGGCGCAGAAGGGAATATGAATATAGATGCCGAGTCTTGGTTTCATACGAACTCCTTAACAGTGTGGAGTTTTGAGTGTGGAGTGTGGAGTTGAGGTATCCGCTTCGCGGATGATTATAATTGCGCCGCAGGCGCTCCATAACTCCAAACTCCAAACTTCACGCTCAAAACAGCTCCGCCACCAGGGTGACAAAGGCGGTGGGGTCCTCGATCTCCGCGCCGGAGAGCATCTCCGCCATGCGCGCGAGAATCAGCGACAGGCTCTTGGCCCGGTCGGTATCGCCGCCGTCAAAGGCGGCCTTGAGCGCGGTATAGGCGCGATGCTCGGGGTTGAGCTCCAGCACGCGGCTGGCGCGCACCTTGCGCATCTCCTCGCTGGGGCCGCGGCGGAAGTACTTCTCCATCTCCAGCGTCAGCCCGCCCTCGGTGGTCAGGCAGCAGGGCTGGCTGGCCAGCTTCCGGCTCAGGCGGACCTTGGCCACATCGTCGCCGATGGATTCTTTGACGAAATCCAACAGCTCTTTGTTCTCGATATCCCGCTCCTCGGCGGCCTTCTTCTCCTCCTCGGTCTCGAAGCCGAGGTCGTCGGTCACGACGTTGCAGAACGCCTTGCCGTCCTGATCATGCAGGGCCTCGAGCACCATCTCGTCGATGGGCGTGTCGAGGTAGATGATCTCATACCCGCGGCGGCGCACCTCCTCGCACTGAGGCAGGGCAATGGCGTGCTTGACGGAGTCGGAGCTGGCATAGTAGATGACCTTCTGGCTCTCGGGCATGGCCTCGGCATATTCCTTGAGGGTCAGCTGGTGATCCTCAGAGGTGTAGAAGATCAGCAGGTCGCGCAGGAAATCCTTGTAACGGCCGTACTCGTCGCAGACGCCGCACTTGAGGTGGATGCCGAAGTTTTTATAGAACGCCTCGTACTTGGGCCGATCCTCGCGCATGAGCTTTTCAAGCTCACCCTTGATGCGCTTTTCCACGTTCTGGCCCATGATGCGCAGCTGGCGGTCGTGCTGCAAAATCTCGCGGGAGATGTTCAGCGACAGATCGGGGGAGTCCACCACGCCCTTGACAAACTCAAAGTAGTCGTGCACCAGCTTGTCGCAGTTTTCCATGATCATGACGCCGTTGGAGTAGAGCGTGATGCCGCCCTTGGTCTCGCCATAAAACTGGCTGCCGTTCTCCTCGCCGGGGACAAAGAGCATGGCCTTGTAGCTGACCGCGCCCTCGGCGTTGATGCGCACCAGCGCGCAGGGGTCCTTCACGTCATGGTAGCGCTCCTTGTACCAGGCGATGCAGTCGTCGTCCGTGACCTCGCTCTTGGAGCGCTGCCAGATGGGGATCATGGAGTTGACGGTCTCTTCCTCTTTGACGACGCGATAGTCATACTTGGGGCTGCCGTCGTCATTTTTCTCGCCGGTCTCATAGCTCTCGCGGCGCTCGACCTCCATCATGATGGGCCAGCGCACATAGTCGGAGTATTTCTTGATCAGGGCCTTGAGCTTCCAGATCTCCAGGTAGCTGCCGTAGATCTCCTCGTCGGAGTCGGGCTTGATGTGCATGATGACGTCGGTGCCGACCGTGTCGCGGTCGATCTCGGTGACGGTGTAGCCGTCGGCGCCGGTGCTCTCCCACTGCACGCCCTTTTCCTCGCCGTACTTGCGGGTGAGAACGGTCACCTTGTCGGAGACCATGAAGGCCGAGTAAAAGCCCACGCCGAACTGACCGATGATGCTCAGATCCTCGGACCCGGCCTGGCTCTGGTCCATCTCGCCCTTGAAGCTCAGCGAGCCGCTCTTGGCGATGACGCCCAGGTTCTTCTCCGCCTCCTCCAGACTCATGCCGATGCCGTTGTCACGCACGGTGATGGTGCGCGCTTCCTTGTCGGGGATGACGTCGATGCGGTAATCGCCGCGGGAAAGCCCCACGTTTTCGTCCGTCAGCGACAGATAGCACAGCTTGTCGATGGCATCGGAGGCATTGGAGATGATCTCGCGCAGAAAAATTTCCTTATTGGTATATATGGAGTTGATCATCAGGTCAAGCAGACGCTTGGACTCCGCTTTGAACTGTTTCTTTGCCATGGTTGATTTTTGCCCTCTTTCTTATTTGTTTTCGTAAATATAAAGTATACCACATTTATCCGGAATTTCAACCGCTCCGGCCGCGGCGAAGGCGGAATTTACCAAATGATAATATTTTCTCCCCGGCCACGGAGCCGGGGAGAAGCCTTTGGGCACAGGCCGTTTATTTCTCGTGCTTGCCCTTGTAGGCGCCGGGCAGAGAAGCGCGGGCGCGTCGGCCGCTACTCTCGCTCTCGCGGACAATGGCATGGCGGCCGCCGGCGGAGGCTGTACGGCTGGGCGCGGTCTTGCGCACGGGGGGCTGCGCCTCGCCCTCGCGGACGATGGCGTGGGAGCCGCCGCTGCGCGCGGGCACGGCCGCCCCGCCCGCCTGACGGCGAGAGCCGGTATAGGTCTTCACATCGTCGTCAGCGTCGGGCTCCCTGACAGCCGCACCCGTCCGCGCAGGGGCGGCCTTCCGGGTGGGGGCGCTGCGGTGGGCAGAGAACGCCTCCTTGACGCCGCCCTTCTTTACCGGCAGAGAGGGCAGCTCAAAGGGCAGGACATCCCGAATATCAAAGTCCAGGATCGTGGCGCAGACCGCGTTGTTGGCCCGCTGGTTCAGAAAGCGGAAAATCAGCTGTGTGATCAGCCAAGCAACCGCGCCGGAGAAAACACCGATGATCGCGGCAAAGAGCACGTCGGAGGGATAGTGCGCCATCAGGTAGTTGCGGGAGATGCCCATGACCAGGACAATGACCACCGAGGGCACCACCCATTTTTTGCCGCGCATGAGGCTGATGGCCGTCATGCCCGCGGCGCAGGCCGTCACATGGCCGGAGGGGAAGGAGAAACCGTCCTCCGCCGGTGAGCCGAGGAAGGTCCACCAGTCGTTATACTCGGCCACGGCCTCAAAGGGACGGATACGCGCCACGTTATCCTTGAGAATAATGTTGGTGATCAGCGCGCCGCAGCAGACGGCGCCGAAGATGCACACACCCAGATCCCGCCGGTCGGCGCAGAGCATGAAGACCAGCGCCAGCAGGAAGAAGATGATGCCCTTCTCGCCCAGGAAGGTGACCAGCCGCATCAGCGGCGTCAGAATCACGCCAAGCTTCGTGGCGATGGCGTGCAGGATCGACAGAAAGAAATGATCGTAGCCGGCAAAAAACGTGTCCAGCCAGATTGCCGTAGCGGTCGCGTACATAACAGCCCCTCTTTTCGTAATTGCTTTGTAACTAATATACACGATACTGTTACAAATTGCAAGATATTTTCATGGCGCGTTGCCAATTCTTTTTGCCCGTGGTATCATGGGGACAGAAAGACACGCTGCCCATTTTGTGCCCAAAGGCACAAAATGCGTCTCATGCACTCTCCGACGCGCCTGCGGCGCTATAAAACGCTTTCACAGCGTTTTATGGGAGACTAGTATAAACCCTATGCGAAAGGTTGTGGATTTATCCATGAAACTGAAAAAAATCCTGCCGGTTCTGCTGCTGGCCCTGGTCCTGATCTGGCTGTTTCTCCCCTCCGGCGAGGAACCGCTCCCGCCCACGCCGACCGAGACCGCGGCCGCGACCGCGCGCGCCGAGGAGCCGCTGACCCTGCCGGAGGACACAACACCGGTTGAAGACGCCGCACCCGTTGAGGAAGACGCACCCGTTGAGGAAGACGCGCCCATCGACGCCGACGGCGTATACACCACCAAGGATGACGTCGCCCTGTATATCCACACCTACGGCCATCTGCCCTCCAACTTTGTCACCAAGAAGGAAGCCGAGGCCGCCGGCTGGAGCGGCGGCTCCCTGGAGCCTTACCTGCCCGGCAAGTGCATCGGCGGCAGTCATTTCGGCAACTATGAGGGACTGCTGCCTAAGGCCAAGGGCCGCACCTGGACCGAATGCGACATCAATACCCTCGGCGCCCGCTCCCGCGGGGCCGAACGCCTCATCTTCTCCAACGACGGCCTGATTTTCTACACCGCCGATCACTACGAGTCGTTCGAGCAGCTGTATTGACTTCCCTCCCTTTTTCGACAGATTTCGACACGCGAGGCGAAAAAATTCTGTCTTTCCTCGGCGAAGGCTGTAGAATCCTGGCAAAGCATGTTGTATTATGTCAACAAATATTCCCCGTTGTTCGACAGCTTTCTGTTGTCGGAAAAGTACCGGCTATGATAAATTTGTTGCGATAAGACGGTGGATCAACCTTTTCAGGTCAGTATATCTCCGTAACGACAACACGGGAGGAAAAACAATTATGGAAACCAAGATTCGCATTCTCACGGCTGACCCCAACCGCGAGTTTTGTAAGCAGCTGTCCACGCTTGCCGCCGAAGAGGGCGACATGGAGGTCGTCGGGATCGCCGCCGACGGCAACGAGGTCCTGGCCATGGCAGCCGAGCTCAAGCCGGATCTTTTGCTGCTGGAGCTGGTGCTGCCCAAGCTGGACGGGCTGGAGGTGCTGCGCCGGCTGCCGGAGCTCGGCGTGAGCTGTCACGTGATCGTGCTGTCCGGCTTTGTCAACAGCAAGGTCATCGCCGACTGCTCCGACTGCGGCGCGGACTACTTCATGCCCAAGCCCTGCGATGTGCAGGCTGTGCTGGGCCGGGTCCGGCAGCTTTGCCGCGGCAGCGCCAATCTGCCGGTCGGCGGCATCGACTGCCGGGAGCTCAGCGGCGGCGCCCGCCAGGCCGCCGATCTCGAAGCCGTGGTCACGGACATTATTCACGAAATCGGCGTGCCCGCGCATATCAAGGGCTATCAGTACCTGCGGGAAGCGATCATCCTCACCATCAACGACATGGACATGATCAACGCCGTCACCAAGGTGCTCTATCCCGAGGTGGCCAAGCGCTTCGGCACCACACCCTCCCGTGTGGAACGCGCCATCCGCCATGCCATCGAGGTGGCCTGGGACCGCGGCGATGTGGAGACGCTGCAGAAGTTCTTCGGCTACACCGTCTCCGGCATCAAGGGCAAGCCCACCAACAGCGAGTTCATCGCCATGATCGCGGACCATCTGAGCTTGCAGCGCAAGCACGCCGCGCGGTGAGCCAAAGCCCCGCGGGGCAAGGGATCGCGGGGTTGGGCGGAATTTGGGAGAAACCAATGAACGCAATGAAAGTATGTGTGCTCGCGGACTGAAACACCAATAAACTTTTTTCGCCGCACCAATGAAGAACCTCCTGTTTGTACCTGTCCAAAAGGCAAACAAACAGGAGGTTTTTCTATGTTCAACACACGAATGGATTACCAGATTTGCGGTCGCTCGCGCTTCGTTCTCCGCCATCACCTCGTAAAACGGGGCAGTGGAGTGGGCGCAGCCGCGCGGGGCAGCTCAGTTGGTTTCCTCGTCGCCGCTATCGTCGTTGTCTTCCTGCTGCTTTTCTGCTGTTTTTCCCTCTCATCCATGTAGATAAAATAACCGAGGTGTCCATATCCGTTGAAATCAGCCCTTTTTCACCAGTTTAGCATACCAAAAAGGAGAGGAAATCACGGCGACAGCATTTCCTCTTTGGGCTGTCACCCCAGGCGTCATTGCGAGCCAGTGTCGCAACACTGGCGTGGCAATCCGCATCTCCCTGCGGCCAACTTCGTATTTCTGAGTTGTTAAGGGCCTCCGGCGGGCGGATTGCCACGTCGCTTCGCTCCTCGCAATGACGGAGAAAAGTAACTGCTGTCGCCCCGGAAAAGAAATGATTGTATTTTAAAAAGGGGTATGATAGGATAATGGTGCCACACAAGTTGAATATTGTTTGTCCAAATATGGATGCGTTTGCTTTGGCAAAAACGCATCTCCTTTTCGCATCCATTTTTTGGACAAGAAACTTGTGTGGCAACAAGCGGAGCTCTGCGTTTTTCGTGCGTAGTTCCGTTTGGGGCTGCGCACTTTTTGTTCCCCAAAAGGTGTGGCAGAGTATCGTGAAAGAGAGGATAAGAGAATGAGAAGAATCCTTGCATTACTGTTAGCGCTTGTCATGGTGTTTGCTCTTTGTGCGTGTAGCGGGTCATCGGGACAGGGGAGTGCTGGAACGGCAGACGCAAAGAAAGCAACTGTCCCTACAAAAGCGTGGGAGCTTCCTTCCGGCACGCAGATGTTTAAACCATATAGTGTAGTGGAAAACAAACTTGGAACACTCACCGTGATTGATGCCGGCTTTGCGAAAAAGGCACAGACGATCTTTACAATTAACACGCGGACAGTGAACGGAGAGACAACGGAATTCAAAAACATTGGCTATTATTCTGCAAAAGACGGCGACGCGCTGTTTGCTTTCACAGGTATCTTGTATAACGGAACAGACGATACACTTCAACTGGACGAGATCCATCCTACGATTTCTTACGGGGCTGGAGAGCCGATCAAACTGTATGGATATGCGAATGTTTCCTTCAGTACGCCGGAAGCAAAAAGTCTGGAGCCGGGAGTCGATGTCGAGGTCGTCTTCTATTGTGTGATTCCTGCTGACGTTTATGTTGGAGAGGCAAATCTGCTCTTAGAACTGGCAGGAGGAACACTTGGCTTCGAAAAGGCAGAAATCATGAGCTATGAGTCAATAGGTTTTAATTCCACAGACTGGGTAAAAGCCGGGGACATCACAAAGCTGGTCGATGAAGAGCGGGCTGCACGGGAGGCTGAAAAAAATGAGGCCCCGCATGTCGACGAATTGACGGTCGAAGATGTGCAGTTGGCGTACGACAATAAAAACCAGCAATACCGCATCAATGTTAAGGTTCGTAATATCAACTATCCGGAGTTTGAGGGAAGAAACATCTCCACGGTTCATGTAGGCTTCCGTTTTTTGGATCAAAATGGGGATGCGATTCCTGCAAATAGATCAGATATAGGCGGTTTTGAAGGCCTGAAAATCGGTCAGGCCGGATGGGGGCCATATTCAATGACAGGTGGCGGCACTATTTACCTCATCGATCGGGCTGCTGTGGATACCGCAAACTCGATAGCCTTTGACTCCTATGAGATTTGGTCTACGCCCGACGCGGGAGGAATAAGCAAACATATCAAAGGAGTTATCTCAGAGCCGCCAGTGTTTCTGATTGATGATATCCTACCAAACAGGGCCGATGCTCAGGCTCTCTCCGATTCTGATGCCATATCCGTTGAGAATGCCACCGTTGAATTTATGGATACGCTGCCGTCCTCAGTCAGAAACAATTCTTCCTACTCTGCCGGGTTGAGCAGATTCAGCTATGCACTCAAAGATAGTGAGACGTATGCTGCTATCAGCTTTTCTGTGACAAATCTGACGAAACAGGAAATCACGATTGCTGATATGGGAAAAGATTTTATCGTCGAGCTGAATTACGATGACGGATTCATATACAGCACCCAGAGCAATGCAGTACACTTTGTTCAGAGCGGAAAAGACCTTGCTGTTATCAACCACAATGGAGGAAGTAGCACTCGCATCGGTGAAGAAATCTCGCTCAGTCCGTTGGTCAGTACAGAAGTTACTGTGTATTTGTCATGCGCGAAAGTAGTCAGTACACAGATTGACAAGTCGCTTGTCGTAACATTCCGTACAACCCAGACAGGAAATAAGCAAATAGATGTGATGATAAGATAGGATCTTGCCCGAAATCCGCCATGCCATCGAGGTGGCCTGGGATCGCGGCGATGTGGAGACGCTGCAAAAGTTCTTCTGCTACACCGTTTCTGGCATCAAGGGCAAGCCCACCAACAGCGAGTTCATCGCCATGATCGCAGACCACCTGTCGCTCCAGCGCAAGCACGCCGCACGGTGAGCCAAAGCCCCGCGGGGCATCGAGCGGAATCGGAAGAAGCCAATGAACGCTATGAAAGGTTGTGTGATCGCGGACTGAAAAACCAATAAACTTTTTTCGCCGCACCAATGAAGAACCTCCTGTTTGTACCTGTCCAAAAGGCAAACAAACAGGAGGTTTTTAGGTTCAGCACACGCTTGTATTTCTTTACTTTTATATATATAATATTTTCTGTTCTTGCCTGAACAAATTTGGCGGGGCGTTCTCTTGCCGCGTAAAAAGGTGGGATACAAATTGAAGCTTAGCAATTCGTATAGGACAAATATTTTCTCTTTCTTTTGTGGGATCATCATACTGGGCAGTATCTTGATGCAAATATTTCATCAAGCAGCCCTGGCTGCATGGCTGCTTTTCCTTCTCGGCGGCCTCTTTATCGTTTATATGTTCTCCAGCGGCAAACCGGACAGATGTTCCTTCGCTTCCAGAATCGTATGTGTTCTGGCCGCGCTTACCATGGGTGTCGGTGTTTATTTCGGCAATCCGTTTGAAGATGTCGATTTCCATGCAGACATTCCGCTGCTCATTGCATTTGCGCTCTATTTTTATTTTCTTTTTTCTTCTCTTTCCCGCTTTCCATGGCAAACGTTTTTCCCTCGCCAAGCTCGACCCGGAAAGGCAAAGCCGACTCAGATTATTTTTCTCGCCGCTGTTCTTCTCTTTGTTCTGGCCATTCTCTATAAACCCTTTTTCCCCTATCGCCAATCACCAGATACGGTTAACCAATGGAAACAGATTCACGGGCTCCTTCAATATAACAAAATTCATGCGATCGGCCATACGATTTTTCTAAAAGCAATTCTTTCTGTTTGGGATAACTACACCTGTGTCATTATTGTGCATATACTAAGCATTATCCTGTTGTATCTCCTCTTCGCCGCTTACTTCCTCTCCAAGGGGATGAATATAAAAACCATCGCTTTCATTTATGGGCTAAGTCTGCTATGGACCAGACAGTCTACCTTCGCCTTTTTCTACCCCTGGAAAGATCTCCCCGCTTCAGTCTGTATTGGGTTGATCACATTTTTTATTGTATACTTTCAAGACAAGAAGTCTCTCACTGCTGCGGAGGCATTTTTCCTGGGGCTGGCACTGGCGTGGTGCGCCCTCTTCCGATTAAACGGTATCATCGCTGCCGTTATTTGCGGCTTGGTCTTTTCCGTTCTTCTTTGGAGACGCGCTCTATTTCGTCAGCTTTGCGCCATGGCGCTGGCGATCGTTCTTTCCGTCGCAGGCGTCGCGGCCTATTCTTCTCTGGTATTGAAGCCTGCCGATTATGAAAACGGTTTCTCTATCCAGGTATTCGGCTCCGGCATTGCCGCAGTTGCAGCAAACGATCATCTGCTCCCCAAGGAGGAGGCAGATATAAGCGCGTATTTGCCTTTAGAGTGGATGCAAGCACATTATCCGAGCTTCCTCGAAAAGAAAGAATTAATCTGGGAGCCTGATGAAAGCGAACAGATTATGCAAGATCCAGAACTGTCCATTTTTAATAATGAGTTTGTGATGAAATTAGGAGAAAACAAGAAAGAGGTTATTCTCCTGTATCTCCGGCTGCTGCCCAGACATTTTCCAACTATGTTGAAAGATATTGCCGGAAGTGTAAAAATGGTGTGGATACTGGATGATCCTTTCTTCCCCTGTTGTCACAGCTTTCTGGTTATGGCGCTATTGGTTTTGCTGGTTCGCTCAAGGCTCCATTTTCGGGATATGCTGATTTTTCTTCCGTGCCTGTGCAACACCGTGTCCATTATGATCTCTACAATAACAAATGAGATACGCTATTTGCTTCCAACCTTTTTGCTGTTTCCGATTTTTCTTTGCTTTCTTCTCTATAAAGAAGAAACACTCGCATGACGGCTAAGCTCCTCCGTCGCTTGACACCATGGGGCAATTGCATTATATTGACCACATGAAAAAATTTCCGATTCTTTTGCTGCTGGGGCTGACGCTGCTGCTGGGCGGCTGCGCGCAGCGGGCGGTGCAGTTGGCC
>JAFTGE010000134.1 GCA_017458085.1 Oscillospiraceae bacterium
CAGTATGAAGAACATATTTGCTGGGCAGATTGAAGGCCGGAGTGATTTTTGCTTTTCCCGTAGGCTCGTCATACCCCTGCCGGTTCATAATATCATCGCAGAGAAGTCTTAACTGAATACCACTCCGAGAGTGAACGATGTTGTCAATGCAGGAATGGAGAGGGTAAAAACACCCACGCAACGCACAATTCGCCGCATTGACAATAGCATCTACCTTTAGCGTGGTAATATCTCCTTGCCATAAGACAATGCGATTATTGGACGGAATTGGGGCAAGCGCCTCGCCATCAGTAATGCCAAGGGCATCACACTCGGCGGCGAGGTACTCATCCTGTATGTCCAAAAAATCCTTGCTGATTGGCTTTGGGGAGCGAACATTCATCAGACTGCGTAGCAAATCCTTTTGCTCTTTTTCGCCCTCCGGCACCTCGATATTTCTGTATCTGCGATCTTCTTCCAATAACCTGTCAATCAGAAATTTTCTTTGTTCGTTATGTGTCATGCGCTGTACGCCTCCTTGCGATCCATGTAGGAGAGCATTTTTATGTAATTGTCCCGCGATGGACGATGATACTCAATTTCCCAAATAGAAACGGTGCTTCGGTTTACGCCCATCAGTTCTGCGAATTTTCCCTGTGAAACGCCGAGAGCCGATCTTATCTCTTTTATCCTTGCTCCATATCCCGGCATAAGAAACTTGGTGTAATCGTCTAACAGCAGATCAACATTTATATCAAGGGCTTCAGACAACTTCAATGCTTGCTCATAGTAGATTTCTTGAAATTGTTTTTCGTAATTGATTATCTCCGCCGCTGGAACGCCGATCATTTCACCGAGTTGTGCTTTCGATAAGCCCTTGGATGAACGGTAATATTCTAACTGCTTATAGGGTGGTGCGGACGCTTCAACCTTTGGAAAATCAAAGGTTAGGTGCATTAAGCAGCTACCTTGATGGAATTGATAGATGCCTGTGTGATTGTGAGTGGTATCGGGTTGTCGATGCAGCTGTGCATAGGCTGGAAGCAGCCCAGCATCTGCGAATTGGCGGCGTTGACAATGGCGTCCAGCCGGAGAAGCGTGATGTCTCCCTGCCAGAGGGAGAGGGTGTCCGCGTGCGCGCAGGGGCTTTCATACTGCTCGCGGATGGAAGGGATCTCCGCAAGGGTCACAATACCCCGTTCCTCGGCCCGTGCTCTCAGATAATCGTCCTGCACCTGCAGCGTCTGCGTGTCCATGGGTGCCGGCATGCGAATGTTCATCAGTGAGCGCAGCGCCGTGCGCTTGTCTCCCACGCTGCTGCCGACCTCCGCGTCCCGATACCGTACCGAGTCAAGCTTAAAGCGCTCGACAAGAAAGTCCAGCCGTTCACTCTGCGTCATGCGCCATCCCTCCGTTCTGTTATGGCCAGCATAACATAAAGCCCGCCGCCCATGCAAGAGGGGACGAGAGGGAGTTGACAAAGGGCTGACTGTCGATTAAACTGGAATTGCTTAATTCTTTTTATTATTTATCGGGAAGGGAGATCTTGCCGTGCTTTCCTCTCACCTCAGCGGCGGTATCTGGACGCTTTGCCTCCGGGACCATCCGCTCCTGGTCAGCACGCCGGACAAGCCCTTTGCCACGGCGGTGCGCCGGGAGAAGACCTATAAGGCCAATCGCGGCACCGTCAAGGAGACTGTGACCGAGACGGCCCGCGTCCCCCTCACATCCGCCGCGTTGGGGGAGGACGGTAGCGTCATCCTCAGCGGCGAGGGGCACAGTCTTTCGCTTACCTGGCATGCGGTCCTGGGCGGCGCGGAGCTGTGCCTGGCCGGGGAGCGTGGCTGGGCTTATGAGTTCTGCCTTCCCGCTGCGGAGGATGAGGCCGTCTTCGGCGGCGGTGAGCAGTATCGTAAGGTGAACCTGCGCGGCGAGCATGTGGTCAATTTCGTCTCCGAGCATATCAAGGCGGCGACCGTTTTGGAAAAGGCGCTTCTGCCCCACTTTTTGTACCGTGAAAAGAAGCATGCCGATATCGGCAGCTATGCGCCCATGCCCATCTTTGTCACGGACCGGCGGCGTCTCATACTCTTTGACACCACTTCTGACGGCTATGCCGATCTGACCGGGCAAGATTCCCTCCGCTTTATCTTTGACAGCTGCCCGCGGAGTCTGACGCTTTTGAAGGCAAAGAGCTATGAGGATCTGGCCCGGCTGCTGGCCGCGCGGATTCCCAACCGTCAATATCTGCCCGGCTGGTGTCATGACGGCATGATCCTCTCCGCGCAGGGCGGCACCCGGCAGATCCTGGACAAAACCTTCAAGCTGCTTGACGCAGGCGCAAAGATCTCCGCCGTGTGGAGCCAGGACTGGTCCGGCTGCAACCGCACTGTGATGGGATACCAGGTCTGGTGGAACTGGGAAGCGGACGAGAAGCTGTACCCGAATCTGCAAGAGACCATCCGCCAGCTCAACGCGCGCGGCGTGCGCTTTCTTGCCTACATCAATCCCTACCTTGTCAAGGGCAGCCGACTGTATGACTTCTGCAAAAAGCAGGGCTATCTGATCACGCATACCGACGGCAGCGTTTATCACATCAAATCCACCACCTTTGACGCGGGGATGCTGGATCTGACCAACCCCGCCGCGGTGAAATACATTAAGGAGACTCTGATCGGCAGAAACATGCTGGACTTAGGCGTCTCCGGCTGGATGGCGGACTTCGGGGAATATCTGCCGGTGGACTGCGTGCTGCATGACGGCGACCCCGCCGCGCTGCACAACGAGTGGCCGGTGATGTGGGCGCGCATCAACCGCGAGGCCATCGAGGAATACGGCGCCAAGGACGTGATGTTCTTCACCCGCTCCGGCTACCTCGGTATTCAAAGCTATGCGCCCATCCTCTGGAACGGGGACCAGCACACCGACTATACCAGGGACTACGGTATGCCCTGCGTCCTGCCGGCCAGCTTCTCCCTGGCCTTCTCCGGCGTGACCATGGTGCACTGTGATATCGGCGGCTTCTTCTCCTTCCTAAAGCTCAGGCGGGATGCCGAACTCTTTACCCGCTGGATGGAGCTGTCGACCTTCTCCCTGCTCATGCGCAGTCATGAGTCGATCCGCCCACAGGCCAACGCCCAGCCCTATGACGAGGGGCTGATGGCGCAGACCGTGCGTCTGACCCGGCTGCACACGGCGCTCAAGCCCTATCTGCTGCAGGTTTCGGAGGCCGCCGGACGCGGTCTGCCGGCCCTGCGGCCCGACTTCTGGTATGCGGAGGACTACGCAGGCAGCCGCGATCCCTATGCCTATTTCCTGGGGGACGATCTGTTTGTGGCCCCGGTGATCAAAAAAGGCGTCAAAAAGCGCCGTGTCTTCCTGCCGGAGGGGGAGTGGGTCTGCTTCTGGAGCGGGAAGGAATACCGAGGCGAGCGGCACTATACCGTTCCTGCGCCGCTGGGTCAGCCCCCGGTCTTCTACCGCAAGACCAGCTCTTATGCCGCGCTTTTCCGCCATGCGGCGGAGACGATAGATCATACTTGACGGAAGGAAGGTAACGAAATGGACAATTCCTACATTTCCCGTACCAGCGGCATCCGCGGCAAGGACAAGATCGGCTACGCCATGGGCGATCTGGCCTCCTGCCTGGTGTTCGGCCTGACCCAGAGCGTGCTGAACAAGTACTACACCGATGTCCTGGAAATCAGCGTTTTGAGCGTGATGGTCATGACCATCATCGCCCGCATCTGGGACGCCATCAACGATCCCATCTGGGGCCGCATCATTGACGGCGCGAAGAAATACCCCGACGGGCGCTACCGCCACTGGATCAAGGTCTTCGCCGTGCCGACGGCGCTGGCGGCGGTGCTGATGTTTGCCGATGTGCGCGGCCTGCCCGCCGGTGGGCGCGTCGCCTGGATCTACTTCACCTACATCCTCTTCGGCATGCTCTATACCTGTATCAACATCCCCTACGGCTCTCTGGCCCAGGTGATCACCTCCGACGATAAGGAGCGCTCGAGCCTGTCGGTCTTCCGCTCCATCGGCTCCACCTTCGGCGCCATGCCCGCCATGGTGCTGGCCTCCATGTGCTATGTCACGTTAGCCGACGGCAGCAAGCAGATGGACTTTACCCGCGTGTTTGTCGGCGCCTGCGCCATTGCCGTGCTGAGCATCGTGTTCTACTTCCTGTGCTACCGCTGGAGCAAGGAGCGTGTGGACACCAACCCCGCGCCCCGGGAGAAGGGCCAGACGCTGAAGGTCATCAAGACCCTCTTGAAAAGCCGCCCCTTTATGGCGGTCTCCATTGCCAGCATGCTCTTCCTCGCCGCGCAGATGTTCGGCCAGGGCTACAATACCTACCTGTTCCACCACTACTTCAATAAGCCCGGCCTGACCATGCTGCCCACGGTGTTCCAGTATCTGCCCGTGGCGATCATCATGTTCTTTGCTACCCGGCTCGGCAACAAGTACGGCCGGCGCGAGGTCTGCTCCTTCGGCATATTGCTGGCCGCGGTATTCTACATCGCGCTGTTTGTCCTGGCCCTGTTCGGCATTACCCCCGTGTGGCTGTACCTGGCCGCCTGCCTTATGAGCGGCATCGGCACCGCCTTCATCTTCCTGCTGGTGTGGGTCCTGGCCACCGACGCCATCGACTACAACAAGGTCACCTACGGCCTCAACGACGAGGCTACCTCCTATGCCTTCTACTCCTTCATGCGCAAGCTCGGCACCACCGTCGCCACCATCCTCATCAACGTCCCCCTGCTGCGCATCGGCTACAGCGGCAGCGAGCTGAAAACCGAGGGCCTCAGTGCCGCCGCGCTCAAGAGTATGTATAACTTCTCCGTCATGATCCCGGCGGTGCTGTTTTTGCTGGTGTTTATCACCCTGCGCTTTGTCTACCCGCTGAACAAGCAGCGCATCGAGCAGCTCCAGGTGCAGAAGGAAGCGATGCTCCGCAGCCAGAGCGAAGAGAAGTAACATGGCCGACTACAAGGTACATGTGGGCTTCGGCTTCCACGTAAACTGCTATCACTCCTACCGCGGCGATACCAACGATGCCCTTGGCTTCGGCGGTGACATCCGGATCATCCGCCATATCCTCGATACCCTCGATGACCGCAACCGTCGGGGCATCCCCGTCCGCGGAACCTGGGATTTTGAGAACGCCTACTCGCTGGAGAAAATTTTGCCGGCGTATGCGCCTGATATCATCGAGCGGGTGAAAGCGCGCGGCGATGAGAATATCCTCATGGGTTATAACAACGGCGCCATGAGCGCCATGACCGAGGATGAGTTTCAGGCGTCGATCGCCTGGGCGGTGTCCAATCCCTACGGCAGCGGCCTGAAGGATATCTTCGGGGCATGTGAAATGATCATCCGCCCGCAGGAGGTCATGTTCACTCCCTCTCAGGTGCACGCCTACAGGCGCGCCGGGGTCAAGGCGATCTGCCTGTACTACAGCTGCATCTCCTTTGACGCCTTCCGCACCCTGATCCCGCAGCTCAAGGACGAATATGCCTTCAATCCCCTGCGCTACACCTGGGAAGGGGAGAGTCTGACTGTCCTGCCTACCTACTCACCCAACGACGTGATGGACGCGGGAAGTCTGCGCGCCCTGGTCACGGAGCTGCACGAAAAACAGCGCCGCGGCGAGATTCAAAACGATGTCTTCCTCTTTCTCAACACCGACGCCGACAGCTTTCTCTGGGAGCCTATGGCGATCCCGGCCCCCTTGCAAAAGCTGCCCTGCTTCGGCGGCATCGGCGGCTACATCGACGAGATCTCCGACCTGGACTTCGTCGTGTTCGACACCCCGGGCGGCTACCTCAAGACCCACACGCCGGTGCATGAGATCACCTTTGGCCAGGATGTGGCAGACGGCAACCTCTCCGGCTACATGAGCTGGAGCGAAAAACCCTTCAACCGCCTGATCTGGACGCGGCTGGAGCGGGCCCGCGCCATGGCTGCGCTGGGAGAAAGGGACGCCGACTCTCCGTCCTTTGAGACGCGGCTCCGCCTGCTCAGCACCACCCATTTCGGCCTGGCCTCCCCGGTCATGAACGTCACCCGGGAGGAAAAAGCCCGGGAGCTGTCGGAAGCCATGCTCACCCAGGAGCGTTCCGTCCTTCCGGCCGGGGGTCACCTGCGTCTCCGCGGTATCGGGCCGACCGGCCTTGCCTGCGTCCAGCTGGAACTGGAGGACGGCTTCGTGCGCGATGTGTCCGAGCTGCGGCTGGAAAGCCGGGGGCTTGACTGCTGGTGCGCCTGCGAAACGGGGCGTCATCCCGGCGGTTGTGTGCGCTCGGTGTATCTCGTCGCCCACTATACCAGGCGGCGGGGGAGCTATGTCCTGCAGGTCACACGCGGCAGCGCCGGCGCCGCAAGGCGCGGTGATATTGCGGCGGGCGGGCTATCCTTCAACGCCGAAGCACGCAGCCTGTCATTAAACGGCAAAGCCGTGCTGCAGCTGGACAGCTGGATCGAGTATGACGGCAAAACCTATGGCTTTGACCGGCCGCGGGTTGAGCCCCTGGCGCTGGCAGGAGAGGGCGCGGGACTGCGGCTGACGGCGCCGATCCATCTGCCCGGGGAGCAGGCAGGCGGCAGTTATGTCTTTGATTTCTTCACAACGCCGGCTGTCGACTGCGTCTTTGTCCGCACGGCGGTGCAGTACCCTTACACCACCGAGGACCATGAGATTTCCTCCCAGGCGTCCAACCTTGGCCGTTACAGCGATACCAAGTGGCTCCAGACGGCGCCCTTTGAGCTGACCCTGTGCTCGGACGATACAGTCGGCGTCACCAAGCGGAGCTTTGCCGGAGCGCTGTCGAGCTATCGGATGGCCGATTTCTGGCGTGCCTTCCCGCTCAACCGGAATATTGCCTCCATTAATCACCAGCTCACCGGCGGCACGCTCGCGGTGGCCGGGGAGCGGGGCGGAATCCTTATCGCCCACGCGCGGCAGGTGCTGGGAAGTATGGCGCATTGTCCGCTGCGGCTGAGAAGCGAGGGGGAGACGCGGTATGTCGGCATCAACCCCTTCGGCACCTACTTTGGCCCCCAGCGCTACTATCCCCGCCGCGGCAACGGCAGCTCCATGGAAATCTATGAAGCCGCCGCGCCGCAGGCAAGGAGCCTTGCCCCGGCATACAACGGAGCCTTTGAGCAGAGCGTGCAGGCCCTCTTTGGACTGAGCGGCGCGGCGCCCACAGCGGCGCAGCAGCGGCAGGCCGAGGCCGTTGCGGACGGCGTTGTGGCTGTCGGCGGCGGCGCAGTGCGCCCCTTTGCCGGAGATAATGTCCGTCTGCACGATCCGGTGGACAACAAGGTCGAGGCTAAGGATCTCAAGAGTGTCACCTTCGTGGAGCAGTGCGGCGGCCTGTTGCCGCTGCTCGGGATCGTAAAGCGCTATGCGCAAAATCTCGTCCGTGCCGAACGAAATCGGAAGAACATCGAAAAACGCGCAGAATAAACAAAACAAAAAGCCTTGCCGTCAAGCAGCGGCAAGGCTTTTTTGTCGAACATTGCGTTTTTGGCTTTACTCCGCCTTGAGATCGGCGGCGATGGCGTCGGCCAGGGCGTCGAGGGCAGCGTCGCTGTCGGCGCTGACGGAGGAGCTGACGGTGACGGCGGGGTCAATAAAGCGCATGTTCTTGAGACTCTCCAGTTCCTCCCGCATGAGGCCGCCGGCCTTTATGGCCCAGGAGCCGTTCTCCACGATGGCGGCGGTGCGGTTTTGCACATTCAGCGCCTTCATGTCGGCAATGAAATCGTGCATGGGCGGGAAGATGCCCAGGTTGTAGGTAACGCTGGCCAGCACCAGGTGGCTGTACTTGAAGACGTCGGAGATCAGGTAGCTGACATGGGTGGAGCTGACGTCGTAAAGGCGGGTGTTCAGCACGCCGCGCTCAGCAAGCTTTACGGCCAACAGTTCCGCGGCGTTTTCGGTATTGCCGTACATGGAGCCGTAGACGATCATGACGCCCTTTTCCTCGGGGGTATAGGTGCTCCAATGCTGGTGCTTATCGAGCGTATAGGCAATATCCTCCGGTCTGCGCCACACGGGACCGTGCAGAGGGCAGATCATCTTGATATCCAGGCCCGCAGCCTTTTTCAGCAGGGCCTGCACCTGCTGGCCGTACTTGCCGACGATGTTGGTGTAGTACCGGCGGGCGTCGCTGATCCATTCACCGTCAAAATCCACCTCGTCGGCAAAGAGCTTCCCGTCCAGCGAACGGAAGGAACCGAAGGCGTCGGCGGAGAAGAGGATGCCGTCGGTCTCGTCGAAGGTGACCATGACCTCGGGCCAGTGCACCATGGGAGCGTTGACGAAGCGGACGGTGTGCCGACCGAAGCAGCGCGTATCGCCCTCCTTGACCTGCTCCACCTGCGCGGCATCCAGGGCCACGCCGAACTGACGCAGGATGGTCACGGCCTTGGGCGTGGTGATGATTTTCACCGTCGGCCAGCGCAGCAGGACCTCCGCCAAAGAGGCGGCGTGGTCAGGCTCAACATGGTTGATGATCAGATAGTCCAGCTCCCGGCCGGAGAGCGCGGCGGTGACGTTTTCAAGAAACTGCCGCCCGATGGCCCAATCCGCGGTGTCCAGCAGCACGGTCTTCTCGTCCAGCAGCACATAGGCGTTATAGGACACCCCGTGATAGAGCGGATGAACATTTTCAAACAGCGCCAGGCGCCGGTCGTTCCCGCCGACCCAGATCAGATCGTCAGTAACCTTGCGGATGCATTTCATGTGGTTTTCCTCCTGCGTGTCTATCATTTGTGATTATCAAACAAGAACTGTTTACAGTCTACCCAGCCGAGGGGCTTTTGTCAATGCATTAATTCCGCGTCTTGCAAGAAACATTGCCGGTTGACGAACAGAGAAAAGAGGTATATAATGCTCCTTGGTTAGCAACAACTAACTCTTGCGCCGGGGCAGAGAGTCCGGCGGAACAGGAGAGAAGGAACAATATAATGAAAGCGAAAAGAGTCAATTATAAAAACTGGGTTCCCAAGGGCATGATCGTCTCCTTCGGCGCGGTGACGGCGGGGTTTGCCGCCGGCGCGGTTGGGCTGCTGGCCCTGGGCAAGGGGAAGAAGCTTGCAAAGCTCGGCGCCGCCGCCTGCGGAGCAGGCGCCCTTGGCTGCGGCGCAATGACCGGCTGGTGCGTGATGGCTTACCGGGCCTTCTCCTATGACGGCAAGCGCAAGCTCTCCCGGCAGATTGTCGAGGGGACGGCGGACTATGTCACGCTGCCGGAGGGCGGCCTGGGTCTGGACGTCGGCTGCGGCAGCGGGGCGCTGACCATCGCCTGCGCCAAACGCAATCCGCGGGCCCGGATGCTCGGCTGTGACCGCTGGGGCATGGAGTATGCCTCCTTCTCCCAGAAGCTTTGCGAGGATAACGCCGCAATCGAGGGCCTGAGCAACGTCAGCTTCCAGAACGGCGACGCCACCAAGCTGCCCTTTGGCGACGAGAGCTTTGACTGCGTTACCAGCAACTATGTCTATCATAACATCGTCGGCCGCAACAAGCAGGAGCTGCTGCTGGAAACCCTGCGCACGCTGAAAAAGGGCGGCACCTTCGCCATCCATGACCTGATGGGCCCCCTGCGCTACGGCAGCATGAAGAAGTTCCAGAAGAAGCTTTATGAGATGGGCTACGAAAGGGTCGAGCTGATCGACACCACGCGCGGCAAATTCATGAGCCGCGGCGAGGCCCTGCGCCTGATGCTGGGCGGCTCCACGCTACTGGTCGGCAAGAAATAATACTAGACTCCTATTAAAAGTAGACAAAGTCTACTTTTAATAGCGCGTAAGCGCGTCGGAAACTGTATGATAAGTGAGGCTCGAAATCTTTGATTTCGCTTAGCCGAACTTATGCAGAGTAGACGTCATCTGTGCTTTCGCACAGATGGGCGACGCGTTAAGCGGCGCCTTTCCGATTAAAAGTGCCTACTTTTAATTGGAAAATAGTATAACATGGTTTGATAACAAAAGCATATATATTCTCCTCCACGCGCGGAAATTCCCATTCGATACAGGAACTATCGGGTGGGATTTTTTGCTGTTCGTATGGGGAAAACTACTTGACAAAACAGACAAAAGATTTTATAATCAATTTAACAAAATTAAATTTTACTAAAGCAAAGAAGGAGAGACCACAATGAGCATTTATGATTTTACTGTCACTGCCCGCGACGGGAGCGAAGTGTCCCTGAAGGATTACGAGGGCAAGGTCCTGCTGATCGTCAATACCGCCACCGGCTGCGGCTTCACCCCGCAGTACAGCCCGCTGCAGGAGATCTACAACGAGTACCATGACGCCGGTCTTGAGATCCTGGACTTCCCCTGCAACCAGTTTGCCGACCAGGCCCCCGGCACCGACGAGGAGATCCACACCTTCTGCACCGGGCGCTTCGGCATTACCTTCCCCCAGTTTTCCAAAATCGACGTTAACGGCGACAACGCCATTCCTCTCTACAAGTACCTGACCGCCAATACCAGCTTTGACGGCTTTAAAGGCCCCGCGGGACTGATGCTGTCCGGCGTCGTCAAGAAGATGGATAAGAACTACAAGAATAACGGCAACATCAAGTGGAACTTCACCAAGTTCCTGATCGACCGCGAGGGCAACATTGTCGCCCGTTTTGAGCCCACCGCCGATATGAAGGACGTCAAGAAGGCTGTCGCGGCCCTCATCGGATAAGCGAAACCCTCGACCGCAGGCACATGCCCGCGGTCGTATAAAAAGACAGAACATAGGAAGAAACGATCATGGAAAACGAGTACGCCAAATACGATGTGCTGAAGCTGGACACACAGCTTTGCTTTCCCCTGTACGCGTGCGCCCGGGAGGTGGTGCGGCTGTACAAGCCATACCTGGACGCCATCGACTTGACCTATACGCAGTACATCACGATGATGGTGCTGTGGGAGACGCCGCAGGTGACCTCCAAGCAGATCGGTGAGCGGCTGTTTCTCGACTCGGGGACGCTGACGCCGGTACTCAAGAAGCTGGAGGAGAAAGGGCTTGTTCAGCGCTGCCGCGATCAGGCGGACGAGCGCAATCTGTTGGTCACGCTGACCGAGACGGGGGAGGCCCTGAAGGAGCGCGCGGTGGAGATCCCGCCGCAGATCGGCTCCTGCATCCGCTTGAGCCAGGAGGATGCCTATCAGCTCTACTGCCTGCTGCACAAGCTGATGGATGCCATGCGCGGTTAAGCGCTACAGAATACCGGAATGCCTGAAAAGCTCCCGAGGCACCGGCTGCGGCCGGTGCTTCGGGGGCTTTTTGCGCGAGCCTATTGCTTTTTGCGACCCTTTTCGCTTATAATAGCAAAGTACGGGAAGGAGGATATCGATGAAAAAAGTCTTAACCGTATTGCTTGTACTGATCATTCTGGTGGTCCTGCTGGGCGGGGCTGCCATGTTTCTGGGCTATCGGATCAGCAACGGAGAAACCAATATCCGTTATGTCCACGTGGGCCAGACGGATGTCACCGGCCTGACCCCGGAGGAGACCGAGGGTGTGCTGAAGCGGGCCGGATGGGTGGAGCGCGCCGAGACGCCGCTGACCGTGACGACCTTCGGCGGGGTGAGCTTCACCGTCGATCCGGTGCGCGCCGGCGTGGTGCGCACGGTGGATGAGATCGCGCAGGACGCGTTTGCTTACGGTCACGGGGGCGATCCGGTCGACGATCTGGTGACTGCTGTCAAGGCGTTTTTAAGCCCGGTGGATGTCTCGGGACTGAACACCACGGTGGATGAAGCCTACCTCGACGCGGCGATCAACGCGTGCGCCGAACAGATCAACGCCTCCTTGGGCGATGTGGAGTACGCGGTCGATCCCCATGCGGCCGAGATGACGGTCGTCAAGGGCTGGAATCAGATCGCGTTCAACAACGCGGATTTCCGCGAAGCGATCGTAGAGGCCCTGGCGCGGGGCGACACGCAGCTTGACTACACCCGCCTGGCTGCGGAGCTGACGGCCCCGGACTTTGCCGCCATCCACGCCGAGCTGGAGCGTGAGCCTGCCGATGCCTACTACACCGACGACGGGACCTTCAATGTGGTCGATGAGATCGTCGGCTGCAAGTTTGACGTGGCCGAGGCCAAGGCACTCTGGGACGCGGCCGCTCCCACCGAGGCGGTCAAGATCCCGCTGGATATCGTATGGCCCGCCGTCACCGGCGAGCAGCTGCGCGGTCAGCTGTACCACGATCTGCTCGGCGCCTGCACCACCAAGTTCCCCAACTCCGGGGAAAACCGGCGCAACAACCTCCAGCTCTGCGCCTCCAAGCTCGACGGGCATATCCTCTATCCCGGCGAAACCCTCTCCTATAACGAGACGGTGGGCGAGCGGACCGAGGCCGCCGGCTTCCTGCCCGCGCCCGCCTATGTCGACGGCGACGTCAAGGACGAGATCGGCGGCGGCGCCTGCCAGATCTCCAGCACGCTCTATGCGGCCACGGCCTATGCGTTCCTGGAAACGGTCGACCGCACCGCCCATGTGTTCCCCGTCAACTACATGCAGATGGGGACTGATGCCACCGTCACCATCCCCGAGGAAGGGAAGACCATCGACTTTAAGTTCAGAAACAACCGGAACTACCCCATCAAGATCGTGATGATCTATAACAATGATGAGAGCACCATCACCGCGGAAATCTGGGGCACGCTGGAGGATGACGATTACATGCCGGTGGAGTTTGACAACACCTACACCTGGCAGTACGATTACGACCGCGTCATCGAACCCGCCGATCCCGACCGCGAGGGCTATACCATCAAGTTCAGCGTGGAGATGTGGGGCTTTGAGGATGAGTTTTCGCCCGGTACGCGTACCTTGACTCACCGGCTGGTGATCGACTCCGAGGGCAACACCGTGGACGATCAGATCCTCAACGCGACCCTGGCCAACGGCAACTACGCGCTGGATACCTATTACCAGCATCCCTGACGGGGAAAGGAGCGACGCGTATGCACAGCATCCGATTTGCCAGGCTCCGGCCCGGCGCGGTGATCCCCAGCAAGCGCGACGAGGATTCGGACTATGATCTCTACGCCTGCTTTGACGAGGAGGAATTCGTCATCCCCGCCTTCTCCACCCGCCTGATTCCCACCGGACTCATCAGCGCCTTTGACAGCAGTCTCGGCGTGAAGTTCGAGGAGCGGGGGAGCAATACCAAATGGTGCGGCATCGTGCAGGCCGGCGTCATCGACAGCGGCTACCGCGGCGAGTGGCTTTGCGCCATGTATAACGGCAACAGCGTGCCGGTGCATATCACCAAGGCCGTCGACGCGGTGCAGCGGCTGCCAGACCGCGTGCTCGTTCCCTATGGGAAGGCGATCGCGCAGTTCCATGTGCGTGAGATTCCCCGGGTCGACGTGCAGGAGACCACTGCGGAGGAGGTTCTTGCCTGTGCGTCCGAACGCGGAACGGGACGACTCGGCAGCAGCGGGAAATGAAATACGTGAAACCGACCGATAATTCCGGTCGGTTTCATTTTTTTTGTATGTAGAAAACCACTCGCTAGGCGAGTGGTTCAAAAGAAGCCTTATGGCGATGATGTAGACAGAGGAACTCCCTTTGCTTTAGACTAGGAGTGCGGTCCGCCAACTGCACAAGAAAAGGCAAAGGGAGGTCATTCAG
>JAFTGE010000135.1 GCA_017458085.1 Oscillospiraceae bacterium
CAGCACCGGCAGGGATGCGTCGGTTGACCGAATACGAACAGCCTGAGGAATACCGCCGATGGTCAGCGTCAATTTTTCGTCGATCACATATTTCATGAAAACACCCCGTTTCTTTTTTTATATCATAATGGATTTGCAGAGAAAAATCCATAGGGCTGAGATAAAAAGTTGATATCTGTTCCAAATACCAAGAAGCAGGGCCCTAAGGGGTCCTGCTTCTTGGTGGTGCCGGTGGTGGGACAGCAACTCGCTTCGCTCGCGTGCATAAGTTCGGCTTAGCCAATCAGCCCTCGCTGACGCTCGGCTTCTTGGAGCCTCACTTATCGAACCGCCGGTTCTCGTCCGCACCGACATAAACATCAACCCGGCCCGCATAGGGGCCGGGTTGAAATGACAGCCCTCAAAACCAAATCGAAGCCCAGCGAAGCGGGTTCGATTTGGAAAAGGAAGAACAACACCATCGGTCAATTTGACGCCGCTTGAGGCGGCTGATGACCTTATGGTGTTGTTCTGACGTGGTGCCGGTGGTGGGACTCGAACCCACACGATGTCGCCATCGGCGGATTTTGAATCCGCTACGTCTACCATTCCATCACACCGGCATGTGGAAATGAGTATATAACATATCTTAAAAAATTTCAAGTCCAACTTATGCTGTCGGCGTATCAATTTCAGTTGATCGTTTGATAAAACGCAAATTCATATCCGTTTCGCCCTCGATACCGGGAACTGTTTCATCAAAGCTGTACTGCCACATATCGCAGGTGTAATAGAAATTGGGGAAACTGCTCTCCGGCAGAGAGAACCAAAATTCATATTCGGTCAGCCGTGTGAGATCAAAGCCATAATACCCCATGTTGCGGTTGAAGTACACGCAGGGACTGTAACCGGCCCGGCGGACGGTTTCACAGAAGGCGACGGCGCAATCCGTTCTCCCCTGAACGGTCAAAGCGGCGGTTCTTGCCTCGGGGCTGTCAACCTTTTCCCAGTCGAACACGACCGGCAGGTCGATGCGGTATTGGTCGATCCGGGAGAGGACATATTCCGCTTCTTCGATTGCCTCCTGCACCGTAATTGCCTGAGAGAAAAAGTACACGCCGACCTTCAAGCCGCTCTCGATCGCACCGCGCAGATTGGTGTTGAAGTACACATCCTCAAACAACCCGCCTTCCGTGTACCCGCGCCAGCCCAGCCGAATATAGGCATAATCCACGCCGGAGGCCGCGACCTTTGCCCAGTCGATGGTCTGCTGATGCTCGGACACATCGACTCCGCGCAAAACATCATATCCCTCGCCAACAAAGCGAATCTGCCCGCCGGAAGAAGAGAACAGATTCTCCGTCAGCTCGTTGACCGGAACGCCCTCCAGCGGCGTCATCCAGATCCAATCATATCCGTCGTAGAGATAGACCTGTCCCTCGTGGGGGTCAGAAGGCGTTTTTCCCTTACGCAAAAGCAGCAGAATCCCCAGGACTGCCACCAGAATAATTACAAATAAAAAAAGGACCAGAAAAATTGCAGTACCGTTTCTGCGGGAAGTTTTCATCTGTCTCTCCGTCCCGTTTTGATGACCGGAATGAAACAGCATCGCTATGCGACGAAAAGGGTGTTCCCGGTCAGATAGATTCACTGCAACTGCAGCCTGAGTTATTATATATCATATTTCCGCCTATAAATCAATGTGTGCCCGGATGCCGTTTTTTCAATTTTCGTTGAAAATAATGGTTGACAAACGGCGTCGGGTTTGCTATTATAACTAAGCGCTCAGGGGTTTGGACGACAAACCGCAGAATAGAGCGATACCGGTAAGACGCTGGTGTAGCTCAGTCGGTAGAGCAGCTGATTTGTAATCAGCAGGTCGGGGGTTCGAGTCCGTCCACCAGCTCCAGCCGAAGCGCAATTTAATATGGGGGAATTCCCGAGTGGCCAAAGGGGACAGACTGTAAATCTGCTGGCAATGCCTTCGGTGGTTCGAATCCACCTTCCCCCACCAAACAAAAGCACTGCTGAAAGGCAGTGCTTTTGTTTATAGTTGAAAAAATCACGGGGATAAGGTAAAATAAATCCATATCGGTCTCAATACAAAACAACATTCCATCGGCGAGAGGAAGATTGAAATGAATATTAATGAAACAGTTGCAAAACTCACCGCGCAGAACGGATTGATGTCTTCGCTGCTTACATATATGCCCGCCATGGTTTTTTCAAAGGACGCGGAGACCGGCATTTATCTGGCTTGCAACCAGTCGTTTGCGGAGTATGCACATAAGGCCAACCCTGACGGTGTTGTTGGGCTGACGGATTTTGAAATCTTCGATGAGGTCACCGCGGCACATTTTGTCGAGGATGACAAGAAGGCGGTGGCGATGGACGAGCCGCATGTCTTTATTGAAGATGTGCCGGACGCGGGTGGATTTCCCCGGCACTTTCAGACGACCAAGATAAAGTTTACGGATGACTCCGGCAGACTGTGTACTTTGGGTCTGTGCGTGGATGTGACAGTGATGACGCGGCTTAAAACGGCGGAGACCGAGGGGCGTGTCAAGCAGCAGGAGTTGCAGCAGAGACTCAGCCTTCAGGAACAGCTCTTGGAGGAGGAGCGGTATAGAGAGCAGCAGGATAAAATGATCACGGCGCTGGCGTCGGATTACCGCTGCGTGTATCATGTGGATCTGGACACCAACGACGCGGTGTGCTATCGCGCCGACCCAGCGGATCATGAGCAGACGCCGGAGGGGATTCATTTCCCGTATTATGAGCGCTTCTCCTGGTATGCCAACCATTCAGTGGCCGAGAACTATCGGGAGGGATTCCTGCGTTTTATTGACCCTGACAATATCCGGGAGGCGCTTGAGCGGAATGTGATTATCACCTATCGCTATCTGGCACGACGGGCAGGGAAGGAGTACTATGAGATGATCCGTATGGCCGGCGTACGCCATGCGGAAGACCGGAAGGATCATCGCATCCATGCTGTCGGTCTCGGACTGACCGTTATCGACGAGGAAATGCGCGACTCCATGGCCAGAAACCAGGCGCTTGTGGAGGCGCTGGCCGCGGCGGAGGAGGCGAATAAAGCCAAGACTGCATTCCTTTCAAACATGAGCCACGAGATTCGCACACCGATGAACGCCATCATCGGACTGGACAGCCTGGCATTAAAGGATGAGCACCTTACGCCCCAGACAAAGGAGTATCTGCAAAAGATCGGCGGCAGTGCGCGGCATCTGCTCGGTTTGATCAATGACATTCTGGATATGAGCAGGATTGAATCGGGACGGCTGGTGCTGCGGAAGGAAGAATTCTCTTTCAGCGATATGCTCGAGCAGATCAACACCATGGTCACGTCACAGTGCGCGGACAAGGGGCTGCGGTATGAATGCCGTCTGAAAAGCCATGTAGATGACTATTATATTGGCGACGACATGAAGCTCAAGCAGGTGCTCATCAACATTTTGAGCAATGCGATCAAATTTACGGAAGCACCTGGCAGCGTTACGCTTACGGTCGAGGAGACGGCGACCTTTGATGATCAGTCGACGCTGCGATTTGTGATCAAAGATACCGGCATTGGTATGAGCCCCGAATTCTTGCCGAAGGTCTTTGATTCCTTTACCCAGGAGAACAGCAGCAGGAACAACAAATACGGCAGTACCGGCCTCGGCATGGCAATTACAAAGAACATTGTGGATCTCATGAACGGCACCATATCCGTAGAATCGGAAAAGGGAATCGGATCTGAGTTTACGGTGGTCGTTACGCTGAAGAAAAGCGATTATCGCGGACCGGTCAGAAGCTATATCAATCTGCATGATCTGCGGGTGCTGGTGGTGGATGACGATGAGATTGCCGCCGAGCACGCCCGCATGGTGCTCGATGACGCCGGGATTAAGGCCGACACCTGTCACAGCGGGAAGGATGCCCTGCAAATGCTGGAGGTCCAGCATCTCAAGACGGAGCCGTACAATCTGGTGCTCCTCGACTGGAAAATGCCGGAAATGGATGGGGTGGAGACCGCACGGCAGATCCGGCAGCGGTACAATCACGAAACAACCGTCATCATTCTGACGGCGTATAACTGGGACGAGATTATGGATGAGGCGCTTCACGTGGGCGTGGACAGCTTCCTGGCAAAACCGGTGTTTGCCATCAACGTTCTGGATGAGTTTGAGCGCATTGCCCGCAGAAATAACATGAGTCTTTTCAAGCAAAAGCAGCGGACAGAGCTTAAAGGCCGCCGAATTCTGCTGGCGGAGGATGTCGAGATTAACGCGGAGATCATGAGGCAGCTCCTCTCCATCCGTGAGGCAGAGATTGAGCATGCCGAGAACGGGAAAATCGCGGTCTCGCTGTTTGAACAGAGTGCCGAGGGATATTATGACGCGGTTTTGATGGATATTCGTATGCCGGAAATGGACGGTCTTGAGGCTGCGAAGACGATCCGAGCCCTGAACAGAGACGACGCAAGGAACGTGCCGATCATTGCCATGACCGCAAACGCGTTCGACGAGGATGTTCAGCTATCTTTACAAGTGGGTATGAATGCGCATCTGACCAAACCGGTCGAGCCGGAGCATTTGTATCAAATGCTGGAGGAGCTGATCTATGAAGCGGATCAGAGAAAGTCGGTGCCGAAGGCAACGGTCTGATACTGGGATTTCGGATACAATACTTCCATAAGACAGCCCCCTGAACGACGAAGGTTCAGGGGGCTGTTTTATGCTGTATATGGAAAATGAATATCGGATTACCATAATCGCAAATTAAAAGCAAAGCAGGAGGAATCGTCCACAAAATACAGGGGAGCTGATCGATCCAAAGTACAAGAACTTGGGGCGCAATGGAATGAAAAAGTTAAAAAAATATATCATTTTGTGACATGATGTAATTTTTCTTTGACATATGCATTTTCGGAGTTGAACGGAAGTTAAAAGAAGTTGACGCAAGATATGGAAAAAATTTCAGAAAATTTCAATTAATAACACAAGATATTGATTTTTGCTGATAAAGAACGAAAATGGCGTTATTTGGACTGATTTATAACTTTTTCACAAAATTGAGTAATAAGCTTTACATAATTCTGAATACGTGGTATATTTATTTCAAATCGTGGGGGAAGGAGTCGAGGTCCGATGAAAAAACGCGGTGTCAGGATTTTATTGGCGCTTGCCTTGATTTGCGCTATGATGCCGGTATTCGGACTGACTGCTTTTGCTGCCGGGGATTATCTTTCAGTTACGCTGCAAAAGGGTGATACGGTCTACAGCCTTTGCCAGGCGAACGGACTGGATTATTATGCAGAGAAGAACGCGATCATGGTCCTCAACGGCATGGACCGTGAAAGCCAGCTCAGTCAGCTGCGTGCCGGCGATGTGATCAAGCTGCCAACGGCCAAGACCGTTACGGCAACAAGGAATGTAATCTCAACCGAAGACTGGGTGGAGTATTACGTCGTCCCCTATGTGATCGAAAAGGGCGATACCATTGCGCATGTGTATTGGCTTTGGGGTCTCCGCTTTGAAAACTATGTCGACGATATCAAATCACTCAACGGCGTGGATGACCTCGACCTCTTGTATGTCGGCGCAATCTATCTGCTCCCGACAACGGAGTCCAATTTGCAGACCGATGTTTATACCACGGTCATGGGCCATGTGATGCAGCCCGGCGAAACTGTATATGATGTTGTTGCGTCCTATGGGATCGATTATAACCAGTACATTCCCAAGTTCCGAAGCTATAATCACGGTGCAGATCTGACGAAAATTCAGGCAGGGGAGACGCTTTTGATCCCGCTTGTTTAAAACGATTATACGAAATATGCGGGCTTTCATGGAAAGTCCGCTTTTTTCGATTGCTTTTTCCCCACAAAGACGGTATAATCACTTCACATAGTGCGAGCTGTTTGCCGCGACATGATCTTTGTACCGGAGTAAATATCCTATGAAAAGAATCAAGCGTTTGCTCCTTTTGATGCTTATAATGGCGTGTGTTGTCCAGCTGTGTGGCTGTGGACGGGCCAGTGTGAAGCTGCCGCCGTTGCCGACGCCGACGGTGGAAACCCCGACCCCGGCGCCGACACCCGAGGTGACCCCGGAATTGACACCCGAACCGACGCCTGTTCCCACGACGGAACCAACGCCGGAGCCTGCGGCCGAGCCGTCTGCCGAGCCTGAACCGACCCCGGAATCTACGCCCGAGCCGACACCCGAAAACCCGGATATCCCACATATTCGTGTAGAGGATGAGACGGTTCCTGTTGGTTTTACGCAGGGCGGCGTCGTTAACCTGCTGGGGACGGTGTTGACCGACAAGGGCATGCTTGTCAATGTGCGGGGCGTCATTGTTGATTCCGAGGGAAATGTTATTCAGGAATGCGTTTTCTGGCCATATCTGCCGGAATTCGGTCTGGCCGGGACTGTGAATGCTGAGCTGCAATTTGGTTATCTTATGCCCGGCGACTATGTATATCAACTCACGGCGACTGCGGAATATAATGGACAAAGTGTCTCTGAAACCCTGATCAACCAGGATTTTGAAGTGTATTATCAGTAATGCGATTGCTTTTCTTCGCTCTTTCCCTTTTGAGAAAGAGCGATTTTTTATCTTGACAGATACCCGGTGGGGGTATATTATAACGACAGAAGGAGGCGATAATTGTGGATGAGTCTCAGAAGATGGAAATGGATCAATGTGGCTGCCACAAAACAAAGGAGCGTTCTCCGGAGGAGTATAAACGTCTTGTCAATCGGCTCAATCGTATCGAGGGGCAGATCCGCGGCATCCGCGGTATGCTGGAGCGAAACGCATACTGCCCGGATATTCTCGCCCAGGCTGCCGCGGCAAACGCAGCGCTGAACGCGTTCAGCCGTGAATTGCTGTCCAATCACATTCGCTCTTGCGTGGTCAATGATGTGCGTGCAGGCAACGACGAGACAATCGATGAACTGCTTAATACCCTGCAAAAGATGATGAAATGAATCGAGGCAAAGAAACATGAAACAATATAACGTTACGGGCATGAGCTGCGCGGCTTGCTCGGCACGTGTGGAAAAAGCTGTTTCTGGTGTTCCCGGCGTCAGCGCCTGCTCTGTGAGCCTGTTGACCAACTCCATGGGCGTTGACGGCACCGCTACGGATCAGGCAATCATCGCTGCGGTCGAGGCCGCGGGCTATGGCGCCAGCGTCAAGGGCGCGGAAAAGTCTGCCGCTGCGGATGACGATGCGCTCAAGGACCGTGATACACCGCTTCTAAAGCGGCGGCTGATCGCGTCGCTCGGCTTCCTGCTTGTTCTGATGTATTTCTCCATGGGGCATATGATGTGGGGCTGGCCGCTGCCGAAAGCAATGGACGGAAACCATGTTGCCATGGGACTTGTCCAGCTGCTGCTCGCCGCTATTATCATGGTCATTAATCAGAAATTCTTTATCAGCGGCTTTCGGGGCCTGATTCATCGCGCGCCCAATATGGACACGCTGGTCGCCATGGGCTCCGCTGCCGCCTTTGTGTACAGCACCTATGCACTCTTTCGTATGACCGGCGCACAGGTCTCCGGCGGGACTGCGGCTGCCATGGCATGGATGGACGAGTTTTATTTTGAGTCCGCCGCCATGATCCTGACACTCATCACGGTCGGCAAGATGCTGGAGTCACGCTCCAAGGGAAAGACTACGGATGCGCTCAAGGGCCTGATGAAAATTGCCCCTAAGACGGCGACGCTGCTGATCGACGGGCAGGAGAAAACCGTTCCCATTGAGACGGTCAAAAAGGGCGATGTGTTCGTCGTGCGGCCGGGTGAGAATATCCCCGTGGACGGGATCGTGCTCGAGGGCAGCAGCGCGGTGGATGAGTCTGCGCTGACCGGCGAGAGCATTCCCGTGGATAAAGCGGTGGGAGATATGGTCTCGGCCGCTACGGTCAATCAGGTGGGCTTCATTCGCTGTGAGGCCACCCGTGTCGGCGAGGATACCACGCTCAGCCAGATCATCCGAATGGTCAGCGATGCCGCGGCGACAAAAGCGCCCATTGCGAAGATTGCCGATAAAGTTTCCGGTGTGTTTGTCCCGGTGGTGATAACCATTGCCCTGATTACAACGGTCATTTGGCTGCTGGTCGGAAAGGGGATCGGCTTTGCGCTGGCCCGCGGCATCTCTGTGCTGGTGATCAGCTGCCCCTGCGCGCTGGGCCTTGCCACGCCTGTGGCGATCATGGTCGGAAATGGCGTCGGGGCCAAGCAGGGCATCCTGTTTAAGACTGCTGCCGCGCTGGAGGAAACCGGCCGCGTGGACGTTGTCGCGCTGGATAAGACCGGAACCATCACCGCCGGAACGCCCAAGGTGACGGATATTCTCCCGGCCGACGGTGTTACGGCCGACGAGCTGCTGACCGCCGCGGCATCTCTGGAGGCGCTGAGCGAGCATCCGCTGGCCGGCGCGGTGATGGAGTATGCGGATGAAAATCATGTCAAGCCTTTTGCGGTTTCTGACTTTTCTGCGCTTCCCGGCAACGGCCTGACAGCAAGCTACGAGGGTCAGACCTTGATCGGAGGCAGCCGGAAGTTCATCCAGACGAAGCTCGGCCTGCCCCAGCTGCTGGCAGACAAGGCGGATGAACTGGCCGGGCAGGGGAAGACGCCGCTGTTTTTCGCGCGGGGAGACAAACTCCTGGGCGTGATCGCGGTGGCTGATGTGATGAAGCCCGACAGCGCGCAGGCGATTGCGGAGCTGAAAAACCTGGGGATTCGCGTGGTTATGCTGACGGGCGATAACCAGCGCACCGCCGAGGCCATCGGCCATCAGGCGGGTGTTGACACGGTGATTGCCGGTGTCCTGCCGGACGGCAAGGAGGCTACGATCCGTCAGCTCTCCGAATACGGCAAGGTCGCCATGGTTGGCGACGGCATCAACGATGCGCCCGCGCTGACGCGCGCAGACATCGGCATCGCCATCGGCGCCGGTGCGGATATCGCGGTGGACGCCGCGGATGTGGTTTTGATGCATGGCAGTCTGCTGGATGTTTCCGCGGCGATCCGGCTCAGCCGTGCCACCCTGCGCAATATCCACGAGAACCTGTTCTGGGCATTCTTCTATAATGCCATATGCATTCCTGTTGCGGCGGGGGCCTTTGTCTGGGCCGGCCTTACGCTCAACCCCATGCTTGGCGCCGCGGCCATGAGCCTTTCCAGCTTCTGCGTGGTGACGAATGCCCTGCGGCTGAATCTCTTTAAGGTGCATGACGCCAGCCGCGATAAACCCCGGAAGGGAAAAGAAATGGAAGAAATCAAAATTGAAAATAACAAGGAGGAACTAACAATGACCAAAACTTTGAAGATCGAGGGCATGATGTGCACCCACTGTGAGGCCCGCGTCAAGAAGGCGCTGGAGGCTGTGGAGGGCGTGGAAAGCGCTGTCGTCAGCCATGAGTCCGGCACCGCCGTCGTCACCGGCTCTGCTGATTTCGAGACCCTCAAGGCTGCTGTCGAGGCGCAGGATTACACGGTTCTCGGCGAGGTCTGATCGAATATGAAACTGCACAGGCAGGAGCGCAGTCTCCCGCCTGTGCGTTTTTTTGATTGACAAGTTAGTCGCTTCTAACTAAAATTGACCGTATGAGAACAACCTTGTATAAGGAGAGAAATCATGAATAAGGTCCATATTGAAAAAAACACGGTGCAGGAAACACTGATCATTCCGCTTTACGCCCGGAAGCTTTGCACGGATCGCTTCCCCAATCTGTATCAGGATCCGAAGGCGATGGAAATGCTCTCCCGCCTGGACTATGATTTTGCTCCGCTTGAACGGCAATCGACCGGCCTGGCGCACCAGTTCGGCGCGTTGGAGGTTGCCATGCGGCAGACGGATCTGGCCTGGGAAGTGAAGGACTACCTGAAAACGCACCCGGCTGCGGCTGTGGTCAACCTGGGCTGCGGTTTGGATCAGACAGGGGAGAACTGCGACAATGGACAGTGCCGAATCTATAACATTGATATGCCTGATGTGATCTCTGTACGCAACGAACTGATTCCGCCATCAGAGCGCGTGACCAACATTGCGGCGGACTTAAATGACACGACGTGGTTTGAGCAGATTGCGTGCGAAAACGGTGTTGTGTTTTTTGCCGCGGGCGTCTTTTACTATTTCAAGACCGAGCAGATCAAGGCACTGTTCAACAGCATGGCCCGGTCTTTCCCGGGCGGAAAGCTTGTTTTCGACAGCGCTGGCCGCCGCGCTGTTAAAATCATGCTCAAAACCTGGGTCAAAGAGGTTGGCATCACGTCCATCAGCGACTATTTCAGTGTGGACAGTTTGAAGAAGGATATCCTTCCCTGGCTGGAGCATGGATCAGTTTCGGCCAGAGGATATATGCTGGGTTATAACGATTTGTGCGATCCGTCCGTGCCGCGGTTCTTCCGCAGCCTATCCAGGCTGGGTGACGGTCTGATGAAGATGAAGATCGTACGCATCGACTTTGAATGAAAAATGCTCCGAACATTTGTTCGGAGCATTTTGATGTGAAGACAAAGTCATGATCTTTCATCGCAAGGAGCGAAGCGACGTGGTATATCTGTCACACTTTCCAATGAGTTTAGCCTCGCCTTTATTCACAGCTCCTGTCAGCTAATTAAGGAGATAGTCCGAATATCGGACGGCCATCTCATGCCAGTTTTTCAGCGCATCCCCGGTATTGGCGCCGGTGCTTTCGCGTACCATGGCCCAGACAAACCAGTAATAAGCGATGATGGCAGTGTAGGCCATGAAATGAAACAGCGTTTTCTCATTGTAGGCGCTGCCCAGATACTCGCGAATAAAGGCTTTGGCGGTGTCGAAATCATACATGGCGTCCACAATATAATAGCCGACATCGATACCGGGATCGGAAAAACCGGCGTATTCCCAGTCAATGAGATAAACGTCATCATCTGGCGTAATCATCCAGTTGTGCTTGTAGGTGTCACCGTGGCAGAAGCAGGGCTCTACCCCGTCGCCCAGCGTCCGACGATAGAGAAGACCGATACGCTCCTTCAAGGCGGAGAAGGAAGGGAAGCGGTCGGGTGCGGTCTCTTTCAGCAGCGCCTCCAGGATTTCGGCGTCCTCCCAGGGACGCAGGCCGTAAGGCACCTGGATCCCGGAGCCGTGAAGCTTACGGAGGACCCGGATGACGCGGCGGGAATCGTCAAAGGAGGCATAGTCCGGCTCACGGAAGCGGGGGATATATACAGAGATTTTCCACCCCTCATCCACATCGGCATAGATATAGGTCGGGTCGACGCCGATCTGATGGGCAAGGAGCAGGGAGCTTTTTTCGTTGCGGCGGTTGACAAGATCCGCAGAGCCGTCACCTGGATGGCGGTAGATGTAGTCCTTTCCGTCAATACGAAAGATAAAGGAGATGTTGGTCAACCCCTCGTTGACCCGGCGGAAATTGACGATATCCTCCTCTTCACAGCGGAAAATCAGCTTGATATTGCGCAGAATTTCGCTGTGCGAATGGTCGACATACTGCGCGTCAAACTTGCGCAGCTCATCCAAAGAGTCAAACTCATAGATGCTGTCCGCGGCGTATTCCTTGAAATACAAGGGCGGCAGGCAATCCAGATTGTCCTTGACCAGCCATTCCCAGAACGAGCCATTATAGCGGCCAATATCCCGGTCTGCTTCGGCCAGCGCAAGGAAGGCCTTGGAGAAGTCCTTTTGCCAGAAGCTGTGTCCCAGCAGGACGCGGCCTGCATCGCGTCTTTCTTCCATGCGGATGATGCGGCCGTCGGAATCAATGTCAACATACATCTCGTTGAGCGCTTCCTGCACGGAAAGACCGGCATTGAAGCTGCGATACTCAAATTGCGTAAAGGGATTGTCCGGGAAATAGCTGTCACTGACGCAGACATAGGTGTTGCCAAGCTCAGCACGGGCCAGGTACAGACTTTCGATGTTGCTTTTGAGATTAAAGCTGTCATTGAAGATGAGCTTTACCTGACATTTATCGCGCAGGTAGAAGAACATCTCCTTCTTGTAGCCGACAACCAGGGTGATATCGGTGATGCCCGCTTCCTGCAGCTGGCGGATCTGACGCTCAATCAAGCGCTCGCCCTTGACCTCATAGAGGCCCTTGGGACGTTCCAGCGACAGGGGAACAAAGCGCGGCGAAGCCCCGGCAGCAAGAATGACCGCGTTGTTCACGCGATACGGCTCCAACGCAGTAAGACCGGCAGAGGTCAGGCAAAGGGAATTTGCATCCACATACCCGCGCGCGATGAGCTCTGAAAAGCATGCGGGATCGCGCAGAGCGGCCCGGCGTTCCAGATCGGAGGGACAGGCAGCACGGCCGAGACTGCCGTCATAAAGACTGGTCAGGGCGTAAAAGGCTTCCTTACTCAGCATGGTCTTAGACCTTCTGCTTGCTGTGCAGACCACGCAGCGCGGCGCTGAGAACCTTTTCCCGGCAGCTTTCGTACGGCTTGCCTGCGAGATAGAGCTGCTCAACCTTCAGCTTGCAGATCTGTTCGGGCGCAACGGTATAGGGGTTGGCGGAAAGAACCACCATGTCCGCAATTTTTCCCGGTTCGAGACTGCCGCGCTCGGCCTCGTCAAAGCTGGTATAGTAACCGTTATAGGTACACATGCGGAGGGCGTCCTGAATGGAAACAGCCTGATCACGGTTCGGGTTGTTAACGGCGCGGTCCATCCAGACAATCGGGTCGGGCGTGGTGCAGGGTGCGTCCGATCCGAAGGAGACAACGATCCCGGCGTCACGAAAGCTTCGGAGGGGGTTGAGCTGCCCGAGCCGTTCGGCGCCAAGAATGCTTTCCAGATAATCGTCCGGCTCCTGCTTCCAGTTAATGAAAGCGCTCTGTACGGGCATGCAAATGTTATAGTCACGGCAGATGGCAAGGCCCTCCTCCGTGGGCAGGCAGTCATGAATGATGCCATGGCGGTGGTCGGGACGGGGATAATCGTCCAGCGCGGCTTTGAGGGCGCGGGTGGCCTGATCAAAAGCCTTGTCACCGATGGCATGCATCTCGATTTGCAGTCCGGCGCGATTGGCCGCTTTACAGAAATCGATCACCTTCTGATCAGAATAATAGAGGACACCGTCGCCGCCAATGGAATCCACATAGGGTGCGTTCATAGCCGCGTCGTGGGACCCAAAGCATCCGTCCAGCGCGCATTCAAAGCAGCCGCCGATCCGCGGCAGCTTCCGGCTGGTGGCAACCTTGACATTCATGGACTGGGGATAGACACGCAGCTGCATACCGTTGGTCAACCCGGCGGCAAAGACCTTCTCCATCGTAATGTCCAGGTTGGCGACGAAGCCGACTCCGCTGACGGTATGAACCATGCCGATGCCTTTGGAAGCCATGAAATCCACAGCGCGCTGCATGTTGCTGAAAAGCTCCGGAATGGAAAGCGAGCCGGTGATGTAATCGGAGACCGCAAAGAATGCTTCCTGATTCATCTCGCCGGTATCGGGGTGATACCCACGCAGAGAACAGAGCTTCTTATCCAGCTTTTTCAGCAGCTTGGAATTGACAATACAGGCGTGGCCGTCGTATTTGATGACCATTATTTCCCGGTCGGGGCAGACCGTATCCAGCTCCTGTCGGCTGACAAGACGCCGTTCAGCGACCGAATAGGGAGAGGCGCCGAAGGCAATGAGCGTCTTTGCGGAGGAGGACGCGACAAAGTCCTTCACCATGGAAAGAATCTGAACATTCGATTCTGCGTCCATCACATTCAGCCCGGCGTGGAAGGTAGAGAAGGAAGCAAAATGCTGGTGCGTGTCCACAAAGGCGGGAACGAGCGCCTTCTCGCCCAGCTCCACCATTTCGGCCGACTGGAACGGCGCGGGCAGCTCGTCCCCGACATAGACGATTTTTCCATTTTCCTCAACCAGGTACTGAAACACAGCGTCAGTATCGTTGACAGACAGAATATTTCCGTGGTAGCAACGCATGAAAAAGCCTCCTTTTTAATCTGAAAGGGGGTAGCTGGGGTCAAGCTCCGCCAGCTCCCGATAATTGTCAATTTCAATGATGTCCGATTTCTCGCAGACGCGAACCTCAACAGCGTAATGCTCACGCCGCAGAACGAGTGGAATCAGCTCCCAGAAATAGTCCGTACCGTTTGGCTCCTCCCGGTAGACCTGTGCAAAGTCCTCGCGCAGCCGGGCGCTGTCTTCCTTGGTCCAATAGGAAATCCCATAATAGGTATAGCAATATTGATTGCCTTTGCCATAATCACAGATATGGCCGTCAACGATATGGAAGCTCCAGTCGTCGGATTCCAACGAGTGAGAGCCGAGAATGTTGCTGCAATACTGATACTTCCGAATGACGCGGGGGTTGGAAATATACAGATCGGCCTCGCACAGGTAGCAGTCGTCGATCCGATCCAGCGCGGCCATGGCGGAGGAGATGTTGTTGGTTTGCTCAAACACGTCATTGTCAACGAATCGGAGAAACGGGTACTTGACGAGCAGATCGTCAAACCGCTCCTTTCGATATCCGCGCACAACGGTAATGTCCCGGATTCCGACAGCAATAAGCGCGTCCAGCAGCGTGTCCAATATCCGCACGCCATTGACCGTGACAAGGGGCTTGGGACGATCCGCGGTAGCCGGCATCATGCGGGAGCCAAAGCCCGCGGCCATAATGACCGCGCGGCGGACCCGGTAAGGCTCCAGAGCTTCCAGCCCGGCTTCTGTGGCGGAGAGGGTTCCGTTCAGGCATGTAACCTGTCCATCGGCGCGCAAGGCAGCCAATGCCGTTTCCAGCGCGGAAGCGGAAATCGTGATCGCATCGGCGAGAGTCCTTACGCGGTAAACGCAGGGGCCATGCTCGGCCAGATAGCTTAAAACTTCAAATTCATATCGATCCATAACTGACCTCTTCCATCACTTAACCACACGGCCACGCAGCTGTTCTTCCGAAACCAGGCCGACCTGGGCAAAGCGGCTGTCAATGCTGTGGGCGAGATTGTCGCCCAAAAGAAGATATTGCCCGGGAGAAAGCACAAGCGGCCCGTTATCCAAAAAGTCAGCCCGTAAACTTACGTCCGGGAGTGGGGCGGCATAGACGCCGTTGATCAACAGCTCACCGTCAATGACGCTGACGGCATCCCCAGGTACAGCCGCAATACGCTTGACAATACTCCGGCCCAGCGGCTCAACCCGGCAAAGCACAACATCACCGCGGGCGTATTCGTCCGGATGCTTTTGCAGGACAAGCAGGCTCCCACTGCGGTAGGTGGGCAGCATCGAATCGCCATGTACAAGCATGAGCTGATAGTGAAAGACGGAGATATACCAGGCCAAAAACACCGTTAAAACTATAATCACGGCATAAAGAAGGGAGACACGCTTTTTCATCTTGATACTCCCACATACGGACTAGCATTATTATAGAACAAACCAAAAAGAAAGTACAGTTTTTTTCACCGTCCGCGGTCTTTTGTGAGGAAACGACAAAGGAGCCGCAGCAAAATGCAGTCCTGTCATTGCGAGGCGGTGTGACACTGCCGGGGAAATGACGGGCTTTTACACATTTTGCTGCAGCCCCATGGAGAAAGTCAACGGTGATAGGGAAGACTTACCGGCCTGCGGCAAGCAGGGCCTCCACTTGGGCACGCTTTTCATAAAGCACACAACCCCCGTTGTGGTCGTCGATCAGTAAATCGCCGCTGCGCAGGGCAGTAAACAGAGGAGAGTGCAGCGCCTGACGCAGGGAGGTGTTTTTGACGTTCACATCCGAATAAGGGGAAAAGGGACACGGCTCGGCCCCACCGTGGGAGTTGATGTGGAAGAATCCGCGACCGGCGGCCACACAGCCGCCGGAGCTCTTTTCGTCCCCGGGGAAGGATATGTAGACCATTTCGGGATGCTCCGCACGCAGGCGCGCAATCTCGGCGCGTAGATAGTCACGTTCCGCATCGCCCGGCGCCAACCCTTTGCTGTCGTCGGTCACGGGAACAAACTCAACAAAGATCACCGCCTTGCAGCCGCGGTCGGAAAGCTTTTTCAGAAACGTGTCTGACGTAACCTGCCGCAGGTTCTCCGTCGTTACAGTCACAGACGCGCCGAAGATCAGACCCCGCTTTTGGAATTCGTCCATGTTGGAAATGAGCTTATCGTATACGCCGTTTCCTCTGCGGGCATCTGTGACAGTCTTTTCACCCTCGATGCTCATAATCGGGATGAGATTCCGGCATGTGTCAAACAGTTGATAATAGCGGCTGTCGATAAAGGTCCCGTTGGTAAAGATCGGGAAGAGAATGTTTGGCCGCTTGCCGGCGGCTTCCATAATATCCCGGCGCAGCATCGGTTCGCCGCCGGCCAAAAGAATAAAGCTGACGCCAAGTTCATCGGCTTCGTTAAAGATCGCAAGCCATTCCTCACTCGTAAGCTGGGCAACAGGCGCCGCATCAACGGTTGCGTTGTTGCAGCGGGAATAGCATCCCGCACAGTGGAGATTGCACTGGCTGGTAATGCTGGCAATCAGGAAGGGTGGAATGTGTTCTCCATTCTTTTCCGCTTCGGCTCGTTTTTTGGAAGCCGATCGGGAGGCGGCGGCAAACTTCAGCATGAAGGCGCTCTCCTTCGGGTCCTTAAGCGTTGCCTTGATGGCGTCAGCCACAACATGCTCAACACCTTTTGTTACGTATTCCTGAAGGTCAAAGGTTTTATTCATATCGATCTTCCTCTCAAATTCAATTGCGCTCAATTTAATTTGATTATACCATATAACTGTGAGAAAAGCAATGCTTATTTCTATATCTGGCCAACAAACGAAAAGCGACTGGACTCGACGAAATAAAGTTGAAATTTTCCTATTGATATGGTATAGATAAACTTGTTAAGAAAATGAAAAAAATTCCGGTCAAGACGAATATAAATTTGTTCATGCCGCTCGCTTCTTTTGAAAGACGATGTATGAGACTCCGGAATCCGTATGCAGCAAAGGAGAAAACCTTGTCCGACCATTTTGTGTTGAGTATTGTAATTTGTTTCGTCATCGGCTATGCCCTGGGAAACATCAACCCGTCATACCTGATTGTACGGCGAAAGGGCTATGACGTCCGAAAGGACGGCTCCGGCAACGCAGGCGCCTCCAACGCTTTTATCCTCGCCGGAAAGACAGCTTTCCTGATGGTGGCTGTGTTCGATATATTGAAGGCCTATGCCGCGTGCCGCATCTGCCGCGCCCTGTTTCCGGAGCTTACGATTGCGGAGTATATCGGTGGGGTCGCCTGCATTCTGGGGCATATGTTCCCGATGACGCTCGGCTTCCGCGGGGGGAAGGGGCTGGCCAGTCTGGGCGGCGTTGCCCTGTCCTGGAACTGGAGGTATTTCTTCCTGCTACTCGCCACAGCGATCCTGATCGCACTGGTGACCCGCTATGTCTGCTTTGTCGCGCCCGCCATGTCTGTGATCTTCCCGGGGCTGTTGTATTGGCACACGCAGTTTGCCGCGGCCGCGTTGATTCTTGCAATTCCCACATTGCCGATCATTCTCAAGCATGTGGAAAACTTTGGGCGCATCCGAAACGGAACGGAGGCTCGCTTCAGCTATATGTGGAACAAAGACGCTGAACTCAAACGCCTCGGCCGGACAGATGAGCGAAGACAAAACCAGAAATAGCAAAAGGTCGGTAATTCAAAATGAATTACCGCCCTTTTTGCGTGGTGGAGACGGAGGGATTCGAACCCTTGACCTTACGGATGCGAACCGTACGCTCTCCCGACGGGCCAGGTATAGCGGACCGAGATACGGGGTATAAATCGGAGAGAACCGTCGAGAAAAACAGAATAGAAACGATCAATAACGTATGTCCCTTGCAACCCCGAGGCGCATGAAAATCAGGCGCCTCGTTTTGCGTGAAAGACCAGGGGAGTGACCCACTTGCCTGACAGGTGAGCTACGCACCACGGGAATGCGTTTCACCGTGAAACGGATTGACGAGGGGCCCTCATCATTTGCTTTTTTACACGATCTTACCAGCTTGAATAAAAATGAATCTTGGATAGTTTATTTCTGATGGAGTTGAATTTGCCGAAGATTGTAATTCTATCAATTTCTCAATCGCTAGTCCTTGGCTCAATAACATAGAAATATAGTTTGATAAGGGACGATGGATGTGGGTCGTTGTTCCAATATTTCTTTCCAGGGTAATAGAAAATGAGCCTTGAATGAAGATTTCTTCCAAGTAATTAAACCAATTCTCATCCTGATATCCCCAGTATTGTGGCCAAAAACAAGGATGGGTAATTGTCATTAGCAGTTTTCCGTTAGGGGAAAGTAGTTTAATGATATTTTTTAAAGAATCTGTCCACTCCGGATCATCCATGAACACCATATTTGCAATACAGGCGTCAAAAGAAATACCGGATTTATACTCCTTTATTGACGAGCACACGAAGTGAAGGTTGTCCTTTTTATATTTCCTGGATGCAAGTTTAATGCTCTCTTTACTTGAATCTATTCCCCAACATTCATCTGCTATTGTTGCTAATTTGCTTGATAAAAAACCTGTTCCACATCCTACATCAATAATATGATTATGTTTTATTTCACGAAGATTCTCTAAAATACACGGCCCAGTAACTTTAGAAAGACTAATATCTTTTCCTGATTCAATCGCAGCTTGGCGAGCTGGTCCAACTATATCCCACTCTTGTGAGATAGTGTCAAGATTAACAGGATTGATTTTTTTCCTCATAAGACTATTCTGTTTTGGCTCTGCTTTTTTCCAGTTCATTAAGCAAGTCCTTTTCTCTCTTGCAAGCCAACCTGCACATTTCCATTAAATCTAAAGAAAGCGAGCAAATAAATCTATCTTGCAAACTTTCATTCGTAGTCTCGTATATTTTATGTTCAAACAACTTTCTCTTTAAAGCACTTGAAGTTTCTGCAATTGCAACTTGATGGTCGGGACGATTATATCTAATGATTGTGAAGCGAGTCTTTGGCTCAAACTGAAGTCCCCCATAATAGTACACTTCAACTCCACCTGATACTAGTTCTTCTGTAAGGAGGCTTTTCTCCTGTGCAAAAATCCTAACATTTCTTTTTTTCTTTATCAGCTGTTCCTTAATTCCTGGGTTAACCCAACTAAGATCCCTGCTCATAATACAAATCTTTCCTTGGGCTTTAACTAACTCCTTCATTTCGTTTTCAATTTCTGCTTGGTTTTTACAGATTTTTA
>JAFTGE010000031.1 GCA_017458085.1 Oscillospiraceae bacterium
CAACATGGCCAAGAACGAGGCGCTGGCCGTATAGCACGCTGCGTTGGACTTTCGCCGCAGTCTGGATGTGCCGGGCTATGATAAAATCGATCTGCGCCCCGAAACCCGGTTTATTGCCACCATGAACTACGGCTACGCCGGTACGCGCGATCTGAACGAGGCCCTGACTTCCCGTTTTGCTGTGCTCGACATGCCCGTTATTTCCGAGGAAAACCTGCAAAAGCTAATCTCTCGCCGCTATCCCACAATCAAGGTCAAGATCCGTGATCAGCTCGTCAAGCTTTACGCCGAGCTGCAGCGCAAGGCCGAAAGCGCGGAAATCTCTGACTCGGCACTGGATCTGCGCGGTCTGTTGGACGCCATTGCCCTGATTGAACAGGGCCTGCGCTCCGGCGACGCGCTGGAAATGTGTATCGTCAACAAGAGCTTTGACGCCTATGAGCGCGGCCTGATCCGCGATGTGATCAACGCCCGTGTTCCCGCTGATCTTACCCGTGAGGTCGTGTTTGACGCATGATCAAGAAGGAGTACTCCGGCTCCGCGCGCCGGGCCCGGAACATCATCTGGAACGCCGCGGGCCGCTATGACTTTGAGCCGCCGTTCATGGCCTTTTTCCCGAATGGGCAGCCGGATCATTACTTCAACATGATTGCGGGCCTTGTGGAAAAATGGCTGGATATGCCGCGGCTTTGGGCCTTCTTTAAAAGCTACGAGGATGAGCGGCGCGCTGACGAGTTTGACGATTTTTTGTGGCTCGGATTGGAAAACTGCGTCTATGAAAAGGAATTGCCGGAGCGCCCCATGATGCAGGCGTTGCGCCGGGCAAGAGCCGAGCAATTCTATATAGAGCAGCAGTCCCTCTCCCGCCAGCAGATGGAGTACCAGAGCATGCCGGTCTATACCCAGCAGGAAGCCCGCTGGGCGGCCTGCTGCGGCAAGCGCCCTCCCCTGCTTTCTCCGCGGGAAAAGCGCATGTGTGAGGCGCTGTGCTTCTCCGGCGCGCTGGACACGGACGGCGTACTGAACGCCATGACGAGTTTCCTGCAAACCTTCTTCCATTTCACGCCCGCGGAGCATACTGACAAACGCCGCGAGGCAAATGCCCTGACCCGTCTGCTGTTCCGGCATGAGCACCGGCAGATGGACCACCTGCTTGTACGCGCCGGGACCGGCGAGGGTGACCACCCCAAGGCCGTGCAGCAACGCCATGCGGGGCTTGGCCGCCACGTTGCGCCCACTGAGGAGGACGAAGCGTATATCCGCGCCGTTTTCGGCCGCAGTGATCGCACGCAGCAGGAGCTGCACATTCTGGAAAACGAGCTCTGCGGCGGCCCGGACGAGGGCTGCCGTCTCTGGATCACGCGGGGTGAGCTGGAGGATACGCAGGACAAAGATTCCCGTGAGATCCGAGAGAGCGCGAAGAAGCAGCAGGCGCGCAACGAGAAGTTCCTTGTCGACAACGCAGCCGCCATGCAAAGCAGCATTCGCGCCCTCACCACCCGGATGGAGACAGTGTTTTCCTCCTACTTCAAGCACCAGCCGGAGGTATCCCGCGCAGGGCATATTCGACCGGAGCTTGCCTACCGCCTGCCTGTTTTACAGGACACGCGGGTCTTCCTCAAGGATGGGGAAGAAACGGAGCCGGAGGTCTGCGTCGATCTGCTGCTGGACGCATCGCAATCGCGCATGCACTCGCAGGAGGTACTCTCCGCCGAGGCAAGCATCATCGCAAAGAGCTTAGAGAAGCTGCATATCCCCGTGCGCGTCACAAGCTTCCGCAGCCTGCGCGGTTTTACGGTGTTGGAGATCTTAAAAAACTGGAACCAGTCTGACTGCCGGGGGCTGACCCGCTACTACGCCGGAGGTTGGAACCGGGATGGACTGGCCATTGAAGCGCTGGGCCGCCTGGCCGATGACGCCGCTGTGTACGGACGGCAGCGCATTGTCCTTGTTCTCACAGATGCCAGTCCCAACGACTCCACGCCCCTGCCCCCGACGAATCGCCTGACGACCCGCGAATACGAGGGCGCGGCCGCGGTCAAAGCGACCGAGGAGGCCGTGCGATCCTTGCGCAGCCGCGGTGTCCGCGTCGGCGCGGTGTTTCACGGAAACAGCTCGCATTTGGAAAATCTGCACCAGATTTACGGTCACGCCTATGTGCGCATCCGCAAGCCCTCGCAGTTGGCCCAAGGCGTCAGCGATCTGCTGCTGATGCTCCTGCGGGAAATGAGAACCGACTAAAAGAACGAGACGGTAAACCCGTCTCGTTCTTTTATGCCTGTTCGGACACATAGAGGCTCACCCGGCTTTGGACCAGCCGGGCGGTTTCCTCTGCAGTGCGCTGCCCGGCGAGGAAGGCCGCTGCCTCCTCCCTTATGATGGACATCACCGTCTCGTCATAGAGCGTGGTATGCTCGATCGCGTCGAGCATCCGGTAAAACTGTTGCTCCTCCGCCGCACTGATGGGCGCGGTCAGCATATCGGAAAACAGCTGCTGATCCTCCGCCGGCTCGATCTGCCGCGCCTCGTTGAGTTCGGCTCTGATCAGCGGCTCGTAGGCCGGGATCGCGCTCGGGTGCAGCAGAGAATCCTTCAAAAACGACCAACATTCCGCCGCGTGCTCCGAAGTGTTCAATACGCCCACCAGATTCATCCCCATGTCCGTGCCGCAGCTGCCGTCCGGCGTTGGCCAGCCGATCACGGCAACGGGCTTGCCGATCCGCCGCGTCTCGCGGGCAAGGCTTGTCACCCTGTTGAGCATTACGAGATCCGTTGCCATGTAGCCGTCAGCCATGAGGTTTATGCCAAAGACCATGTTGTTCAGATCCTCCGGCGTCTCCTTCATGTCGCGGGTAGCTTCCAGCAGTTCGATAAACGCGGGATTATCAAAATCGCAGGTGCCTGTCTGCCAATTGATCGCCTGGCGCAGAAAGCGGCTGGCGCTCTGATCGAGAAAATAGTCCCGTGTCAGGTTATACATCACCACGCGGTCATCCGGAGTCGACCGCGCCAGGGCAAGGTAGCTGTCAAAGCTCCAGCCGTCGGCGTCGCCAAAGGTCTCGCGCAGACCGAGGCGTGTCTCGATGGAAAAGTCCGCGGCCATCAGATACAGGCCGCCGCAGTCATTCTTTATGGGCAGGGCCGTCCACAGGTCGTCCAATGCAATATCCGGGTCGGCGGCAACATCGGCCTCCAGATCGCGCAGCAGCCCCTTGCGCAGAAAAGGGAACGGTGACAGGCTCTGTCCGCTAAAGGCCAGCATATCCGGCCCTTCGCCGCTGATTAGCTGTGTGTTTAAACGGGTCAGTGCCTGCTCGGGCGTGAAGCCGCCCTCCGTCAGATCCACCAGCTGCACGCAGCAATCGGCACTGCGCGCGTTGAAAGCCGCCACCGCGTGCGGCAGGCTACCGTGCAGCCCCATAACGCCGAGCGTCAGCCGCGTGCGTGCTTTCAGCTCGCCGGGATCGGCGGGGCTGAGACGCATGGGACTAAAGCTGGTTCCGCACAGCAGATAGCTGCCGTCGGCCTCGGCCTCGACATCCATCACGCCAAACAGGGCCAGGCCGCACTCCTCCCAGATCACCAGCGGCACGGTCTCCCCCTCTGTTCCCAGATGGTACAGGCCATCGCCCAGGATCAAAATCAGCGCGCTCTCCGCGTCTCCGGGGCAGACAGCTCCTGTCGGATAGCTAAACTGCGGTTCAATTCGTCCGCCGGACAAATCGACTCTGCCCACAGCGCCGCCGCTTGTCTCATAAGGCTCCACGAAATAGATCTCGCCGTTACTGCCCTTTATGAGTTGGCCGCTCCATTCGGCGTGGGGAATGTCGGCAAGCAGGCTGCCGGCGCGGTCATAGACACGCAGCCGGTCGGAGCAATTGAGGCAGAACGCATCTCCCGCCAGCAAAAAGCGCCGGAAATAGCAGCCTGCCGGCAGCTTGAACACAATTTCTTCCTGCCGCACGCCGTCGTAGTCCAGCCGCGTGAGCATCACCAGCTCACAGCCGTCTTCCGCCCGGTCCTCCGTGGAATACCAGAAACCGTCCTCCGCCGTATCCACGCTGTAGATAAAGCCATCCACCCGACAGAGCTCCTGCTCTCCGCGCAGAATGACCGTGTCCTCAAAGTCCGGCACCGTGAAGTAGTAGCGCGTTCCCTCATGGGCAAAGCTCATCTGACAGTTTTTCGGATACTCCACCGGTGAAAGAGTGAAGCTGCCGCCCCTTCCTGTCCATTCGCCGCTTTTTGCGTCCACGCCGGGCACGGCCTCAGGTTCTGTTTCCTTTTCGGTCTTACCGCAGCCACTGAGCAGCAGCATCAGAATCAGCAATAGCGCCAACAGTCGTTTCATGTTCCGGCTCCCTTCACAGCGGCTAAGGCCGCCGTAAAAATCATTCCATTAATAAGAACGGAAAAAGCCGGAAAAAGTTTCACGTTTTGGAAAATTTAAGAAATGCCGTCGGATATCCCGGCGGCATTCCCTGTCTTTGCTTCAGCTCTGCCACCCCATGCGGCGGGTGCAGATGCCGTTTTCGTCGTAGCTGTAGTAGATGTTTCCGCCCGTAAAGCCGGGCAGGTCGTCGTTGTCCGTGTGAAGCTCCGCGGCCAGACGGCCCTGGGCGTCGTATTCATAGGTTGTCTTTTCCCAACCGGTGACGCCCTGACTCTCCTTGCCAATGAGCCGGCCGGCGTCGTCGTACGTGTAGGTAAATGTAAGGGTCACAGTGTCCCCTTCCCACCAGCTCTCACGGATCAAATTCCCTTTGCCGTCGTATTCAAAGCGGCTCTCCCGCAGCTTGTCGGACATAACGCGCCGCGCGAGTTTTTCGCCGCCCTCGCTGTAGTCGACCTCCTCCCACAGTCTCATGAGTCCGTCGCCGTTAAAGTCCTCCCGGTAGGTCAGCAGTCCCTCGTGCCGGGTATAACCCGCAGCCTCCAGCGGAACGCCGAAGAGGTCGAAAATCGTGCGGCCGTACTGGTAGTGCTGGGAGCCGCCGAAGATACGCACCGAATCCGAGCCGTCGGCGGCGGTGAATGCCAGGGCACGGCGCCCGTCGGCAAAGGTCAGGTACAAGGGGTTCCAGTCCATGCAGTCCGTGCCGCCTGCCACCTCGCTGTACCGGAGCATCCGGCGCAGATCGGCCAGATCTTTTCCGTCCGTGAGGGTATAATCCACACCCGTCTGCTGGACATGGAGCGTGGCCGAGGTGATTTCACCGATCTCGGTGCCGAGCCAGTTTTCCTTTTCCTCACCGTTGACGGTGACAAATTCCAGCCAGCTCAGGGGCTGGTACGGCAGGGCGTCGAAGCTCTCCCCCGCCGACCAGCTGCCGTTGTCGTTGACCACGTTGAAGGCGCGGCAGAACAGTTCTCCGTCCTCCGTGGGAATGCGCTTCCAGTTCAAGGCTGTCTTGGGCGTTCCCTTAAAGGTGATCCAGCCGCCAACGCTGTTTGGCAGGTGCTCCGCGCCGTAGTCCACCAGCTCAAAGTCCCGGATAAACGGCTCGATGGTGTCCCGGTAGGCCAGACGGATATAATACTGGTACGGCTCCTTCACCTGCGACAGGTCAACGTCCACCTCCACCAGTTCCTCCGCGCTCTTACGGGGCGCATATTCGTGATAGGTAAAGGGTTCATCCATGCCCGCATCGGGGTCGCTCAGGGCCTCCCAGCGGAAGGTCTCGGCCATGGACTCCAGCTGTTCGTTTGTGATCTCAAGGCTCGTCCAGCCGTCGCCAATGCCGTCAATATACCCGTCGTTAAAGGCATCATAATACCCCGCCTTGCTCAGGCTCACCGTCACAAAGCTGTCCTTCAAATCCAGGAGCATCAGCGCCGCGCTATTGGCATTGATCAGGGTCATATCCTGCCCGCTCTTTGTGCGGTAGGCCCATTCCTCACCGCCGTCAAAGGCCGCGGCGTTACCCACCACATAGCCGAAGCTGCCCTTGACCGAGCGCCGCAGCTGGTAGAGAATGCTGGTTTTCTCTCCTGTCGGGAAGATCGCGCCGTCATACTGGAAGGTGCCGCCGGGATAGACGTAGCCCGCCAGATAGTCGTTTTCATATTCCGCGCTTCCCCGGGTCAGCTTGCCGACGCCTGCCGCCTTCCAGTAGCTGCGTTCATCGGGCGGCGCACTCATCTTCCCCAGCTTTTCAAGGCCGTATTTTTCGCAGATCTCATCCACCTTGTCGGCCATTTCCCGCGTTGTCACGCCGTAGCAGCCGTACTCATCCATGAGTTCAAAGGCCTCTGTCGGGTCAAAGTCGTCGTACTTATGCACGTCATAGTACGCGAGCCACTCGGCCAGGGCCCTGCCCTCGCTGCTGTCCTTGAGGCCCTCCATGGAGATGACGCGGACTCCGTATGCGCGGCCAACGCGCAGACTGTCCAAGCTGATCCACCCGGCGGCGTAGGCCGTGCCCACCATAAGCGTGGCGATAACCGCTGCGATCAGCAGCGTGCGCCAGGCCAGGCGCGGCCGTTTTGTTTTGCGTTCTGTTATCTGATAGCCAAGGCTCCTGCGCGTGCGTTCCAGGCGGTCGTCCGGCACATCGTTGAGCGCCAGGAGCAGCATTTCACTGTTTAGCATAGTCCTTCCTCCGTTAAGTATTGCAGGAGCTTGGCCCGCGTGCGGTGCAGCATGGAGGCCGTCTTACTCTGCGTAAAGCCGAATTTCTCCGCGATCTCATTGACCGGCGCCATGTACCAGTAGCGACTGAGAAAGACCTGGCTCTCGGTCTCGTCCAGGATTTCGAGAAAGTCGCGTATTGCGGCGCTGAGCTCCTTGATCTCAAGCTCATGCTGTGTGTCGTTCTCCGCGGGGATCGCCTCCGCCAGCTCGTCCAGCGCAAGGGCCGTCTCTCCCCCGCCGCGTTTAAGACTGTTGCGCTCCCGGAGCCGGGTCAGCGAGATCCAGCGCGTCAGCTTGCCCAGGTACGGCGCCAGCACCGTCGGGCGGTTTTTCGGCATAGAGTTCCACGCTTTCAACCAGGTATCGTTGACACATTCCTCCGCATCCTGTGCGTCGGATAAGATGTTATAAGCAATGGTGCGGCAGTAGCCGCCAAATTTGGCCGCGGTCCGGGGAATGGCTTCCTCCGAGCGCTGCCAGTACAGATCTACGATTTCTCTGTCTTCCATGTCCATTGCCTCCTTTCTTCTTTGAGGTCCCTCACCCTAATAAAAGCGTTTTAACGGAAAATATTGCACGGATGAAAAAAGTTTTTCATAGCGCGTAAAATCGGGAGGCCGCAGCCTCCCGATCGTTTTCGTTTGATTTAGCTTAATGTCAGGTCTCCGTCCTTGACCCACCCGAGTCTGCGGCAGAGCTGATTGATCAGCGGGCAGAGCACCGCCGGCAGCACAAAGCAGATCAGCGCCAGCCCCAGCCAGTCAAAGGCCGTCGGCGTGATCGCAACGGCGCCCTTGGCAACCGCCTCGGCGCTGGGTGCCACCCAGCCAGTCCACACACCGATCTGCCCGCAGAGGCCGCAGGTGCCCATACCGGAGTTGATGGCCGCGCCGTTCATCTCCAGCTTGAACAAACAGGTGGCAACGGGGCCGGTGATGGCCGAAGCCACAATCGGCGCGATCCAAACGCGGGGATTGCGGATGATATTGGGCATTTGCAGCATGGAGGTGCCGAGGCCCTGGGACACAAGGCCGCCCCAGCGGTTTTCCTTAAAGCTCATGACCGCAAAGCCCACCATCTGTGCGCAGCAGCCCGCCACCGCAGCGCCGCCGGCAAGACCGGTCAGCTGCAAGACAGAGCAGATTGCCGCCGAGGAGATGGGCAGCGTCAGCGCAATGCCCACCAGCACCGACACCGCAATGCCCATCCAGAAGGGCTGGAGCTTCGTGGCGTTGTCGATCACCAGGCCGAAGGCCGAGGCCGCCGTTCCGATGGGCGGTGCAATGAGCTTGGCCAGCGCCACGCCGATCACGATGGTGACGGCGGGGGTGACAAGCAGGTCGACCTTCGTCTCCTTGCTGACAGCTTTACCGAACTCCGCCGCGACAATGGCAATGATCAGCACCGCCAGCGGGCCACCCGCGCCGCCTTCGGCGTTGGCAGCCCAACCCACCGCCGCCAGGGAGAACAGCACCATGGGCGGCGCCTGCAGCGCATAGCCGATGGCAACCGCCATCGCCGGGCCGGAGACGGCCATGGCATAGGCGCCGATGTCCACCAGGAACGGAAGGCCCAGCTGGGAACCGAGCGTGCGGATGATCGTACCGATCAGCAGCGAGCAAAAAAGCCCCTGCGCCATGGCGCCGAGCGCGTCGATACCGTAGCGCTTGCCGGAAAAGACAATGTTCTTGCGTTTCAAAAACGCAGTGAATTTTTCCATTTCAAACCGCCTCCCGTAACTGTCGAATCGGGATTTCATTGTCGATTATGATACTCGCTCCCGTCTGGCTTGTCAAGAAAAGCCAAAGTTATAACAAAACCGGAGGGTCTGCCGACCATCCGGTTTAAGATATGTTTCAGGTACTCAGATATACTGCTTGCGCTCCAGATTATTGTACCACTTTTCCAGATACGGCGCCAAAAGAGATGTGGCCTTCATATCCAGATTGAAGAAGTAAATGGTGAAGGTGACAACGAAGAATCCTCCGCACACCAGAAGCAGCTTCAGCAGGATATTCAAAATCGTTTTTTTCATGTTGCCTCTCCTTCCTTACCACGCCTCGTTGTCGGGGATGTTTTCAAGCGACGGATCCAGCGGCTCCTCCCGCATAACGGTGCGCATGTAGTTGTTCACCTGGTCGCGGATCGCCTGACGGGTGAAGACCCGCGGATCGCACAGATCGTGGGAGACCCACATGATGTGAATGCCGCGCTCACGCGCCTGCTCCTCAAACTGCCCGTGCATACCGGTCAGAGCCTTGCAGGACATATGCTCCCACATCATGACGATGTCGGCGTTCATCTTCTCGCACAGCTCCCACAGATCGTCCACAAGCACCTTAAAGCCGCCATGCGTATGGTTGCGCATGATCATTTCCATGTTCAGCATGGCCATGTCGCGGTAGGCCTGCTCGCGGTTTTCGGGGGTATCCTCCTCGACGATCATATCGGTATTGATAACGGAGAGCATATCGGTCAGCGGCACAACGCCCCAGCACTGCACCATCCAGTAGAGCATGTCAATGACATACTGCGGCTGCACGCCCCAGACGATGGCGCGGTGACGATACTCCTTGGCGTACATGCGCTTGGCCTTATAGCCCTTTTCCGCCAGCTCCAGCAGCTTGTGATCCTTCTTCACGAAGTCCGCGTTCCGGCCGCTGTTACCCATATAGTTGGTGTCGTTATACAGGCTGAACGCGGCGCCGAAGAACTGCGGATACGGAGAGGAATTGATCTCCATCTGGGCGATACGACAGCGCGTGGCGTCGTTGACGCGCTTGGCCGCCGCAAAGTACACGTCCCAATCCCACTTCTCGCCGGTGTGCTCTTCCACAAAGGCGATCGCCTTCTTGATCTCCTCCGCGGCGTAGTCGAGAACGTCCGGCTCCTTGTGGCGCAGCGGGGTCGCCAGCTGGTAGGTGGGGATGCCGTACTCGCGCTCCAGGCGCTTGGCAATCACGCCGTTGCCCATGAGGGAGCCGTCACAGGTGGTGTTGTTCTGCACCGCGCAGGCGCCGAGCACGCAAAAGTCGTCGTCGATGGAGATGCCGGCCTCGGCCTCGGGCATCGGGCAGACATCGCCGGGAAGACCGTACTGCTGGGCTATGTCAAGGTAATGCATGACGTTGAACTGATGGAAGATGTTCGAGGCGAACATGGTGGGCACCTCGCGCAGGATGGTGTGCACCTTCTTGGTATCAAAGCCCATCATGAAGGTGACCATGGAGTTCTCGTCCGTAATCACGCACTTGTCGGAATAGGCCTTGTCGTTACCGACCCGACGGTCACCGCGGAAGCAGTTGGCAATGGCCTGGGTCACGTCGGCAATGACGAAGTTAAAGGAGGTGTGCGCGATGCGCAGCGCCTCGTCACGCAGGCCGATGGTGAACTTATCCATGCCGTGCGGGACGAAGAGATAGCTCATCATCCAGCGGTAGCGGAAAAAGCCCTTGATGTTGCGCGGAACCATAATAAAGCGTCCCAGAACGGATATCAGGTAGAGCCAGCGGGTGTAATCGTAGAAGGTATCCTTCACACCGCGCCATTCACGGCGGGCGCGCACCTTCAGCTTTTCATCGTAAATCTTGCCGGGCGACTGTTCGCCGGCACGCTTGACGGGATTCACAAGCTTTTCGACTGTCTTCATGCTTTCCCACCTCTCTGAATCTTCTTGATCTCGATGCTTTCCACGAAGGCCTGTACACGGGTGCGCATCTGGCCGGAGGAGGAAGCGACGTTATACGGCCGGTCGACCGACAAAACCGGATAGCCGTAATCCACCTGCAGCATGGACGAGCCGAGCATACGCTCATAAGCCCAGGGATCGCAGAACTTGACCTGCTCATAGATGACGCCGTCGGCCCTGTACTCCTTCGCCAACTCCGCCACATACTGCTTGCGGCCGTAAACCTTCTCCTGGTTCATCATGCGCGGGCACTGGCAGTTGCGGATGTAATGACGGCAGACCTGCGTGAGCGCGTCCTCCTCGTCGTTGAGGACGATCTCGGTGCGTCCGGGATAAGAGCCAAAGCAGAAACGGTCACAGCAGACATAGGCCCCCTGCTCCTCGATGAGCTTGACAAGGCCGCTGTCGTCCACCTCAGAGCCAACCAGAAGCACACGGGCACGCCAGGGTTTATCATCCGGCTCACGCGTCTTCAGCTCCTCCAGCGTCTCTTCCAGCTTGTCAATGACAAGCTCCTGCGGACATACATAGGTGGCAAGACACAGAACATGGAATTCATAGCCGGTAATGCGGGGATACTCCTCCTTGCGGAAGTCACCGATTGCGCGGATCACGCGGCAAAGGCGGTTGTGCCTCTCGACCGCAGCGCGGATGGAGGCATCGGAGGTATCGATGCCGTAGTTTTCGGCCAGGGGCTTGAGAACGTGATTCGTACATTGCAGCACGGAAAGCGCCACGTCGTTCTCCGTGTTTTTAAAGGCAATCTCCATGTAGGAGTGGAAGAAGTTCGGGTTGCCCTTCCCCATGGTCTCGAGCAATTCCATGTTCTCCACGGCGCGGTTGATCATGGTACAGCCGTCCGGCGTAATGACGCAGTCGGCAAAATTAAAGCCGCCCTCGATGGCACGCTCCAGCAGAGCGCGGCTTGGCTCACACAGAAGATTGGTCATGTAATACGTCGCAATATCCAGGGAGCCCGTGTTCGGTGCAAACAGACGGATAGAAAAAGCGTTGCCCAAGTTCAGCAGCGGCTCGGGGACATTTTCACAGGTATAAGCGACCGCGATCCCGCCCTCGGCCTTGGCCTGGGTAATGAGTTCGTTGTTCGCCTGCTGCAAAAGATCCTCAAAATACTTCAGATGCTTCAGGTCTCTCATTGCCTTTGTATTCCCCCTTTGTACAAAACAGCCAAATGAATTTTGACAGTTCGTTTTTGGTCATCTATATTTTAAGAAATTTTGAACAAATTGTCAACGCATTGACAGGCCGCGGCCCCGAAAATGGGAATGTTTCACAAGACATGAACAAAATTTTTGTTTGAATTACCGAACAAAAACATCTTTACAGCCTTAGTCAAATTGACAAAGCAGATATCTGTCTTTACACTTATCTCTTTTTATAATAATGTAAAAATATTCCCCCTATCCAGCTTCCTTAGGTCGCCGCCACACTCCGTGCGAACAGATTCTTCACGACTGTCACCGACACGGACAAGAGCACCCCGGTGGGGTGCTCTTGTCCGATCATCTATCACGGGGGAATCTCCTGCCCTTTTCCTCCGGCTCTTATGTTATCTCCGGTTCTGCAAGCCCGCGTTCTTCCAGGCAAGCAAAGAATTCCCGGATTTCCCTCAACGACTTGTTTTCCCGACTGTGCGCTTTCCGCGATCAACGCTTATCTGCGTCCTTCAATTTCTTTTGAAATTGATCAAAGGTCTCCTGATCCGGCAGTGTCGCCAGCAGTCCGCCGAAGGTGAAGGCATTCCCAAAGCACAGGAACATGGTGCCTACGCCCGCGCCAAGCGCACTCTTTGGATCAAGGATCGCGGACAACAGAAAAGCCGGTATCGCGCCAAGGATCAGGTTGAACCACTTGGCACGCTTCGGATATGGGGTAAGCCCCTTGGAAAAAGCCAAAAACTGCACGATGATCATCGGCACCCAGAAGATTACAAGCAACGCATAGACCGGCTGCGAAAAGCCCCAAAACAAACGGTCCGCGACAAGCTCCGCCGTCGACGCGTCCAGGGGGAGCAGGTACTTATAAACCAGGTTCATGACGCCCATGTTCATATGGCAGCCCACCGGCGCAAGCCAGATATAGCCAAAGATGCCCGCTCGATAAAGATGCGCGTACCCTGGCGCCGCGTCCGCCATGAGCCGGTAGACGGCAAAGAAGGACAGCCCCTCCAGGAAGATCCCGAAAAAGCCGAGCAATCCTCCGGCGATCATCTGCCAATCCTTCAGGTTCGGCGCCCCTGCCAGAATGCCGGTGGCCGGGGTAGTCGTCGGGATCGCTTGGGCGTAACCGAGCAGAAAATCTCCGATGCCTGTTAGGATAGAAGCAAACAGGCCGATGGCAAGAAGCTTCCTGATCCGCTCCCGATTCAGATTGTTATCGATTCCAATAGTATTCATATCCTGAACGCCCCCTCACACTATCAAACGAACAATGCCGTGCATATCCACAACAGAAGATTCACAAGCACAAGATAGAGGAAGATCGTACCAAGAATCTTCCTGCTTATATGGCATCAGACCTTCGGTTCCGGGAATGATCCATGCCTTTGTATGCCCGACCCGATACCGACCAATGAACACGCGGTCAAATGACCAGCCGATCAGCTCCCGGGCTTTGCTCATCTTCCCCACTCAAAAACTGACAGGCGGTTATTCATATCCCCGATAATCGATCCCAGAATTCTGCTCATAAAGCCATCGTGTTTCATCTGCTCGGAGAAGGTTGTTTCCTTGACAAAGGAAATCCTTTCATTCAGCAAGGTGAGTTCTTTCCCGGTCTTTTCAATTCCCCAGCCAAATGTCGCATTGGTATGCTTCACGGTATCATGCATATCCTCTTTCATCATCTTCTGACGCATCAGCTCCGCCAGCAGCACCCCTTTTGAAAAGCTTGTGGTCAGACTATTCAGGATCGCAGAAACCTGCTCCCGTGAAAAATACATAAACAGTCCTTCCGCCACGACAATGACGGGTTTCTCCTTCGGAATACCATCGCTCCAGTGATCGTCCAGAATGCTGCAGCCGACCATCTTCTCCCTGCCGCTTTCTTCGTATACCTTTTTCCGCACTTCGATCGAGTCGGGAAGGTCCACGTTGTACCAGGAGATCCGCCCATTATCGACACGGGAAAAACGATCGTCCAGGCCGCAGCCAAGATTGATGCAGACGGCGTCCGGATTTTCCCGGATATACATTTTTGTCAGCTCATCAAACAGGATCGTTCTCGCCACCACACATTCGTGTGTGACCAGCTTGTCAAAGTTTTTGGTGTCGATTCCAAGCGCGTCGATGATCTCGACGGCCTTCGGATCGTGTATCCTGGCGTTCTTCCTTTTGCTCTCATTTGCTCTCACCGCAAGGGGAATGAGCGCTGTTTCTTCTACATCACCGAGATGTAAATTCATAATTCTGTCCCTCTCCTCTCTTTTCATCCGTATGCGGACCTCCGCCTGTTTCAGGTCCGTCTCTGTAGCAGGCGTGTCCTTCATGCCCCTGATCATGCCAAAGAAAAACGGCAGCTCCGCACAGTGGTACGCTCCCCGAAGACCTCCCCCGGATGGTGGGCACATATGTCAGTTAGCTTCGTCTAACCATATGATAGCACACTTTCTTTCAAAGTGCCATACCTTTTGAAAAAGAATGCAGCAGCCCGGGCGGGATAGCTGTCACTATCCCGCCCGGGCTGTTAAGGCTGTATACGCTCTCCGGCTTCCGTCATCCCGAATCCGCCGGAGGTACAAGTCCGCCGATCATCCCTCTGCCTGTATCCCCTTTAGAAGCGATTGCGCACTATTATTTCTGGCTCAATTCGTCAGTCAGCCGCAAGATCTCCGGCGCGATCTTTTCCCGCTGCTTTTTGACCATGCGGGTATACAGCTTGGGAGCGAACAGCATGCCGACAACGCCGATCAAGCAGGCAACGCCGCCCAGCGCCCATTGGCTCCATACCAAAAAGCAGCACATGCCAACCCCAAAGACCAGCGCGCTCACGATCCCAAGCGCCATAGACGCAATCAGGCCGGGCGTGGTCACACTGGCATCCAGCTTGCGAAGCTGCGCCATCTTATCCTCCTGCTCCTCCGGGGGCAGATATTTTTTCCGAATCGCTTCCACCTCGGCCTGTCGCTCGGCGGAATAGCTGTAGTTGAAATTCTCGCTCATGCTCTTGTCCTCCTCAATTTCACCGTAAAGGTGCTGCCCACGCCCACCTCACTGCTGACCGTGATCTCACCGCCGACGATGTCCACGACCCGCTTGACCAGCGCGAGGCCAAGGCCGTTTCCCTGGGTGGCGTGGGAGGTGTCGCCCTGATAGAACTTCTCAAAGATGTGCTCACCCACCTCACTGCTGATGCCGCAGCCGGTATCGGAGACGGCAATCACGGCATGATCGCCCTCGCTGTGAAGGGCAAGCGAGACGGTACCGCCCGGCTCGGTAAACTTGATGGCGTTGGAAAAGAGATTGTTCCAGACAAGACTTAAAAGCTCCGGATCGCTTTCCACCATTACGCCGTCCTCGATGTCCGTCTCGATCTCCAGTTCCTTAGCCTCCCAGGCGTTTTCAAAAGCAAGCAGACACTCGCAGAGCTGTTCGGAGAGATCGTATTTTCGCTTATCGGGGTAGATCTGCTGGTTTTCCAGCTTGTTGAGCTTGAGGATATTGGTGATCATGTCCGCCAGCCTTCGGGAGGCATTGCCGATGGTCTGGCCGTATTCCTTCCGTTCCTCGTCCGTGATGCCCGGCTGCTGGAGCATGGTGGCATAGTTCTGGATGACCGCCAGCGGCGTTTTTAATTCATGGGATACGTTGGCGATAAAATCCGTGCGCAGCGTCTCCATGCCGCCCAGTTCTTCCGCCATGCGGTTGAAGCAGTCGATGATTTCATTGAAACCGTCCACACTGTCGAAGCCCTTCACGGAGACGATCCGGGTGGAGAAATCCCCCGCCATGATGTTTTCCGCGCCCTCGGCGATGCGTCGGATCGGGCGCTCGATCGTGAGATACCGGCGCAGCATATCCGCCAAGGCACACACCAGACTCAGCATGAACACATTCCCAAAGGTCATGAGAGCCGCAAGGCCGATGTTTTGCTGTGTCAGTTCAAGCCCCGTGGACTGGTTTATATACGTCAGAAACAGGATCATAGAGCTTGTCAGCACAAAGGAGATCAGCAGGAAAAAGGTGCAGAAAATGCGCAGAAAATATAAGGGCCGCCTGACCTTTGTCACACTCATTTCAGCACCGCCTTGTAGCCCAGCCCGTGGACTGTGACGATCTCAAAATCCTCACAGCCCAAAAACTTCTGGCGGAGCTTGGTCATATACACATCTACCGTGCGGGGGCCGGAGCCGGTATCCCCGTCCCAGAACTCATCCATCAGTTGGCTGCGGG
>JAFTGE010000032.1 GCA_017458085.1 Oscillospiraceae bacterium
GGGAGAGGACAAAGGACCCTGCCGCGGCGCTGCTGATCCAGATTTTCGCGGGCTTCTGCCTGTGCCTGGTCATCGCGGTCAACGCCAACCGCATGAATTTCCTGCTGTTGCCGCTGGTGCTGTGCGCCGCGCTGGGGGCGGATGCGCTCTGCTCCCTGGCCGGGCGGCACGCCGCGAAGCTGGCCGCGGGCCTTGCGGCGGTGTATCTGATCTTCTTCGGCTTCTTTGCCAAAAGCTATTTTACCGACTATGCCGACGCCCTGCGCGGGCAGTTCACCTGGGGCGTACAGGACGCGCTGGAGACGGCGCTGGCGCATGAGGGCACGGTCTATTTCACCGACGCGGTGAGCTATTCAAAGCTCCTGCTGATTGCGGAGATTGACCCCTACACCTTCCACGAGACCGTGGAATATGAGCGCTACCCGGCGGCCTATCTCAGTGCCCGGCGCATCGGCCGCTGGCGCTTCTGCCCGGACAAGCGCATGCCCTTCGACCCGGCGGGGATCTATATTCTCTGGGGGTCCACCGATCCCGCGCCCTATGTCGGCGCGGGCTTCACCGCCGAGCGCCACGGCTGCTTTATCGTGCTGTGGCGGGAGTAGGGGGGAACAAAAAACGGTCAGCGCATGAAAAGCGCGGAAGGCTCCGTGATTTTCATCCGATGACCGGCAGAGAAGAAATGTTGGCCCAATTGAAAACAAAGACCGCAGCAGGATTTTCGAGGATAAATCGTGTCAGGCAAAATGAAAAATGCAGGGAATACTTTGTGTATTTCCGAGGCTTTTCATGAAGCATGGCGCGATTTAGACCGAAAAGCCACTGGGGGATTTGTTTGAAAATGGGCATAAAAGAGAAAAAAAGAAATGACCCTTGACCGCGGCGATTTTTTCCCGTTCGCCTTCTACAGCAGTCAAGGGTCATTTCATTGAATTCTTAATATCTAACATCTTGGTTACCTCGCTTTCTTTCATTTCGGACGCTGTCCGGCCAACGGGACACTTTACTGAAAGCACGCTTTTGTTTTTTATAACTCCCGTATGTGGGATCGACACGGTGCTTGTTTTGTCCTCCTGCATATTTTGGGCCTACAGCGTATCCCCCTTGAATGATCGTGCCGATTCACGATCGGGGATTTATGTGTACATCGGGTATCACCCCTTCTGTGATTAAAGAATATCAAAGATTTCCGCCTTTTGCAAGATGGGATAACTCCCGAAAAATGGCAGCGCCATTTGGATAGTTTTAACAAAAAAGCGCGCCTTAACAAACTGTTAACACAGAAGATGTTGACAAAATAAACAAAATGAGATATCTTTAAAAAGGTGTGTGCCAGTCACACCGGCGAAATTGTACAGGAAAAGCCCCAGACCGTGTGTCCGGGGCTTCTTTCTGCATTATGTGTCCAGGCTGACGGAGAAGATGGAGTCGTCGTTTTCGATCCAGTCGCTGACGGGGATGGTGACAAACTCCGTTGGCGTCTTGCGGATGACCACCTGCTCGATGCCGGCGTTGATGATCTGCCGCTTGCACATGGAACAGCTCATCGCGTCGGACAAAAGCGCGTTGGTCATTGCGTCGCGCCCGACCAGATAGATGGTGGCGCCGATCATATCCCGCCGGGCGGCGGAGATGATGGCGTTGGCCTCCGCGTGGACGGAGCGGCACAGCTCGTAGCGCTCGCCGGAGGGGATCTTCAGGATCTGCCGGGTGCAGGTGCCGAGATCGCTGCAGTTTTTGCGGCCGCGGGGCGCGCCGTTGTAGCCGGTGGAGAGGATCTCGTCGTTGCGCACGATGATCGCGCCGTACTTCCTGCGCAGGCAGGTGGAGCGCTCCAGCACCGAGTCGGCGATGTCCAGATAATAATTCTGCTTGTTGGTTCTGCTGTCCATACCGCACCTCCGGGTTTCGTTTTGTTTTACTATACACTTTAACGGTGGATTTTTCAAGCCGTGTGTGTTATGATGCTCGTATGAACAGAAGAAATTACCAAAAGGAGCTCGACCGCATCATTCAAAAACGCGGTCGGCGCACACCGCGGGTGCTGCTGCATGTCTGCTGCGGCCCCTGCTCCAGCTCCGTGCTGGAATATTTGACGCAGTATTTTGACGTCACCATCCTCTGGTACAATCCCAATATCTATCCCCAGGCGGAGTTTGAGCGCCGCTTTCAGACCCTGGTCAAGCTGGTGGAGGATATGGGCCTGGCCGACCGGGTCAGCATCCTGGCCGAGCCGTGGAAGAGCGAGGACTATTATGCCCGCGTCAAGGGCCTGGAGGCCGAGCCGGAGGGCGGCAAACGCTGCACCGAGTGCTTCCGCCTGCGCCTGCTGGAGACGGCGCGCCTGGCCAAGCACTACGGCTACGATTATTTCTGTACCAGTCTGACGCTCTCCCGCCACAAGGACGCCGACCGCATCAACACCATCGCCGAGGAGATCGGCCGCGCGATGGGGGTGCAGTGGCTGCCCTCGGACTTCAAGAAGCGCGACGGAGAAAACCGCTCCATCGAGCTGTGCCAGAAGTACAACGTTTACCGCCAGCTCTACTGCGGCTGTGAATTCTCGCTGCACAAGCGCGAGCAGGGCGCGGCGGAGAGCAAAGCGTAAAGGAAATACCAGCAGGTTTCCACACCCTGCTGCGCCGGATGGGGCGAAGTAAAAAATGGGACGGGGCCGCCCCCGCCTGTTCTTTCTGCGGTTTTGCGCCTCCATTTGGAAAAATAAAAAATGGAGGTACTCAACATGAACCGCAAGTCCAACGCCACCCTTCGTATCGCCGTCAACGCCGTCATCGCGGCCGTCTATGCGGCGCTCACTGTCGCCCTTGCGCCCATCAGTTACGGCGCGGTGCAGTTTCGTGTCAGCGAGGTGCTGACGATCCTGCCCTTTTTTATGCCGAGCTCGGTGCCGGGTATCCTGGCGGGCTGCGTGCTGGCCAATCTCTATACCGGCAGCGTGTTTGACATCGTCTTCGGTTCGCTGGCGACGCTGCTGGCCGGACTGCTGACCGCCCGCTTCGGGAAAAGAGGCGGCAGCGTCAAAAACCGGCTGCTCGGCTGCCTGATGCCGGTGGTGTTCAACGCCGTCATCGTCGGCGCGGTGCTCACCTGGGGCTATCAGATCCAGGCATTTACCAGCCCCGTCAGCTCTTATGCCTTCAATGCCCTGACCGTGGGTCTGGGCGAGGCGGGCGTGCTGTACCTCATCGGCTATCCGCTGATGAGCCGCCTGCCCAAGGTCAGGTTCTTCCGTGAATTCACCGAAAAGGTCAACCGTTGATTATGCCCCGCCTCGCGCGGGGTGAAAGGAGAGTTTCCATGAAAGTCCGGAAAGCGATCATCCCTGCGGCGGGTCTCGGCACCCGCCTGCTGCCCAATACCAAGAGCATCCCCAAGGAGATGCTGCCCCTGGTGGACAAGCCCGTTTTGCAGTACATTGTCGAGGAGGCTGTGGCCGCCGGGGTGGAGGAGATCCTCATCATCACCAACCGCGGCAAATCCCCCATTGAGGACTATTTTGACTATGCCCCCGATCTGGAAGCGCGGCTGATGGCCGACGGCAAGATCAAGGAGGCCAAAACCGTGCGCTCCGTGGCGGACATGGCGGATGTGTACTTTGTCCGGCAGAAGGAGACCAAGGGCCTGGGCCATGCCATCTGGCGCGCCAAGAGCTTTGTCGGCAACGAGCCCTTCGGCATCCTCCTGGGCGACGATATCATGCTCAGCGAGACCCCGGTGCTCAAGCAGCTGGTCAACGCCGCCGAGGAAAATTCCTGCAGCGCCATCGCCGTGCGCGAGTTCCCCGGTGAGGAGATCTGCAAATACTCCTCCGTCAAGCTGGAGGAGCGGCTGTCCGAGCGTGTGTATCGCCTGAGCGATATGAACGAGAAGCCCTCCCTCTACGAGAAGCTCTCCAACTACGCCATCATGGGCCGCTATGTGCTGACCCCCGCCATCTTTGAGATTCTGGAGAATACCTCGCCCGGACGCAACAACGAGATCCAGCTGACCGACGGCATGCGCACGCTCTGCCGCCGCGAGCCGATGGTCGCCGTGGACTTTGAGGGCAAGCGCTATGATACCGGCAACCTCAAGGGCTATCTGGAGTCGATCATCGACTTTGCCCTGAAAAATGACGAGGCCGGCGCCTGGCTGCGTCAGTTCATCCTCGACAAGGCCGAGCAGCTGAAGCAGGGGTAATTGCAAGCGCTTGACAAAGTCCGCGGTCGGTGATAGACTTTTCTTACAATTTGTGGGGGTGCTGGGTATTCCCGGCTGAGACGGCGTAAGCGAGCGCTGAAACCCTGGAACCTGATCCGGGTAATGCCGGCGTAGGAAACGGTGACGTCATCCAAGCGTCGGATCAGCCTGTGTTGATCCGACGCTTTTTGCGCATCGCTTCCCAAATAAAAAAGGGAGGAAAACACATATGAAACAATCCAAGCTCACCCTTCGCTGCCTGACCGAGGGCGCCATCTTTGTGGCCCTGGCCCAGGTGCTCAGCTACCTGAAGCTTTTTGAGCTGCCCCAGGGCGGTTCGATCACGGTGGCCATGCTGCCCATCTTTATCTACTGCGCCCGCTGGGGCTTCGGGCCCGGCCTGCTGGCCAGCTTTGTTTACGGCGTGCTGCAGCTGCTGCTGGACGGCGCTTACGCCTGGGGCTGGCAGTCCATGCTGGGCGACTACATCGTGGCCTTCACCGTGCTCGGCTTTGCCGGCCTGTTTCATAAGCAGCGCGCCGGCTTCTTCACCGGCACGGTCGTCGGCTCCCTGGCCCGCTTTTTGGTCCACTATCTCGTGGGCGTCTGGGTCTGGGGCGAGTATATGCCCGAGAGCTTTTTCGGCATGACCATGACCACCCCCTGGTTCTACTCCTTCCTCTATAACGGCAGCTACATGCTCATCGACATGGTTCTCTGCCTGCTGGTGGGCTGGCTCCTCTGGAAGCCCATGGGCAAATATCTGCGGGGCGAGGATCTTGCTTGACATAACGAAACATTTTTGTTGACAAAATGCAATCTTCCCGGTTATAATAAGCACTCGGCGGCCCCTGCCGCCGGGTGTTTTTTTATCAACTACTTCGCCCCGCTTCGGCCCGGCGATGTTGAGTATTGCCAGAACAGAAAGGAGTGTACCGCATGTTCCGTACCTACCAGCCCAAGAAGCTCCAGCGCAAGAAAGAGCACGGCTTCCGCAAGAGAATGAAGACCGCCAACGGCCGCAAGGTTCTCGCCCGCCGCAGAGCGAAAGGCAGAGCGAAGCTCAGCTACTGAAGTCGTACCGTGAACGGGCTCAAGCAATTGCATACAGGGACGGCCTGATCCGTCCTACAGGGCAGCTCCGAACCGCGAAGCGCGGCGTTTGGGGATGCCCTTTAGGTATTTGCTGACACTTTACCGGGAGCGTACAAGCTGTGAACGCTAGAATCACCTTAAAAAAGAACAGTGACTTTCGCCGCCTTTATGCCAAGGGAAAAAGCGCGGTCACGCCCTATATGGTCGTCTACTGCCGCCGCAACCGCGGCGGGGTCAACCGCCTGGGCTATACCGTGTCCACCCGCCTCGGCCACGCCGTGGTGCGCAACCGCGTCCGCCGCCGCCTGCGGGAGATCTATCGCCTCAACGCCGACAGGCTCCGCTCCGGCTACGACATTGTGATCGTGGCGCGTACCCGCTGTGTCGGCGCCGACTATCGGAGGATGGAGGCGTCCTTTCTCAGGGCCTGTGAAAAGCTCGCCCTTATGAAGGAGGCGGACGAATGAAGTACGTTCTGCTGGCTCTGATCCGCTTTTACCGGCGGTATATCTCGCCCCGCCGTCAGCCCTGCTGCCGCTTTATGCCCACCTGTTCCCAGTACGCCCTGGAGGCCATCGAAAAATACGGCGCCCTGAAGGGCGGCTGGATGGCCCTCCGGAGGATCTGCTGCTGCCACCCGTTTTACCACGGCAAGCGCGGCATCTATGATCCCGTGCCCTGAAAAGGGCAGTCCCCAGTCCATTTATCCTATATAGAAGTAAGGAGAACGCTATGTCCTTTGGGGAAATTATTACCTGGCCCTTTGCCAAGCTGATGGTCTGGCTCTATGGCCTGACCGGTAACTATGGCGTAGCCCTGATCTTCTTTGCCCTGGCCGTCAACCTCATTATGACGCCGTTCATGGCCAAGAGCAAGAAGAGCATGATGCGCTCCACCCGTCTCCAGCCCATGATCCAGGAGATCCAGCGCCGCCACGAGGGAAACCCGCAGAAGATGAACGCCGAGATGCAGAAGCTCTATCGCGAGGAAGGCGTCAATCCCATGTCCGGCTGCCTCTGGTCGCTGATCCCCTTCCCGATCCTCATCGCCCTGTACTCCGTCGTGCGTCAGCCCATCACCCGCATGATGTTCGCGTCCAAGGACGTGGTCACCACGCTGCAGGAGTACTTCACCGCCAAGGGTGTGGAGCTGGCCACCTCCGGCCGCGCCAACGCCTATGTTGAGATCCAGCTGAGCGACCTGGCCCACAAGAACTGGCAGGCGGTCCAGACTGACCTGGCCGGCAAGGTCGACGGCCTGATGAACATCGACTTTAACTTCCTCGGCATGAACATGGGCGAGCAGCCCTCCGTGAGCACGCTCTGGGCCGGCCCCTATACCTGGGCCGCCATCGGGCTGTTCCTGATCCCGTTTGTGTCCGCGCTGCTGTCGTGGCTGTCCATGAAGATCAGCACCGCCATGAACCCCGTTGCGGAGGATAATTCCCAGGCCGCCGCCTCCATGAAGAGCATGAACCTGATGATGCCCCTCATGTCCATCTGGATCTGCTTTGTCATGCCCGCCGCTATGGGTATTTACTGGATTTTCAACTCCGTCTTCGGCATCATCCGCGACTTCCTGCTGACCAAGATCTACAAGCGCCAGCTGGACGCCGAGGACGCCGTCCGCGCTGAAAAGCGCGCCGAGCGCGAGAAGGAGATGGAGGCCAAGCGCGCCGAGTACGAGAAGCTCAAGGCCGAAGGCAAGACCGAGGTCAACGCCAATACCAGCAAGAAGAAGCTTCAGGCCAGCGAGAAGCAGAAGAGCGACGAGCGCAAAGCCGCCCTTGAGAAGGCTGAGCGCGCCGCCCGCCGTGAGCGCCTGGGCATCAAGGAAGTGGAAAAGCCCGCCTCCCAGGTCGGCAACCGCCGCTATGCCCGCGGCCGCGCCTATGATCCGGATCGCTTTGCCATTCCCGGCGCGGTGGAAACCGAGTCCGTCATTGACGAGGCGCTGCCTGCCGCCGAGGAGACAGCCCCTGTCGCGGAGCCGGTGGTTGACGAGGCCGTCAACGACGCCGTCGAGGCCGTCACGGAGGAGACCGTCCAGACCGTGGAAGACACCGCCGAGGCCGTCACGGAGAGCGCGGAAACCGCCGAACAAGAGTAATAGGAGAACCGAGTATGATTAAATATCTGGAAAAGTCCGCCCGCACGGAGGACGCCGCCATTGCCGAGGCTCTCAAGGAGCTGGGGCTGGATCGGGACGACGTGTCGGTGGAAATCGTTGAGCGCGCCAAGTCCGGCTTCCTGGGCATCGGCGCCTCCCCCGCGGTGGTTCGGGTCAGCTATGAGTGCCCGGATGCCGAGCCCGTCAAGGCTCCCGCGCCTGAGAAGAAGGCGGCCAAGCCCGCCGCGGCTAAGACCAAGGCCGAGCCTGCCCCCGAGAAGAAGGCGGAGCCCGCGGTGAAGGCCGCTCCCGCCGACGAGGACCCCGCCTATGCTGAGATCCGCGCCTTCCTCACCGGCTTGCTGGAGCGCATGGGCGTCAGCGCCGAGATGGAGATCACGCCCCGCGAAAACGGCGGCGTCAACGTCAACCTGACAGGCTCCTCCATGGGCGCCATCATCGGCCGCCGGGGTGAGACCCTGGACGCCATTCAGCATCTGACCAACTATGTCGTCAACAAGAACAGCGACAAGCACCTGCACATCTCCGTCGATGCCGAGGCTTACCGCTCCAAGCGGGAGGAGTCTCTCACGAAGCTTGCCGAGAAGATGGCTGAGAAGGCGATCAAGTACAAGCGCTCCATGGCCCTGGAGCCCATGAACTCCTATGAGCGTCATGTGATCCACACTGCGCTGCAGAACTACGAGGGCGTCACCACCAGCTCTACCGGCGTTGAGCCGAACCGCCGCGTCGTCGTCTCCTACGTCAGGCCCGAGAAGCCTGACAACAAGCCCAAGAGTCGCGAGTGGGCCTGACGTCAGATGAATGCGATAAGGTCATCTGATGCCGCAAAGCGGCACCAGATCGACCGATCACATTCATCTTCCTCTCCAAACCGAAGCGTTCGCTTCGGTTTGGTATTACGGGGGAAACGTGGGTTTCATTGTATTTTTTAATTAGTACTTGCATATTTCAATTTTCTGTAGTACTATGCAAGCGCAAAGCAGTATCACACTTTATGTGCCCAGCACATCGGAGGTAAGCAATATGATTTTTGAGAATGTCAGAGATGCCCTCGCGCAGCAGTTCGAGGTTGATCCCGAAACCATCACGCCGGACACCAACCTGATCGATGATCTCGGCGCCGATTCTCTGGACGTGGTCGAGCTGATCATGTCGCTGGAGGATATGTTCGGCATCTCCATCACCGACGAGGACGCGGCCCAGCTCTACACCGTGCGCCGCATCGTTGAGTATCTGGAGAAGCTCCAGTAAGCCAATGCGAAAAAAAACAGACCGGCATGACCGGTCTGTTTTTTTGCGCATTGACGGGGCGCGGCGGAAACGGTATACTGTAGAAAAAGGAGACGATGACATGACGCATGTGTTTACGGGTGTGCTCTGGCTTGCGCTGTGCCTGGTGATCAGCTATTTTGCAGCCAGGGAGTTTTATAAGATCGCCGAGGATAAGGGCTACCATGGCCGAAAGTATTTCTGGTGGGCCTTTCTGCTGCCGCTGGTGGGCTATCTGCTCATCGTCGCCATGCCGGACCGCGGCACGAATCAGCGCACCGTGGTCAATGAGGACCTGCCGGAGCTGTAATGCATAGACTTGTTCCCGCTGAGTTTTCGTGTTCACAAGCGATTATCTGCGCAATGCGCCCCACCATCTTTCTTCTCGTCTTGCCGAGAAGAAAGACGGTGCCGCGACGCGAAGCTAGTCCCTTTAGGGACGCCCGGCTCCAGAAAGAAAAGGGCGCAAAACGCGCTGAACGTGGTTGCAGGGCGTAGGCTGGTCATCGCGATCGTCGTACATTGTGCTGGTCTAGTCCAAGTCTATACCTGCCCGCGAAGCCCTGCGAGGAAACAGAGGCGATCCGGTATAGACCTTGTACCGGCTCAATGCCCAGGTTATGAATCCGCGGGCCAAAACGTTATGTGTTGCAAAACGGTCAGCCGCGTTTCAGCGCGCTTTTCTCTTTGGAGTTCAAGAACCGTTTCTCTTTTCTCGCAAGATAAGAAAAGAGAAATGGGTCTTGATTTATGCAGCTTCGATCCTGCGAACACTTGAATCTGCTGGAGACAATGTATATAGGAAAACAGCCGCCCTTTTGGGCGGCTGTTTTCCGTTTGGTATGGGCATTATCCGCCGAGGTAGGCCTTCTGCACTTCCTCGCTGGCGGCCAGCTCCGCGCCGGTGCCGGAGAGGGTGATACGTCCGGTCTCCATGACGTAGGCGCGGTCAGCGATGGACAGGGCCATCTCCGCGTTCTGCTCCACCAGCAAAATGGTGGTGCCCGCCTTGTGCAGCTCGGCAATGATGTCGAACACCTGCTCGACCAGAATGGGGGCCAGACCCATGGACGGCTCGTCGAGCATCAGCAGCTTGGGCTTGGACATGAGCGCGCGGCCCATGGCCAGCATCTGCTGCTCGCCGCCGGAGAGCGTACCGGCGATCTGCTTCCTGCGCTCCTTGAGGCGGGGAAACAGCTCAAACACGCGCTCCTTGTCCGCCTCCACATCGGCGGTATTGGCGGTAAAGGCGCCCATGTCCAGGTTCTCCTCCACGGTCATCAGCGTGAAGATGCGCCGTCCCTCAGGTACGTGGGCGATGCCCAGCTGAACGATCTTGTGGGCCGGGACGGAGGCGATGCTCTTTCCCATGAACTCGATCTTGCCGCCGCGACTGTGCATCAGGCCGGAGACGGTCTTCAGCGTGGTGGATTTCCCGGCGCCGTTGGCGCCGATGAGGGTGACGACCTCGCCCTCGTTGACCTCAAAGCTGACGCCTTTAACGGCGTGGATGGGGCCGTAATAGACGTTCAGATCCTCTGCCTTGAGCATCGTCATATCTTTTCTGCCCCCTTTCTGCCGAGATAGGCCTCGATGACCTTGGGATCGGAGCGGATATCGTCGGGGCTGCCTTTGCAGATGATGCGCCCGAAGTTGAGCACTGCAATGCCCTCGCAGATGTTCATGACGAGGCTCATATCGTGCTCGATGAGGAGGATGGCGATCTGGAAGGTGTCGCGGATCTTGACGATGTTCTCCATCAGCTCCGCGGTTTCGGAGGGGTTCATGCCTGCCGCCGGCTCATCCAGCAGCAGCAGCGAGGGATTGGTGGCGAGAGCCCGGGCGATCTCCAGACGGCGCTGGGCGCCGTAGGGGAGGGAACCGGCCAGGTCGTCGGCGTGGCCCTCCAGGTTGAAGATGGAGAGATATTCCATCGCGCGTTCGCGGGCGATTTTCTCGGCCCGCCAGTAGCCCGGCAGACGCAGGATCGCGCCTGCCATGGAGTAGTCCATTTCGTTGTGCAGGCCGATCATGACGTTTTCCAGCACCGTCTGATTGTGGAACAGGCGGATATTCTGGAAGGTACGGGCGATGCCGGCGCGGTTGACCTGGGCGGTGGACATGGTGGCGATATCCTTGCCGTCGAGCAGGATGGTGCCGTGGGTGGGCTGGTAGACCTTGGTCAGCAGGTTGAAGATGGTGGTCTTGCCGGCGCCGTTAGGGCCGATGAGACCCGCGATCTCGGTGCGGCCGAGGGCGATGTTGAAGTTGTCCACGGCCTTGAGGCCGCCGAAGGTGATGCCGAGGTCGATGCATTCGAGAATCGGGGCCTTGTCCGCGTCACGCTCGGGCAGATAGTTGGTGCGGGTGACGGGGATGAGATGCGGCTTATTCTTTGCGTCGGCTTCCGGCCCGCCGGAAAAAGCCAGGAGACTGTCGCGGAAGGGGCTGCGCAGGCTGTTGGCTGTCATTGCTCGGTCACCTCCTCCTTGTTTTTCTGAAAGCGCTGACGGAAGTTGGCAACGGCGCTTTTGAGAATGGGGTTGTTCGTAGCCAGCATCACGAGGATCAGGACGATCGCGTAGATGAGCATACGGTAGTTGGCAAAGCTGCGCAGGGCCTCGGGCAGGACATAGAGCACAACCGTGGCGAGGATGGAGCCCCAGATGTTGCCCAGACCGCCCAGCACCACGAACACCAGCACGAGGATGGAGGTGTTGAAGTCGAACTTTGCCGCGGCGAGGTTGGAGTAGTTCAGGCCGAACAGCGCGCCCGCCGCGCCCGCAAGAGCCGCAGAGGTCACGAAGGCCATCATGCGATAGCGGGTCACGGGGATGCCGACGGATTCGGCGGCGATGCGGTTATCGCGCACGGCCATGATCGCGCGACCATGGCGGCTGCGGATCAGGTTCTGCACGATGACCAGGGTGATCATGATCAGGATAAAGCCGGCGGTGAAGGTGGCGATGGTCTGGGTGCCGGTGGCGCCCTGGGCGCCCTTGATGATGATGCGCCCGCCCTCGGCCAGGTTCAGGTCGTTGGCAGACTTGCTGCCGGTGACGTTGAAGATGATGTGCAGGCCGTTGGAGTCGCTGCCGACGATGAGGCAGGTGATGAGCTCCTTGATGATCTCGCCGAAGGCCAGGGTCACGATGGCCAGGTAGTCGCCCTTGAGCCGCAGCACCGGGATGCCGATGAGAAAGCCCATGATGGCGGCGAAGAAGGCGCCGACCACCATCGCCAGGGCCAGCCGCAGCGCGACGGAGGGGATGGCGTCGGCCAGGCTCATGGCGGTGATGATGCCGGTAAAGGCGCCGACGCTCATGAAGCCCGCGTGACCGAGGGACAGGTCGCCCAGAATGCCGACCGTCAGGTTCAGCGAGACGGCCATGACGATGTAGCAGCAGATGGGAACCAGCAGACCCGTCATGGAGCGGTTGAGAACGCCGTTGTTTTTCAGCAGGGTCAGCACGATGAAGGCGAGCATCACGCCTGCGTAGGTGAGCAGGTCGCTGCGCACCTTATTGCTTTTCTTGGTAATGTTCATGCCAGCCACCTCAGACCTTTTCTTGGGTGTTCTTGCCCAGCAGGCCCGCCGGACGCACCAGCAGGATGATGATCAGCACCGCGAACACGATGGAGTTACTCAGCTGCGTGGAGATGTAGCCCTTGGCCAGCGCCTCGATCACGCCCAGCAGGATGCCGCCCAGGAAGGCGCCGGGGATGGAGCCGATGCCGCCGAACACCGCGGCGGTGAAGGCCTTGATGCCGGGCATGGCGCCGGTGGTGGGCATGAGCGTGGGGGAGAAGGAGCACAGCAGCGCGCCCGCGATCGCGGCCAGCGCCGAGCCGATGGCGAAGGTCAGGGAGATGGTGCGGTTGACGTTGATGCCCATGAGCTGGGCCGCGCCCTTATCCTCGGAGCAGGCGCGCATGGCCTTGCCCATCTTGGTGCGGTTGGTGAAGAGGGTGAGGCCGACCATGATGACGATGCAGCAGGCGACGGTCAGCAGCGACACATAGGACACGGACAGCTGCCCGTCGAACAGGTGGAGGGTGCCCTCCACCACGGGGGTGTAGGACTTGGGGTTTGCGCCCCAGATCAGCAGGGCGGCGTTTTGCAGCAGGTAGCTGACGCCAATGGCGGTGATCAGCACGGCCAGGGACGGCGCGCTGCGCAGGGGTTTATAGGCCAGGGCCTCGATCACGATGCCGAGCACCGTGCACACCACCATGGCCAGCAGCACGGAGACCAGGGTCGGCAGACCCAGGTTCGTAGCGGCGAGGAAGGATATGTAGCCGCCGATCATGATGACGTCGCCGTGGGCAAAGTTCAGCATTTTGGCGATGCCGTAAACCATGGTATAGCCCAGGGCGATAATGGCGTAAATGCTGCCCAGGCTGATACCGCTGACCAGATAGGCCAGGAACTTCATAACGGTTACCTCTCTTTTTCGTGATGTTCTGCCCCAGAAAGCAGCGCGGCCTGTCAAAACCGCGTGTTTTGGGCGGGTTTTTGTTTACGCCGCCGCGTTCCTTTCCGGCGCAGAAAACGCTCCAAACTGCCGGGGGCTTAGCCCCCGGCAGCCGGAATTCAGTTAAACTTCAAAGGGTCAGGGAGTGACGTACACGCCGTCCTTGATCACAACGGCCATAGGAGCCTTGGAGACCTCGCCGGTGGCGGCCCAGGTCATTCCCTCGCCGGTGATGCCGTCAACGCTGATGGTGGGCATAACCTGGATGAGAGCCTCGCAGATCTCGGTGGAGGACATGTCGGGGGTGCAGCCGGCGGCCTCGAGAGCGGCCTTGACGATGAACACGCCGTCATAGCCGTCAGCGGCGAACTGGTTCGGGGTCTCGCCGTAGCGCTTCTCGTACTCGGCGACGAAGGCCTGGGTGCGCGCGTCGTCCGCGTCGGCGGAGAACGGGGTCAGGAGGTACACGCCCTCGGCCAAGGCAGTATCAAAGTTTTCAAGGGTCAGGATGCCGTCCATACCGTCAACGCCGAACACGGTGGGGGCGTAGCCCATCTGGTTGGCCTGGGTGAGGATAACGGCGGCGGGCTGGTAGTAGATGGGGAGGAAGAGCATGTCAGCGCCGGCGTCCTTGGCGGCGGTCAGCTGAACAGTGAAATCGGTGGCGGTGTCATTGGTGAAGGTGCCTTCGTAGACGACCTCAACGCCCTTGACAGCGGCCTCGGCAACGAAGGTATCGCGGATGCCCTGGGAGTAGGCGTCGTCGTTGCGGTAGATGACGGCGACCTTGGCGCCGGCGAAATTCTCAGCCAGATAGTCGGCGGAGCCAACACCCTGGTTGGGGTCGGTGAAGCAGACCTGGAAGGCGTTGTCCTTGTCGGCGATCAGGTCAACGGAGGAGCCGGAGGGGGTCAGCATAAAGGTGCGATCCTGGTAGGCCTGGGCGGCCACGGTGATGCCGGAGCCGGAGGTGACAGTGCCGACCATGACCTGCATGCCCCAGTCCATCAGGTTGTTGTAGGCGTTGACGGCCTTGTCGCCGGAGTCGGCCTCGTCGTCCTGGGACTGGAACTCAAACTGGATGCCGCCCATGGCGTTGACCTCGTCAACGGCGATCTGGATGGCGTTCATGACGGCCGTGCCGTAGATGGCGGCGCCGCCGGTCAGGGGGCCCTGAGAGCCGATTTTGAAAGCGCCGGCGGCGGGAGCGGCGTCAGCGGGGGCCGCAGCAGCGGGAGCCTGGGTCGCAGCGGGAGCAGAGCTGGAACCGCCGCAGGCCGCCAGCGCGAATACCATGACGACGGCCAGTACGAATGCAAGTACTTTCTTCATGTTGTGTTTTCTCCTTTTTCATTTTTGGATTGACTATTATATATGGAAAGCGGCGCGGGGCCGTTTTCGCCTGAAAAATTCGGCCCCGACCAAAACGGTCGGGGCCGATCTGAAGCATTTGTCAGAAGCGAACCGGTGACGGTTTTGATCGTGTAAGCTGCGGCGCCTTAATCAGCAGGACCGCCAGAATAATGACCAGGGACAGAATAATAATAGAGCGTACAATCAGGCCGAGAGATACGACTTTTACCAGTACCAGCGCGAGCAGAAAGCCAACAAAAAACGACACTGCAAGCACAGTGTCGTTCAGAATCAGGGCGGCGAAAGAAGCGGACGCGGAAGCAGACTCGTTGGCAGCAGCAAACGAGCCGGTCATGTTGAAGCGGTTAAAAAAGCGCTCAGACATGTTCGCGTTCTCCTTTCGATAAGGTGTGTTCACTTTAGCACCGCAAATCGCGACTGTCAAGAAGGCAAATTAATTTTTGTGATTCCGCCAAATTTTACAAAGCCTCATCGGAAAACTTGTGTAACTGGCACAAAGAAAACGGCTCCCGCCGCCTTCGTGAAGAATAGAAATTATAAGACTTTCCGATGAAATCATGAGAAAATCAAATGAATGGTTTTCACCGCGTCGTCTGCAGGCGCGGTGCGGGATAGGAATACCCGCGGCTTGTTAATCTTTGAACAAAATGCACAAATTTGCGAAAAAAATCTGCGCCCAAACTAGCATAAATTTCGGGAAAAGCTTTTGTGCGCTTTCGCCAACAAAACGGCCAAAACAAGGGCAAAAACGCGCGTTTAGCTCAAAATGCGTGTGAGATGCCCAGTTCAATTTTTTTCTTTACCTTTGGTAATATTGACAGTTTTGGGGTGTTTGTTTTAATATTTTACCATCAGTTTGTAGTCTTTTTATACAAACGACGGAGAAGCGTCCGGCATACCGGACGGAAAAATTATTTTAAGGAGGAACAAAAATGAAGAAAATCATCGCACTGGCGCTCGCCCTGGTCATGATCTTCGCGCTGGCCGCGTGTGGCGGCTCCGGCAGCTCCAGCACCAGCGCCCCTGCCGCAGCCCCTGCTGCCGCGCCCGCGGCCGATGCCGCTCCCGCTGCGGACGACACGGTCTACACCCTGAAGTTCTATCACATCTTTGCTGACGAGGCTTCCGGCGGCCATGAGTCCCTGTGGATCAACAAGGCCATTGCCGAGGTCGAGGAAAAATCCGGCGGCCGCCTGAAGATCGACTGCGTTCCCGGCGGCGTCATGGGTTCTGAGGAAGAGCTGATCCCGCAGGTCTTTGCCGGCACCCTTGATATGAGCCTGTCCGGCCCCTCCGTCTGGGGCACCGTCGGCAGCATCGACGCCATCGGCTGGTCCGAGCTGCCCTACGTTGTCGACAACTACTCCCAGATGAACGCCCTGGGCGAGGTCCTGCCCGACCTGACCAACAAGCAGCTGGAGGCTGCCGGCATCGACCTGTACTGCCTGGGCGCGCTGAGCCAGGGCATCCGCTGCCTGTGCACCTCCGAGAAGTTCCCCGTCTACACCGTGGACGACTGCAAGGGCCTGCGTATCCGCGTGCCGCAGTCTGAGGTTTACATGAGCACCGTCGAGGGCTGGGGCTGCGCTCCCACCGCGATGAGCTCCTCCCAGGTTATCACCGGCCTTGCCAACGGCACCATCGAGGGCTTTGAGTCCGACCCCGCCTCCATCACCGCCCGCGGCCAGCAGGAGGGCTTCCACTGGTATGTCGAGACCTACCACATCGCCTCCCTGAACCTGCTGATGATCAACAAGACCAACCTGGAGAAGCTGCCCGCCGACCTGCAGGAGATCCTGATCTCCGTATTCAAGGAGAAGAGCGTTGAGCAGTGCTATGACCGTGTCGGCGCCAACGAGGCCGAGCTCGAGAAGATCAAGGCCGCCGGCGTTGAGGTCATCACCCCGACCGAGGAAGCCTTTGCCGGCTTCAAGGCCGCTGACGCCGTCTACCGCGACGCCAAGATCGCCGAGTGGGGCGACGAGGCCATCTTCGCCGAGGCTCTCGCGTATGTCGCGGCCAACGCGAAGTGATCTCTGCGGATTTTAACAGTTAAGGAAGCTTGAATTTCCGGAGGGCCCATTCCGGGCTCTCCGGAAACGCTTAGTTGACCCTCGTTAAAATTCTGTTAAAACCTGAACAGAAAGAGGCTCTCTATGAAAAAATTTCTAGACATCTATTATAAGATCGACGATGCCATCGCGCTGATCATCAAATACTTCTGCGCCTTTTTGCTGGCGGTCATGATCGTGGTCTGCTTTGTCAATACCGTCGGTCGCTATGCCTTCCACCACTCCTTCCGGGCGGCGGAGGAGATCGTCATCATCTGCGCCGTTTGGGTCACCTGTGTGGGCGCGTCCCTGACAGCGCGGGTGGACGATCATGTCACCCTGGACCTGCTGCAGGAGACGATCAAGAACAACAAGGTCAGGGCGGTGCTCTACGCGATCACCCGCGCGCTGGCCTGCTTCTTCCTGATCGCGCTGCTGCCGGCCGCGTTTACAATGGTCAAAATCTATGCGCCCATGAAGCTGACCGGCACCGGCTGGCCGCAGTGGGTGCTCTATGATTCCTATGTCGTCGGCTCCATTGCCATGGTGCTGGGCTACCTGCGCATCACGCCGGGCAAGGTCAAGGCGCTCTGGACCGATACCGTGGAAAAAACCGAGTTTGAGCTGATCAACGAGCACGAGAAAGAGCTGGAGAAGGAGGAGAACGCCTGATGTTAATCATTGCCTGTATTTCCCTTCTCGCCCTGATGCTGCTGGGCGTGCCCATCACCTTCTCACTGCTGGGTTCGGGCTTTCTGGCCGTGGCGCTGACCGGCGGCATGCCCATGTACATGAACTGCCGCGGCTTTATCAGCGGCGTCAACTCCTTCACCCTGATGGCGATTCCGTTCTTCATGATCTCCGGCGCCATCATGAACCAGGGCGGCCTGTCCAAGCGAATCATTCAATTCTGCTCGGCCTTGTTCAGCTGGCTGCGCGGCGGCGTCGGCATCGTCTGCGTCGCGGCCAACATGATCTTCGGCGCGGTCTCCGGCTCCGGCACCGCGGCGGTCGCGGCCATCGGCTCCATCACCGCCCCGGATATGGAGAAGATCGGCTATAAGAAGGAATTCACCGGCGCCATGATCGCCGGCGCCGCCTCCACCGCGCCCATCATCCCGCCCAGCAACGTCATGATCATGTTCGCCGCCATCACGGGCCTGTCCATCACGCGCATGTTCCTGGCCGGCTACACCCCCGGCCTCATCATCGGCGTCATCCTGATGGTCATCTGCCACTTCTACGCCAAGAAGCACAACATCGACTACGGCGGGAAGTTCGAGCTCAAGAAGGTCGGCAAGGCGCTGATCGAGTGCTTCTGGGCCCTGCTGATGCCCCTGATCATCATCGTCGGCATCACCGCCGGCTTCTGCACCCCCACCGAGGCGGGCGCCGTCGCCTGCGTCTACGGCCTGATCGTCGGCCTGTTCTTCTATAAGGATCTGAACCTCAAGAAGATCCGCAACGTGCTGTTCTCCGCCGCCGAGGGCACCGGCCAGATCCTGTCCCTGTACGCCGCCTCCACCATGTTCGCCTACATCTTCACCGTGGAGGGCTTCGGCAAGGTGTTCCAGGCTTGGCTGATGAACGTCTCCTCCGGCAATCCCACCGTCATTATGCTGCTCATCGGCGCCTTCGTGCTGCTGATCGGCTGCTTCATGGAGCCTGTGGCGGTCATGCCCGTGGTGCTGCCGCTGGTGTTCCCGCTGCTGCAGAGCCTGGGCTGCAATATGGTCCAGTTCGGCCTGGTGTTCTCCATGTGCACCATCGTCGGCGGCCTGACCCCGCCGGTCGGCTCCTACCTGTTCGTCACCGTCACGGTGGTCAAAACGGGCGTGACCAAGCTGATCCCCTGGATGATGGTCATGATTGCGGTCGACTTGTTCGTCATCCTGCTGGTCACCTTTATCCCCGGCGTCTGCACCTGGCTGCCCGACGCGCTGCTCGGCGCGCTGTAGGCCACCATGGACAACAAATACGGCGTCTATCGGCAGATTCGCTATAACCGCACCTACCGCACGCTGGGCAGGATGACCTGGTGGCGGATCGCCCTGGGCGCTGTGCTGCTGCTCTCGGTCCTGTTTATCTCGGGCTTTGTGTCCGTGCGCGTGGCCATGACGGGCCACTTCAAGACGGCGGATACGCTGATGGTCGACTCCTTTATGGAGACCTACCGTCCCACCGTCAAGGCCTACATCGAGGCGGGCGTCCTCTACGAAGAGGGGGACTACGCCGCCGCGCTGGAGGCCTTCCGGGCGGTGGAGACCGCCGCTGCCGCGGAGGATAACGGCGCGGGCACCCGCGCTGACGCCGCCGCCATGCGGAGCCTGGCGGCGCTGCGCCTGGCGCAGGAGCGCTACGAGGCCGGAGCTCCGGACCTTGCACGCGAGGCGCTGGCCGCGGTGGACGCGGCACAGCTCGACGAGGCCAACGCGGCGGTGCTTGAGACGCTCACCGCGCTGCTCGGAGAGGGCTGAAAAAGCAAAAACCGCCATTCCCATGCCAGTGTGTGCACTGGCGTGGGAATGACGGAGCGGGAAGCTTGATCGAATATTACGCGTAAATGACCTTGGTCAGCAGGGCGTACTTCGCGCCCGCCGTATGCTCGGACTGGCAGGTGATCAGTCCGTCCACCACGCCGAGATTGGTGATATGGGCCACAGCCCGCTTGCCAAGCTTGGAGGAGTCGCACAGGATATACTTATGTCTGGCGCTCATGAGGATGGTCTTTTCCACCGTTGCCACCGAGAGGTTTTCGCTGTAGACATCACCGTTGGAGTCAATGGCGTCGCAGCCGATGAAGGCGTAGTCGACCTCCTTGAGGCTGCGGAAGTATTCCGCCACCTCGTTGCCGATGATGGTGCCGGTGTGACTGCGGATGATGCCGCCGCTGATATGTACCTCCAGCCCCGAGCAGCGGGAGAGATAATCCGCCGCCTGCATGGAGTTGGTGTACACGACGCCGCGGGGCAGATCGTCCAGCAGATTGGCAAGGCCGTAGCAGGTGGTGCCGCTGCCGAGGGCGATGGACACCCCGCTGGGGACCATGGAGCGTGCTTTTTCGGAAATGCGCCGCTTCTCGGCGGTGTTCTTGTGAAGCTTGCTGTCAAAGGTCTCGTCCGGCACGCGGTTGACGGACATGACGCCGCCGTAGGTGCGGATGACCAGCCCATTTCTCTGCATGACCGCCAGCTGCTTGCGCAGCGTGGAGAGGGAGACGTCCAGAATCTCGCTGAGCTCGTTGACACTGATTTCACCGCGGCTCTCCAAAAGGCCGATGATTTGCTGTTCACGTCTGCTTGCTTTCAAAGAGATCATCTCCTTTAAAAAACAAATCATATTGTATCGCAAAACGCGCAAGTTGTACAGAAAAAAATCTGTACCGGGCGAATTTTTTTCCGTTTATTCCCGCAAAATCCCAGCTTTTTGTCAAGTACGGGCGATTTTGCTCCGTCGAAACTCTGCAAAAAATGAGCGAAACGCGCATTTTTCTCCGAGGATTGGCGGAACATTCCCGGCCGTAAAAATACACATAATTTTAATTAAGGAGGAATCATTATGAGACCCGACATTATTATCATGCTGACCCACCACGACGTCACCGTCAAAAACGCCATGGAGGTTTTCCAGGAGTGCAAGGATCTGGAGCAGGTCAAGCTCTGGGGCTTTAAGAACGTCGGCCTGCCCAAGGATGAGATGAAGGCCCTGGTCGCCGCCATGAAGGAAGCCGGCAAAACCACCTTCCTCGAGGTCGTCACCTATGACGAGGCCAGCTGCCTGGACGGTGCGCAGACCGCCATCGACTGCGGCTTTGACTATCTCATGGGCACCATCTATTATGACTCTGTTGCCAAGCTCCTGGCCGACAACGGCATGGAGTACCTGCCCTTCGTCGGCCAGGTCTCCGGCAGCCCCAGCATCCTCGAGGGCACCAATGAGGAGATCATCCAAAATGCCAAGGAGCTGATGGACAAGGGCATCAAGGGCTTTGACATCCTGGCCTACCGCCATGTGATCGACGGCGAGAAGCTGGCCTACGACTTCTGCGCGGCCGTTCCCGCGAAGATCTGCATCGCCGGCTCCATCAACAGCTTCAAGCGCATCGACACCATGTTCGACATCGGCCCCTGGACCTTCACCATGGGCTCGGCCCTGTTTGAGAAGCAGTTTGTGCCCACCGGCAGCTTCCGCGACAACCTCATTGCCGTCGCCTACTACATGGCCGCGAAATAAGAATTCCGCCCGGGAGGAGGGGAACCCCTCCTCCCGTGTCCCTTTGCAGAAAGTTTCGGCGCACTTTACCAAGCTTTTTCAGAATATAATCCGCCCTCGTGACGGAAGAGAACCGAAGAGCGGAACCGGAGTATAGAAAGGATAAAGCACCATGAAAAAACAAATGCGCAGAATCGACGTTCTTGCAGTTGCCGTTGGCTCGATCATCGGCTGGGGCTGCTTCGTCATGCCTGGCAACTCCTTCCTGCCCGCCGCGGGCCCCATCGGCACCGTTATCGGCCTGTTTCTGGCCGCTGTCATGGCCTGGGTCATCGCCCAGAGCTATGCGTTTCTGATCCGCAAGTACCCCGTTGAAGGCGGTGAGTTTGAGTACGTCACCCAGGCTTTCGGGAAAAAGCACGCCTTTATCTGCGGCTGGTTTCTGATCCTGGCGTACATCTCCTTTATCCCCCTCAACGGCACGGCCATTGGCCTGATCACCCGCTATATCTTCCCCGGCACCTTCCTGCAGAACACCCTGCTGTGGAACATCGGCGGCTTTGACGTGTATCTGGGCGAGATCATCCTGACCATGATCATCGTGGTTATCTTTATGATCATCAACATCAAGGCGGTCAAGGTGGCCTTCATGTCCCAGACCTTCCTGGCCCTGATGCAGACGGCCATTATCATTATCTTCCCCATCGTCATCATCCTCACCGGCAAGGCCAACTGGAGCTACATGCGGCCCACCATGCAGGGCAGCAACGGCGAGAGCGTCCTGTCCGGCATCGCGGTCATCCTGTCCATGGCGCCCTGGGCCTTCGTTGGCTTCGACGTTATCCCCCAGGTCTGCGAGGAGTATGAGTTTGACCAGTCCAAGGCCAAGGTCCTGATGATCAGCACCATCTGCGCCGCCTGGCTCATGTACAGCGCCAACACCATCACCACCGCCATCGTCCAGCAGGAGGGCTATGCCACCTGGGCGGAGTTCCTCAAGTCCAATCCCTTCTGGGCCACCGGCGCGGCGGTTGAGCGGGCGCTGGGCAAACCCGGCCTCTATATCCTGGGCTTCGCGATGGCCTGCGCGGTGCTCTCGGCCATCAACGGCTTCTTCATCGCCTCCACCCGGCTCTTTGCCGCCATGGCCAAGCGCAAGGCTCTGCCCTCCGTCTTCGCCAAGCGCAGCGAGGGTGACGGCGCCCCCGTGGCCGCGGTTTTGTTTGTCGGCGCCATCGCGCTCATCGGCCCCTGGTTCGGCCGCAGCGCGCTGGGCTGGATCGTCGACATGACCTCCCTCGGCACCTCGATCGTGTTCCTGTATGTGTGCCTTGCCGCCTATAAGTTTGCCAAGAACGAGGGCAACAAGAACATGCAGACCTTCGGTATCCTCGGCGCGATTTGCGCGGGCATCTTCCTGGCGCTGATGGTGATCCCCGGTTCCGCCGCCGCGCTGTACAAGCAGGCGTGGGTCATGCTGGCGATCTGGGTCGCGCTGGGCATTGTGTTCTACGCGGTCAAGCGCAAGGACTACCTGGGCTGAGCCGCCCCGGAGACCGGAGAAAACACCATGCGGATTTCAGCATCTGAATTTATCCTGTTCTGCAATCCACCCGCCGAGAATGTGGAGCGCCTGCGGCAGATCGTGCCGGAGGTGGAGCTGATGCTCGACGGCGACGCCTGGGACTACACAGAGCGGGGCTGGCCGGAGCAGGCCGCGGCGCTCAAGGACTGCGGCGTGCCCTTCACGGTGCACCCACCCGCGTGGGACGTCAATCCCGCGGCGCCCATCCGGGCGCTGCGGGAGGCGGCGGCCTTCCTCAACAAGGCGGCCATTGACTTCTGCCACGCCGTGGGCGGCAGCCAGATTGTCTACCACCCCGGCTATTATGACAGCGGCTCCAATTTCAGCAAAACCCGGGCGCAGGACTTCTGCTTTGCCCAGCTGGAGGAGCTGATTGCGCTGGCTAAGCCTCTGGGGATCACCATTGCCTTTGAAAACATCGCCGGGCCTGACAGCGCCCTGTTTACGCAGGAGGAGTATATCCACGCGCTGGACGGTGTCGATCCCTGTGTGCGCTATCTGTTGGATGTGGGCCACGCCCACTATAACCACTGGGACATCCCGGCGGTCATCCGGGGGACGGCGGAGCGTCTGTGCGGCTTCCACCTGCACGATAACGACGGCACCTGGGACGCACACCTGCCCATCGGGCAGGGGACGGTCGACTGGGAGCCGATCTTTGCCGAGATGCGCAAGCTCTCGCCGGACTGCCTGTATGTACTGGAATACGCCTCCAACACGCCGCTGTCGGCTCTGGAGGCCGGACGCGATCTTTTGCTGGAGAAGGTCGGACAGTAGACAGAGAAAACTTTGCGTTGCCGGACTTCCGGAAAGGGTGTATGATAGCAGAAGGACTAGAAACGGAGGATGCTATGAAAGACATCAACATCGGTCAGGCCCAGCGCCTGACGGCCCCCTGCCCCTTCGCCCTGCTTTCGGCAAAGCGGGCTGACGGCGGCACCAACCTCATGGCTGTGTCATGGTGGAGCTATCTGTCCAACCACCCGCCCACCCTCGGCGTCTGCCTGAGCAAAAAGGGGCTCAGCGGCGGCCTGATCCGCGAAAGCGGGGAGTTCGGCCTGAGCGTCGTGGGCGAACAGCTCAAGGACGCAGCGCTGCGCTGCGGTACCTGCTCCGGCAGGACCGTGGACAAGGCCGCGGAATTTGAGATCCCGCTGGAGGACGCGGCGGTGATCGCGCCGCAGGTCGTCTCCGGCAGCCGTGTGGTTTTTGAATGCAGGCTCACGGACACCAAGGAAGTGGCCGACCATGTGCTCTACATTGCCGAGATCGTCGCCATCCGCGGCGGCGAAGAGGTTCGGCAGCTTTTCGCGTTCGACGGATACGCGAGGCTCGACAGCGTTAATTGAAATTTGGAGGTAGATTCCCATGATTATGGATTGCGAAAAGTATACCGGCCAGTGCGCCTGCGGCCGCGTGCATACCCTGGAGACCCGTAAGGTCGTCGTCGCAGAGAAGGAGCTGGAAAACTTTGAGGCTTACATGGAGGAGCTGGGGCTGACCGGACGCCGCACCGTCGTGTACGATCAGATCACCTGGAAGCTCACCGAGGGCCAGCATGTCAAGGCCGACCAGAACATCATTCTCGACCCCAACGGCCTGCGCGCCGAGGATGTGCAGATCGAGAAAATGATGGAGGAGCTGGACCATCCTGAGGTGATCGTCGCTGTCGGCGCCGGCACCATCATGGACTTTGGCCGCTATCCCGCCTATAAGCTGGGCATCCCCTTCGTGGCCATCCCGACGCTTGCCTCCTCGGACGGCTTCACCGCCAACATCTGCTCGGCCATCATCAACGGCCAGAAGAAGTCCACGCCCATGTGCGCGCCTGTGCTGGTGGTGGCGGACCTGGATATCATCAAGGGCGCGCCCCAGCGCCTGGTGTCCAGCGGCATCAACGACATTCTTGCCAAATACATCTCCCTGACCGACTGGCGCATCTCCAAGCTGGTGGCCGATGAGTATTACTGCGATATGGTGGCCAACCTGGCCGAGCATGCCCTCAAGCTCATGCGCGACGCGGCCGACAAGTACGCCGACACGGGTGTGGCCGACCATGAGGCCATGACCATGGCCCAGATGGAGAGCGGCCTGACCATGCAGCTGCTGGATCACTCCCGCGCGGCCTCCGGCGCCGAGCACCTGATGGCCCACCTGGTTGAGATGCATCCCCCGCGCTTTGAGAAGGCCGAGGGTATCCACGGCGAGTGCGTGGGCGTCGGCACCTTCCAGTGCATCCGTGAGTATCACAAGCTGGCCGCGCGCAAGCCCAAGGCCAAGCCCTTCACCCCGCTGACCGAGGAATGGGTGCTCGAAAAGTTTGGCGAGCGCCTGGCCCCCGGCGTCATGAAGGAGAACGAGAAGGATGTCCTCGGCACCTTCGATTCTCAGAACATTGTCGACCACTGGGACGAAATCAAGGCCATGCTCGACGCGCTGCCCTCCGTTGAGGAGATGGAGGATCTGTACAAGCGCTGCGGCTGCAAGTATCTGCCGGAGCATATCGGCATCGACCCGGCCCTGGCCGACGAGATGCTGGACATCTCCGCCGCCATCCGCAACCGCAACACGCTGGTTCGGATGAAACGCGTGCTGGACTTCACCTGATTTGAAGAAAAGGAGAATCAAGCATGATTGAAGAAAGACTGATCCGCGCCGACGCGACCAAGCTCGACGAGCTGGCTGAGATCATGGCCGCGCAGGAGCATGCGGAGCTGCTGCACCCCATCGGCATGCAGGATATCAGCATCGGGCATAAGACCGTGGAAAAGGTCTGCGACGCGGTCAAGGCCCTGACCCCCGGCAAAAAGGTGCTCATGGTTACCGGACCTACCCTGATCGTCGACACCGCCGGCAACAACGTCAAGGAGCGCGTGCGCGACCTGCTGGAAAAGGAATACGAGGTGGACTGGTTCGTCCTCTCGGAGCCGGACAGCATCGTCCACGCCACCCCTGAAAACGCTGCGAAGATCCAGGCCCGCTTTGAGGGCGTGGACTGCGTGGTCGGCATCGGCGGCGGCACCATCTGCGACCTGTGCAAGTACGCCACCTTCTATTTCAACAAGGATAACCCGCTGCCCCTGGTGATCGTGCAGACGGCCCTGTCGGTCAACGCCTTCTCCGACAACTCCTCCGTCATGCTCATCAACGGCGTCAAGCGCACCGTCCATTCCCGCTACCCGACCATCCTGATCATCGATCTGGGCATCGTGGGCGCGGCCCCCGCCGAGATGAACGTCAGCGGCTACGGCGATTTGATCGCCACCTGGACCGCCCCGGTGGACTGGTATCTGGGCAACGTCCTCGGCATGGGCAAGAACTTCCACACCGCGCCCTCCGACATGATCCGCACTCAGTGCGAGGAGCTGCTGGAGAATTCCGAGAAGCTCGCCGCGGGTGACGCCAAGGTGCTGGGCGATCTGGCCAATGTCCTGACGCTCAGCGGTCTGTCCATGGGTCTGGCGGATGAGAGCTCCCCCGCCTCCGGCTCCGAGCATGTCATGAGCCACCTGATCGACATGGCCTCCGGCGTGCGCCATACCGGTATCTGCTACCACGGCACCCAGGTCGCCGTCTCCGGCATCAACTCCTGCATCATCTGGGACTACCTGCTCAACGACTTCGACCCCAAGGCCGTCGATCTGGACAAGTGCTATCCCAGCCTGGAGGAGATGGAGCCCAAGGTCAAGGCCGCCTTTGACTGGCTGGACGATACCCACTCCGCCGCCAACGAGTGCTGGGCCGACTATGAGAAGAAGCTGACCAAGTGGCACGCCAACAAGGAGAAGTTCCGGGACTTCCTGGATCACTTTGACGAATTCAAGGCCACGGTTGCCCCCTGGGTCAAGAAGCCCGAGTACATTGCAGACTGCATGCACAAGGCCAACGCCCCCTGCCGCTACAGTGTGCTGAACTTCCCGGTGGATGCCAAGACCGCGACCTGGGCCATGAACAACTGCCACCTGATGCGCAACCGCTTCTCCGTCATCGACCTGCTGTTCTACACCGGTGTGTGGAACGAGGACTTTGTCCAGAAGATCATCGAGCGCGCCGACGGTATGGACGCGGGCCTGTAAGATTCAATACAACAAAAAAACACGGCTGCGAAAGCAGCCGTGTTTTTTGTTAGCCATCAAAACGGAGCACCTGCTCCAGATATTCCAGCGCAACGAATTCCTCCCGCGCGGCCATGGCGCGGATGGTGTCGGCGTCGGCCAGGGCGGCCTCGCAGGTCTCGCCCTCCTGAAGTGTCACCTCGTCCAGGGAGACCGCCTGCCGGAACAGCCACACGTCGCAAATAAAGTGCTCGCCCCCGTAGGTCAGCAGCATCTGTCCGCACGCCGGGTCGAGACGCAGCCCCGTCTCCTCCCGCACCTCGCGCAGCGCCCCGGCGAGACTGTCCTCGCCCGCGATCACGCTGCCGCCGGTGCACTCCCAGCGGCCGGCCATGCTCTTGTTGGGGCTGCGCCTGGTGATCAGGTAGCGGCCGTCGCCGGTCCGGACCCAGATATGGACACACAGGTGCCGCTCACCCTCGCCCAGGGGGTCGCCCCGGCGGTGGGTTTTCCCGGTGCGGCGGCCCTGCTCGTCATAAACATCCCACAGCTCGTCGGGGCTGGCGCTGCGGTTGAGCCAGTGGTTGGCCCAGTCGGCCAGCGCTGCCAGCGCTTCGGCCGTATTCGCGCAGAGCACAACGCTTTTCTTCTCCCGTACCGCCATGGCCAGCAGCGCCTCCCGCCTTTCGTCCGTGTCCGTCGGGTACAGGCACAGGGCGTCAGCGTTCTCGCTATCTGTGATATAGTGCAGCCCCAGCCGGTGACACAGGGCCGCGTTGTCTTCCGGCGCGTCAAAGAGCGCAGGCATGCCAAATTGCATATGACCATCTCCCAATTGCTTAAAACGTACCAAACCTGGGCCGCCTTGTCAAGTTTTTGCATAAACGTTTACAAAATCCGGCTTGACATTCATTGGTTCAGTGCTAGAGTAGACATACTATGCAATACCGAAGAAAGGAAGGGTGCCTGTCGTGATTAAAACCCTTGCCAAAAGCCTCCGGGAATACAGGAAGCCCGCGCTGCTCACGCTTGTGATCATCATGGGCGAGGTATTCTTTGAGGTTTTGATCCCCTTTTTCACCGCCGACATGATCAACATGATCAAGGACGGCGCTGCTCTGAGCGAGGTTTTGCTCCTGGGCGGGAAGCTGGCTGTGATGGCGGTGCTGAGCCTGCTGTGCGGGGCCTTTGCCGGGCGTACCTGCGCTCAGGCGTCCACGGGCTTTGCCCGCAACCTGCGCCGGGATATGTTTACCCGGGTGCAGGCGTTTTCCTTTGAAAACATCGATAAATTCTCCTCCGCCTCGCTGGTCACCCGCATGACCACCGATGTGTCGAACGTGCAGTTTGCCTTTATGATGCTCATTCGCACCGCTGTGCGCGCGCCGCTGATGTTTATTTTCGCCATCACCATGGCCTTCATCATGGGCGGGCGGCTTGCCATGACCTTCGTGGTCGTGGTGCCGGTGCTGATCTTCGGCCTGCTGATGATCGCTCGCAAGGCGCTGCCCGCCTTCCGGTCGGTCTTCCGCAAGTACGATAAGCTCAACGAGTCCATCGAGGAGAACGTGCGCGCCATGCGTGTGGTCAAGGGCTTTGCCCGCGAGGATTACGAGAAGCGGAAATTTGCTGCCGCGGCGGACGGCATCTGCGCCGACTTCACCCGGGCCGAGCGGATCGTTGCGCTGAACATGCCGCTGATGCAGCTGTGTATGTACTTTAACATGGTCTTCATCCTCACAGTGGGCGCAAGGCTGATCGTCTCCAGCGCTGGCACGCTGATCGATGTGGGACAGATCTCCGCCATGCTGACCTATGGCGTGCAGGTGCTTATGAGCCTGATGATGCTGTCCATGATCTATGTTATGCTCACCATCTCCGCCGAGTCCGCCAAGCGCATCAGCGAGGTGCTGGTCGAAGAGCCCACGCTCACCGATCCCGCCGAGCCGGTCGCCCAGGTCGCCGACGGCTCCATCGACTTTGAAAACGTCAGCTTCAAATATTCCGAGCACGCGAAAAACTACGCCCTGTCGGATATCAGCCTGCACATCGATTCGGGCATGACCGTCGGCATCCTCGGCGGCACTGGCTCGAGCAAGACCACCCTGGTGCAGCTGATCCCCCGTCTCTACGACGTGACCGAGGGCGCGGTGAAGGTGGGCGGCGTGGATGTGCGCGCCTACGACACCGATACCCTGCGCAACGCGGTGAGCATGGTGCTGCAAAAGAACGAGCTGTTCTCCGGCACCATCCGCGACAATCTGCGCTGGGGCAACGAGAATGCCACCGACGCCGAGCTTGTCGAGGCCTGCAAGCTTGCCCAGGCGGACAGCTTTGTGCAGAGCTTCCCCGACGGCTATGACACCCGCATCGAGCAGGGGGGCACCAACGTCTCCGGCGGGCAGAAGCAGAGGCTGTGCATTGCGCGCGCCCTGCTGAAAAAGCCGAAGATCCTGATTCTGGACGACTCTACCAGCGCCGTCGACACCCGGACCGACGCGCTGATCCGCGCGGGCTTTAAGAGCTTCATCCCCGAGACCACCAAGATCATCATCGCCCAGCGCGTGGCCTCCGTGGAGGACGCGGACCTGATCCTGGTCCTGGATAACGGACGCATTGCCGACCGCGGCACCCATGCCGAGCTCATGCAGACCAGCGAGATCTACCGCGAAATCTACCAGCAGCAGACGAAGGGAGGCGAGGACAATGCCTAGAACCCGTTCCGGCCAGACCGTGAACCTCAAGGGCGGCCGCCCGCAGGCGGACATGTCCGCGCTGGGCCGCGCGCTCCGGCGTCTGTTTGCCTACTATCCGCGCCTGGCCCCGCTGACGATGGGATGCATCCTGTTTTCCGCCGTGATCTCCTCCATCCCCTCGCTGTTTATCCAGAACGTCATCGCCATCATCGAGCGCTGGTACAGCACCGGCGACTGGGCCTCGGCCCGGCCGGAGATCCTGCACTATGTCATCATCCTCGCGGTGCTGTATGTTCTTGCGCTGTTGTCCACGACGCTCTACACCCAGCTCATGGCGATCATGACCCAGGGCTATCTCAACAAGCTGCGGCAGGAGCTGTTCAACGAGATGCAGACGCTGCCCATCCGCTTCTTTGACACCCATCAGCACGGCGACGTGATGAGCTACTACACCAACGACATCGACACCCTCCGCATGCTCATCTCCCAGTCCCTGCCCACCTTCATCCAGTCCGGCGCCATCGTGCTGGTGGTGCTGGGGATCATGCTGTATTTCAGCGTGTGGATGACGCTGGTGCTGCTGCTGGGCGTGGTGGCGATGTTCTATGTCACCAAGACCGTGGGCGGCGGTTCGGCCCGCTACTTTGTCAAACAGCAGCAGTCCCTGGCCGAGACCGAGGGCTTTGTTCAGGAGATGATGAACGGCCAGAAGGTCGTCAAGGTCTTTAACCACGAGTCCGAGAGCATCGCCGCCTTTGACCGGCTCAACGACGCTCTGCGCGACAATAGCTACCGCGCCAACGCCTACGCCAATATCCTCGGCCCCATCATTAACAACATCGGCAATATTCTCTATGTGGTGCTGGCAATCGCAGGCGGCGTGTTCCTGCTGACGGGAGTGCCCAACGTCTCCCTTTCGGGCAGCGCTTTCTCCATCAGCATTCTCGTCCCCTTCATGAACATGGCCAAGCAGTTTACCGGCAATGTCAACACCCTCTCCCAGCAGATCAACCAGATCGTCATGGCCTCCGCGGGCGCCGGCCGCGTCTTCAAGCTCATGGATGAGCAGCCCGAAACCGACGAGGGCTATGTCACCCTGGTCAACGTCGTGGAAAACCCCGACGGCAGCCTTACCGAGACCGCCGAGCGCACGGGCAAGTGGGCCTGGCGCCATCCCCACGGGGACGGCACGCTGACCTACACGCTGCTCAAGGGCGATGTGCGCCTGACCGAGGTGGACTTTGCCTACGAGGAGGGCAAACCCGTTCTGCACGATGTCAGCGTCTTTGCCGAGCCGGGCCAGAAGGTGGCCTTTGTGGGCGCGACCGGCGCGGGCAAGACCACCATCACCAACCTCATCAACCGCTTCTACGACATTGCCGACGGCAAGATCCGCTACGACGGCATCAACATCAACAAGATCAAAAAAGCCGACCTGCGCCGCTCGCTCGGCATCGTCCTGCAGGAGACCAACCTCTTCACCGGATCTGTCATGGACAACATCCGCTACGGCCGCCTGGACGCCACCGACGCCGAATGTGTCGAGGCCGCGCGGCTTGCTGGCGCGGACGACTTCATCTCCCGCCTGCCCGAGGGCTACAGTACGGAGCTGACCAACAACGGCGCGAACCTCTCCCAGGGCCAGCGGCAGCTGCTGGCCATCGCCCGTGCTGCTGTGGCCGATCCGCCGGTCATGATCCTGGACGAGGCCACCTCCTCCATCGACACCCGCACCGAAGCCATTGTCCAGCGCGGCATGGATAAGCTCATGGAGGGACGGACGGTCTTCGTCATCGCCCACCGGCTCTCCACCGTCATGGACGCCGATGTGATCATGGTGCTCGACCACGGGCGCATCATCGAGCGCGGCAGCCATGAAAAGCTCCTGGCCGAGAAGGGCACCTACTATCAGCTCTACACCGGCGCCTTTGAACTGGAGTAAGCGGAATAGAGAAAACAAAAGAGAACGCACGGGCGAAATGCCCGTGCGTTTGTCATACGCTCCGCCAGAGGCGCAGCACACCGCGCTCATTGAGCTGGATCAGCGCCATCAGCAGCGGCGGAAACAGCAGCATCCCCCACACGCCGCAGACCCGCCAGCCCACATATACGCTCAAAAGCGAAGCCAGCGGGTCCAGCCCGATCTGGTCGCCCAGAAGCTTTGCCTGCGCGCAGCTGCGTACAAGGCAGGTGACTCCCCAGGTGAGCAGCAGGCCCAGCCCCCGCCGGGTGTCGCCCAGCAGCAGGATCACCAGCGCCCAGGGGACCAGCACCGCGCCTGTGCCGAAAACGGGCAGCGCGTCAATGAGGGCCGTCACCGCCGCCAGCGCCACGGCCCCCTCCACGCGCAGCAGCAGAAACGCGATCAGCAGCTGAAAAAAGGTCATCGCCATCAAAATCAGCTGGGCCCGCGCAACGCCGCCGAAGCCGCTTTTCAGATCGCCCCCCAGACCCTCCAGCCGCCGCCGCAGCGAGACGGGCAGCTGGGCCAGCAGAAAGGCGTTGATCCGGGGGAAGGCCGCGGAGATAAAATAACTGCCCAGGGCCGCCGTCACAAGAAAGAGCAGCGTGTTGGGGCTTGCCTGGGCCACGCGTGACACAAGGGCCACGGCGCGCGCCGACAGCTCCGCCGGCAGGGTGGACAGGGCCTGGGTCAGGCCGCGCGCGGCCTGGTCGAGAAGGGCGGCGCCCGCCGGACTCATGGCGTTCAGCCGCGCCGCGGCCAGGGTTTCCAGCTGCGTCAGGCGCTCTCTGACGACCTCGGCCAGCGCCGGCAGCTGCCGCGCAAAATCGGTCGCCGCCTGCAGGCCCTTTCCCACCAGCGCGGCCAGACCCCAGATAAGCCCCGCCAACGCCGCCACCGTGCACAGCGCCGCGGCTGCGGCGCGGGGGATACGCCGCCGCACCAGAAAGGCCACCGCCGGCTCCAGCGCCGCCGCCAGGACCCAGCCGACCAGAAAGGGCGCCGTCCAGGGCAGCAGAAAACGCACGGCCAGCCACAGAAAGCCCACCGCGCCCGCAGCCCCCAGCAGCACTGTCGCGCTGCGCATCAGCTTCTCCTGCACCGTCTCACGCCCTCTCCGAAATATCCGATACCAAAGTATGGCCGCGCCTGCCGTGGATTATTCACCGCCGCGGCGCCGCCGTATATAATGAACTGGGCGGGCATTCTGCCTTTGAAGCAGGGCGCCGCCCCTTATCTATTCGGGAGGAGTGCACATGTTGATCGTGCAAAAATTCGGCGGCAGCTCGCTGGCCGACCGGGAGCGGCTGCGTCATGTGGCGCAGCTGTGCCTCAAGCGGCGGCAGCGGGATCAGGAACTGGTTGTGGTGGTTTCCGCCATGGGGGACACCACTGACATCCTCTCCGGCCGCGCAAGAGAACTCAGCGCCGACCCACCGGCGCGGGAGCTGGACGCGCTGGTGACCACCGGCGAGCAGCAGACCGCGGCGCTGCTGGTGATGGCGATGGAGGAATTGGGACTGCCGGCGGTGTCTCTCACCGGCTGGCAGGCCGGGATCCTGACCGACGACAACTTCGGAGACGGCCAGATCCGCGTTGTAGCCCCCAACCGGCTGCGCGCCGAGCTCAGCCGCGGACGGCTTCCGGTGGTTACCGGCTTTCAGGGCGTCTGCGTGCAGGGGGATATCACCAGCCTCGGACGCGGTGGCTCGGACACGACGGCGGTGGCTCTGGCCACGGCCTTGGAAGCGGATGAATGCGAAATATACACGGATGTGGACGGCGTCTATACCGCCGACCCCCGGCGCGTGCCGGAGGCCCGGCGGCTGGAGCGGATCGACAGCCGGGATATGCTGGCCCTGGCCACGGCCGGGGCAAAGGTGCTGCACCCGAAATCGGTGGAGCTGGCCATGGCGGGCAATGTTCCGCTGCGGCTGCTGTCCTCCTTTACGGAAGGGGAGGGGACTCGGGTCTGCCGGCTGCCGGAGAGCAAGCGGCCCCGTCTTGCGGGCATTACGGGGCAGGCGGCGCAGGGCCGCATCACCCTGGCCGGAAAGGGCGCGGATGCCGGGACGCTGTCGGCGGCGGTGCTGGGCCTTGCGCGGCAGGGCGTTGCGGTGAAGGAAGGGTCGCTGCTGGATAACGCGGTCAGCCTGACCGTTGCGCCGGATGCCTGGCAGCAGGCGATCGAGACGCTGCACCGGGAGCTGGTGTTGAGCGAGGGGTAAAAAATCCCGCGGCCCATTGAAAAAGCTGCCGGGATCTGATAGTATCTTCTCAAGAAACACAAAGGGAGGAACCCTATATGCTGACAGAACAAAGCCTCGCAGAATTCACCGAGGCCCTGGCCGGGCACAGCGCCGTACCCGGCGGTGGCGGCGCCGCCGCGCTGACCGGCGCGCTGGGCGTGGCCCTGGGCGCCATGGCGGGAAACTTCACGCTCGCCAATGAGAAGTATGCCGACGTTGCCGAGGATATGGAGGCGCTGCTGGCCAGGGCCGAGACGCTGCGTCTGCGCCTGCTGGAGCTGGTGGAGGCGGATGCCAAAGCCTTTGCGCCTTTAAGCCGCGCCTATGCGATGGCGAAGGATGACCCCGACCGGGCCGAGGTGCTGGAGGAGGCCACGCTGGGTGCCTGCGACGCGCCCATGGAGATGCTCTCCCGCTGCTGCGAGGCGGCGGGGCTGCTGGAGGAGCTGGAGCAGAAGGGGAGCCGGATGCTGTTGTCCGACGTGGGCTGCGCGGCGCTGCTGTGCCGGGCTGCGATGGAGTGCGCGGCGCTCAATGTCTATGTCAACACCCGCACCCTGCGCGACCGCGACACGGCACAGGAGATGGAGGAAGAGGTCGACACCATGCTGATCGCGTTTCTCCCGCGCCTTGACGCCGTGGCCGCATCGGTGGCGCGCACGCTGCGAGGCCGGGAATAACATGGCGCTGATCCTGAAGGGCGCGCCCGTGGCCGCGGCGCTGAGCAACGAACTGATCGAGCGGGCGCAAACGCTCCGGACGCAGGGCGTCGTGCCGACGCTGGCGATCCTCCGCGTGGGGGAGCAGCCGGACGACCTGGCCTATGAGCGCGGCGCCATGAAGCGCTGCGCACGCGTGGGCGTGGCGGTGGAGCAGTTTGTCCTCCCCGCCGACTGCACCCGCGACCGGTTTTTAAACACCTTTCTCCACATCAATATCCGGCCGGAGATCCACGGCTTCCTGGTCCTGCGGCCTCTGCCCGACCCGGTGATGGAGGAGGCCGCCTGTGAGCTCATTAAGGCCGAAAAGGACGTCGACGGCATGTCCCACGCGTCGCTTGCGCGGGTGTTCTCCGGCTACGGCCCCGGCTACCCGCCTTGCACTGCCCAGGCGGTGATGGAGATTCTGGACTATTATCGCGTGCCCCTGTCCGGACGGCGCGCGGCGGTGCTCGGCCGGAGTCTCGTGGCCGGCCGGCCCATCGCCATGATGCTTATGAACCGCGATGCCACCGTGACCATCTGCCACAGCCGTACGGAGGAGAGCGACGCGATCTGCCGCGCGGCGGAGATCGTGGTTGCAGCCTCCGGGCGGGCGCGGGCTTTGGATGGCCGCTATGCCGCTCCGGGCCAGACGGTGGTGGATGTGGGCATCAACGTGGACGCCGACGGCGTCCTCTGCGGCGATGTGGATTTTGCTGCCGTTGAGCCGACGGTGGACGCCATTACGCCCGTGCCCGGCGGGGTGGGGGCCGTGACCACCACGGTGCTCGCCAAGCATGTGATCGAGGCGGCGGAGAAAACCCTCTGATAAGACATAGCGGGACCGTCTCAAAACGCTGTGTCATTGCGAGACCAGTTCGCAAACTGGTCGTGGCAATCCGTTTTCCCTGCAAAAGAGGACGGATTCCCACAGCCAGTGTGCGCACTGGCTTCGGAATGACAGGTCGGCTTGCGTTTTGAGATAGTCCCATTTTCTATATGTTGCGTTGGCAACCGCGGAAATTGTCAAGCAGATACTTTATATAGAAAGTGCACAGGATTTACCCTCAGAAATCGGCACATGTCACAAGAAATTATTTTTGACCGCTTTCCCCCTTGAAAAAAAGGCCGTATTGGACTACAATAATCCCCGGTGCCGGCTTGAGCACACGCTCAGGCCGACACTATATTTTGTGCCAAATTCGGGTTAGTAACAAATATTGAATCAATATCTTGTGTTTTGTAACAATTTTGCTGTTGACATTCTGTGACGCTGGGTCTATGATAGCGTAGACCTTGGATCGAGGTGACATAACAATGCTGATCTCCGGGCTGCAAAAGCTGACACTGCTCGACTTTCCCGGAACCGTGGCCTGCACGGTGTTTACCGGCGGCTGCAACTTCCGCTGTCCCTTCTGCCACAACGCGCCGCTGGTGCTGCCGGAGGAGCTGAGCCGGGAGGATGAGGCCGAGCGGGTGCTCGCCTTCTTGAAAAAGCGCGTGGGCGTGCTGGACGGCGTGGCCATCACCGGCGGCGAGCCGCTGCTGCATCAGGACATGCCCGCCTTCCTGGAAAAGATCCGTGCCCTGGGCTACAAGATCAAGCTGGACACCAACGGCTCCTTCCCCGAACGGCTGGAGGAGATCGTGAAGGCGGGGCTTGTGGACCGCGTCGCGGTGGACATCAAGAATTCCCCGGCCCTGTACGCGAAGACGATCGGGGTCGAACATTTCGATCTGCGCAATGTGGAGCGCACGAAGGACTTCCTGCTTTCGGGCGTGATCGATTATGAATTTCGCACCACGGTGGTCAGGGGCCTGCACACGGAGGAAAGCCTTGTGGAGGCGGCGCAATGGATCGCCGGGGCGAAGGAATATTATCTCCAGCAATTCAAGGACTCCGGCCATGTGCTGGACATTCAGGGGCTCGGCGCCTTCGACGGCGACGAGATGCGCGCCTTTGCCGAGGCGGTGCGGCCCTGGGTGCCGACGGTGCAGGTGCGCGGCGTCTGAAATGATTACAATTATAGAAATTAGAAAATATGGGGGAACGGGATTATGTATCAGGTAGTAAAACGTGACGGCAAGGTCGTCGACTTCAACATCAACAAAATCGCTGACGCGATCAAAAAGGCCTTCGATGCGACGAACACCGAATTTAACGACAGCATCATCGACTTTTTGGCGCTGCGCGTCTCGGCGGATTTTCTGCCGAAGATCAAGGACGGCAAGGTCGCCGTCGAGGATATTCAGGACAGCGTGGAGTCTGTGCTCTCCCGCGGCGGCTACGACAACGTGGCCAAGGCCTATATCCTCTACCGTAAGCAGCGCGAGAAGCTGCGCAACACCAAGTCTTCTTACCTCGATTATAAGGAGACCGTGGACAAGTACCTCAAGATCGAGGACTGGCGTGTCAAGGAGAATTCCACCGTCACCTATTCTGTCGGCGGTCTGATCCTCTCCAACTCCGGCGCCATCACCGCCAACTACTGGCTCAGCGAGGTCTATGATCAGGAGATCGCCGACGCTCACCGCAACTGCGACATCCACCTGCACGACCTGTCGATGCTCACCGGCTACTGCGCCGGCTGGAGCCTCAAGCAGCTGATCCAGCAGGGCCTCGGCATTCCGGGCAAGATCAACTCCTCCCCGGCCAGCCACCTGTCCACCCTCTGCAACCAGATGGTCAACTTCCTCGGCATCATGCAGAACGAGTGGGCCGGCGCCCAGGCCTTCTCCTCCTTCGACACCTATCTGGCCCCCTTCGTGAAGGTGGACAACCTGGACTACAAGGAGGTCAAGCAGTGCATCCAGTCCTTCGTCTTCGGCGTGAACACCCCGTCCCGCTGGGGCACCCAGGCGCCGTTCTCCAACATCACGCTCGACTGGACGGTCCCGGCCGACCTCAAGGATCTGCCGGCCATCGTCGGCGGCAA
>JAFTGE010000033.1 GCA_017458085.1 Oscillospiraceae bacterium
CGCAGAATCAATGTCATTTTCTCCGCTGTTCGTTCCCTCAATTATACCCAGCACTTCTATGAGGTTTGTGAAACTCACAAATCCGCCTCCGGGAAGGCTGAAATCGTACATTTTGCCGTTCACCGAGTACGAGAAGTCCACCCACGCAGGGGTTCCGGCTACGCTCGACCCATGTTGCAACGAAACCCCGTTATTTTGGGCGTTTTTGCCTTGAAATCGCGTCCTTCTCGTCCTCAAAATCCTTGACTACCAGGGTTCCGAGGACGATTATCATTTTTAACCGAAAACCGATGTGATCATGGGGCTGAAATAGAAAAAGCCCCTGTGTCGCCTTTTCCAGCGGAGCACTTGGGAATTCTCCCAGCCTCTCTCCTGAAAAAGCCGCACAGGGGACTCAGCCCTAGCGATAAAATGCCATTATCGCCTCACCTACGTATTCAGCAGCACCTTCTCCGTAAACAGAATCAAATCCTTCCCTCATTTCTCTATTCTCCCGATATCCTCTGGCGATATCCAACATCATGAGTTTCGGATCTTCAATCTGATACAACTGCTTGGCGACAAAATCATATTCTCCCATCAGCTGTCTCACGGCAAAGTCATTCACATCCGTACCGCGCATACCAGCGATTTTTCTCTGTATCTCACCGATCCGTTTCTGGTAAGCCGTAATAATCTCGGATCCCCGTGACTCTTTCACGGAAGCCATCGCCGCTTCCTTGCCGCCGTACCATTCAATCACTTTGGCATAGTTCTTCTGGACATCTTCATCGGATGCCCGTTTCAGCATGTGTTCTTCCCACGCTTCAAGGCTCCCATAGTGGTCGATGAAAATTTGCTTCTGCTCCTCATTCATGTTCGCCAGCATATCAGCAAACATCGTTTTGATCTCTGTCTCGTCAAATACCGTAAAGTCCATGTTCTGATCTCCCTTCAGCATATTGTCAATCGAGGAGATGATTCGATCCAACCGCTCTCTTTTTAATTTGAGCAGTTCTCGCTGTTTCTCCAGGATTGATGTGTAGTCAACATCAGGATGATCCATGATGATGCGGATATCCGCCAGCGGCAGATCCAATTCCCGGAAAATGAGGATCTGCTGAAGCTTTGACAGGGCTTCATTGTCATAAAGCCGGTATCCTGCATCGGAGACCTCTGTCGGTTTGAAAAGACCGATTTCGTCATAGTAATGCAGCGTGCGCACGGAGATACCTGTAAGGTCTGATACTTCTTTCACTGTTTTCATAATGGTTTTTCCTCCCGATGTGCAAAGCTTATCCTATGACGGAACGTGAGGGTCAACAGGGAAAATAAAATATTTTTCTGTGTCGCTTTTTTCAGCGGAGCACTTGGGAATCCTCCGAGCCTCTCTCCTGAAAAAGCCACACAGGGGCAATTATTCTATCCGTTGCTTCCCGCGCTGCTGGAGCTGGATGCAGCCGACTCCCTGTCGCGGATCATATGCTGCAAAGCGATCAGGATCGCAATAACTGTATCCTCATGTTCGGGCTGATAAATATCCACGCAGTACTTATCATGGATCGAAAACATCTTCTGTCCGACGACGGCGATCAGGCTCCCGCCGCTGTCTTTCAAAGAGAAATTAAGCTGCAGAAAATTCCCTTCCAGCACCCAGCCGAGCCCCTCAATGTTGGTCACATCACGGATGAGGTGGAACAGTTCATTGGAGAGCTGGAAACTGATGCCATTACTCATGTCGATATACCGGATCTCATGAAATGAGAACAGCTTCCGCTCGATGTGGGCCACATGACTTCCGTCCGCCCTGTAAATATCGGTTTTATCATGGATCGACGGAAACTGCGTCTCAGCGCGATACGCAACGCTGTCGTTTTCGTCGGTGACCTCGATCCGATGGTGAAGCGTAAATACTTCTGTGCTGGTATAAAGGGATTTTACTGGATGCCCATAATCTTCCATATTTCTGCTGTCGATCCCTTCACCCGCGGCGTGATACCGCTGCCTCGTCGTGCCCACATAGATCATTGCGCCGATGATCAGAACAAAGATAATGAAAATGATGCTCATACCGCACCTCCCGTCAATTCCTGTGCCAGACTTAAATCGCTCTCCTGTAGCCTCTGCCAAGCAGCAGGCCGATGATCACAATCGGCAGCCATGTGTGGCTGAATGCCCCGAAGAATACCGCCAGCACAAACAACAGCGGGCATACCCAGAAAAGGCCGAGACCAAACAGGAACTTTGTCGTTCCCCAGGCAAGCCGCAGGCCAACTCTTATTACACCAAACAGAAGCATTATCATAAGGATCATGATCAACATTATGCTCACCTCCGATCTCAGTATCTTCTCAGTCTGCTTAACAGATTTTCTACACGGAAAATCGCATCATCGATGTTCTCCTGGGCCTGCCGGATCTTACTCTGCACCATGATGTCAGCAAGAAATCCGTCGAAAAAGAAATCCGCAAATATCAGGAAATCTCCGATCTCAATGTTTAACTCCTGCAGGTCACGCACATCATTAAGTTCCCGGCTAAACCGCTCCAGATCATACTTTGCCTGATTCAGACTGGCCCGGGCATCGCCGATTTTCTTATGCTTCACCAGCCCGCTGATCAGGTCACCGCCGAGCAGATCGAACAGCCCCCAGTTTCTCGCGCTGCCAAGGCTGCTGCGAGCATCCCTTAGTGAATGCAGCGCACGCTCCCCGGCTTCAATTGCCTCTCTAATCTCAATATCTCTGTTATACATATCCAGCTCCCTTCTACCGCATTGGTGTGCTCATCTGGCAGCTGACTATGAAAAAAGACCTTTACCACAGCCACTGCCATGATAAAAGTCTTGCGATCTCACTTGATACGGATGTGGCCACCCACATCGTACTGACGGTTTCAAGTCCGGCTGTAATATTGCCGTTCCGCTACTCCCTTTTATTTGCCCCAGTATATCATTTTTGTCCGAAAAATCAATATCTTAAAGGTTAACAATTGATTAAATCGACACCGGCCCCGCGGGATAAAACAAAAAAAGAGCCCGCAGCACAGGATCACATTTCTGCAATCCCACACTGCGGGCATGCGGCAGGAGGGGACTTTACGCCCCTCTCTCAAGCTCGATTGAAATACCGGCCTTAAAGGTGACCGTAACTTTCGTCTCCCCAATCTCGATCTTCTCTACCAGTCTGAGGATGTCATCATCCCTGCATTCAACCACCTTCCCGTCCGGGTAGTCTGGCCTTGTGAGCCTAAAGAAAAGGTCAGGGTCTTCGCAGCGTCCGTTCGGACTCTTGCGATAAGGCCTCTCCTCGCTCCCTTCGGTGATGGCTTTCACCCTGTCCCGAAGGTTTCGGATCTGGAGCATCTTATCAGCGTAGACCGCGCGCTGCTCGGAGGCTTCCGCCCAGTGGCCGCGCAGGTCGTTTAGCTGTTCTCGCGCTTCCTGCTCGGCGGTCGTGTCGGCACGCTCCTTTGCCTCCCTGATCTCTTCATCCAGGGCATCCATTGCCGTCTCGATCTGGGTGAGCAGATCGTCTGCTTTTTGAAGGCCGCCCCAGCGCAGCCGTTCCTCCAGGCGGATCAGCTCCTCCGCTCTTTCCGGGAGCATGTTCATGGCATCCACAACCGCCTGCCGCAGGGTCTCGTCGCGGATGGAGTCATTATCGCATACGATGTCGGGATGCCGATCCTTATTCATCTTGGCATCGCAACGCCATGTGGATTTCACAGGGCGGTAAGGCAGCCCGCAGCATCCGCAGATCACCTTCCCGGAAAGCGGCACCGCATGGGTATACTTGAAATCCTTCCAGTGCCTGCGCCTTCGTTCCCGCTCTGCCTGTGCCTGCTGGAAGACCTCCTTCGGGATGATGGCCTCGTGACTATTTTCCACGAAGTACTGTGGTAACTGTCCGTTATTCTTTGCCACCTTTTTGGTCAGGAAATCCACCGTGTAGTATTTCTGCAAAAGCAGATCGCCGGAATACTTCTCGTTTTTCAGGATGTACTCGATCCCATGGTAATTCCAGTTCCGCTCGAAGACCGTGCCGCCGACGGTGGTCTTATTCCCGTCCACGCCCTCCTCCGCAAGCCTTTTAGCGATGTGCTTTGTGCTGTAGCCGTCAAGGAAATCTCTAAAGATCCGCTGCACGATCTCCGCTTCTTCCGGAACGATCACCAGCGATCCCTCCGGCGTCCGGTTGTAGCCCAGAAGCCTGTGGACCCCACTGCACACTTTTCCTTCCTGATAGTGATACCGCACGCCGATCTGGACGTTCTGGCTAATGGAGGCTGATTCCTGCTGTGCCAGTGACGAGAGGATGGTGGTAAGCACCTCGCCGCCGGCGTCCATGGTGTTGATGTTTTCCTTTGTGAAGAAGACCGGGATCTCCAGGGCTTTCAGCTTCCGGATGTATTTCAGACTGTCCAGGGTATTTCTTGCCCAGCGGCTGATGGACTTTGAGAGCACCATGTCGATCTTACCGGATTCGCAATCCCCGATCATCCGCATAAAGTTTTCACGCTTATTGGCCCTGACACCGGATTCCTCATCAGCGTAGATGCCAACCATCTCCCATTCCGGATTCCCGTTGATGAAATTTGTAAAATGGGTCTGCTGAGCTTCAAACGATGTTTCCTGATCCTCATGATCTGTGCTGACCCGGCAGTAGGCCGCCACGCGGGTGCGATGGTGATCCGCCAGTGGCGGCTGTATCGTCCTTCGCGCCGGTCTTTGGTCCGGTCTTAGAACCTGTACTCTTGAAGCTGCTTTTGTAACTGCCATTCTCATTCCCTCCCGTCGTATTCAACAGCCAGACCGCAGCAAAATGCAATCGTGTAATGCCCCCTGTCATGTACGGTCACGCTGTCGGTGATTCTTTTGAATGTGTCCTCAAAAACAAAAGAACCGCTGTGGATTACCCTCAGCAGTTCCTCTGTCATTTCTATTCGGTTGTCACACATCTGTGCCAGTTCGGATTGGAGCATTTCCCGCTCGGCGGCTAATTCATTTTGCCGGGATCGGTAATCCGCTGGCCGGACTCGTGTGATGATGTTGTTAAGCCCCGCGATCTCCTGATCGATCTGCTCGATCCGTGATCTGAGCTTTCTTACTCTTTGTATGGAGTCATGCTCCGTTTTGATCTGTTCCAAGTATTCCCGCACCAGGCTGTCATCCGCATGCAGATCTAAGATCAGATTCTCGAAGTCAGCGATGAACGCTTCTTCCTTGATGCTATCCATCGGGCAATCAGCTGCTCTCTTCCTGCGCTTGTGGCACACCCAGTAGACATTTCCGGCCCCATTGACCTGCCGCGTCAGATGCGATCCGCAGTGGCCGCATACGAGCATGCAGGAGAGCGTTGTGTACTGTTTTTCTCCGGTGGCACAATGGCTTTTGTTCTTTTCCAGCAATTCCTGCACCGTTTCAAAAGTGGTCTTATCTATGATGGCGGGATGGTGGTTTTCCTGGTAGAACTGCGGCTGCTGCCCTTTGTTACGGCGCACCCTAAAGTTTTGATCCGTGAATTGTTTCTGGAAAATCTGATCGCCGGTGTAGGAAACATTCCTGAGGATCCTCGCGATGGATAATCCTTCCCACTTGGGATTAAGCTCTTTTCCTTTCCATTTCTGCCCGGCACGCTTGGTCGGGATGTTCCTGACATTCAGATCCTCTGCAATAGCCCGCTGCGTCTCTCCCGCAAGGGTGCGTGTGAAGATCTCCTGTACGACGGCGGCTTCCGTTTCATTTACTGCGTAGTTGCCGTCCACAAGATCATAACCGTAAGGCGCGGTTGCCGCGCGGTAGGTTCCATTTTCAAAACGCTTCTGCAGGCCCCAGCGGCAGTTGTCGGAAATGCTGTGGCTCTCGTCCTCTGCCAGGGAAGCGAGGATTGTCAAAAGGAACTCTGAACTCATCGTGCGCGTATCGAGGTTCTCACGCTCGAAAACAATGTCCGTTCCGGCAGCAGTCAGTGATCGCACCATCTCCAGAAGGTCGGTAGTGTTTCTGGCAAACCGTGAGACAGACTTGGTCATCACAAGATTGACGCGCCCTGCCGCACAGTCAGATAAGAGTCGTTTTAATTCCGGTCTCTTTTCCTTCTTCGTTCCGGACACGATGTCGGCGTAAATGCCCATGAAAAGCCAGTCGTCATGCTTTGCCGCCTCAGATGTGAAATGTTCTTTCTGTATGGCGATCGAAGACTGCTGGTCTTCCTTATCCTTGGAAACACGGCAGTATGCGGCTACCCTCAGTCTTTTTGTCGAAGCCGCAGCCCTGATCACATTCATAGACCGGTCTATCCCAGTCGGGCGGATTGGAGACTGCGATGAGGACACTTCTGATTTCAGTTCATCAAAACTCGGCAGGCTGAATTGGATGTTCTTTTTCGCCATGCTCTCCCTCCTCTCTCTTGGCGTAGTGGCATATTACCGTCAGGTTGGCTGTAAAGCAAGTCTTATTTCAATAAGTAGGAAGCCAATTTGACCCCATAAAACGGAGAAAAATCGGCTTCCTGTCCGCCTCAGATCAGGCAGTATTTAACAACAATGTGCGTCAAATCTTCTGCGCGTACGCAAGGGAAATCCAGCCCACGCCGGACTTTAATTTTCCCCAGCCCGCATCTGATCCCGGGCCATCGGCCACTTCCACGATGGTGAATACACCGATGCCGGTGTACTTGCCGGTCTTACTGTAGTTGGTACCAGCGCCTTTTCTGATATTCAGATCCGGAATGCTCACCTTCACAAGGAAGGGCACCTCCACCGAGGTTTTGGGTGTATAGATCTTCACACCGTCCGGATCAAACACATAGTATCCCTTATGCTCATCCGCACAAGCCCTGGCATTATCCAGAGACTTAAACGCGCCGACCTGAGATGCCGCGTCCGACCACGATTTCCTCACACGATACCATGCGTCCGCAGCAGGCAGTGGTTCCGTCGGCGTGACTGCAACGGTATCATATTTTGTGAGCCCCCAGCGCTCAATGATACCGATAAGATTCTGTACATAGGTCAGGCTGGTCGCGTATCCACCATCCTTGATGATCTGCACCGCTTTCTTATAGTCTGCGCAGCCCGCAAGCCCGGCGTACCGCTGCTTGCTTCCATTCATAGCCCCCAAAAGATATGCGGAGTGATCGGCAATGGAATCCTCAACGCACGGATACTTACGGAAATCTGCTGTGATAGTCACATAAGAGCCGTCTGCGTTCTGCTCCTGCGTCATTTTGGTGTAGACGCTTTTTCCATCCCAGGCACTGCCGCCCCATGTATTCCCGGAGAGTGACTTCTTCATGCCAAAACAGTTATTGGCGTTCTGGGCCAGTTCCGACTTGCCGTACCCAGATTCCAGAATAAACTGCGCCAGGGATACGGATGCCAGGATGCCGGACTTTTTCATATCCGCTGTGAACAGCGCACCGACCTTCTTGATGGCATCTTCCTCTGACAGATCCTTCAATGCAGCCGCCTGCATCCCCGCGGATTTTCCGGCCGTGCTGCCGCCGCTTTTGCCCTTATATTCTTTCTCCAGAGCTGCCTTTGTGGCTGGGCCGTAGATGCCGTCCACTGTCAGGCCAGCCGCCTTCTGAAATGCTTTCAGGGCTTTCAGTGTATAATCACCAAACTGTCCGTCCGCCCCGGCGTCACCGCAGGAATAGCCGCACGCGATCAGCATCTGCTGCATGGTCTTCACTGCTTCCCCGGAATCACCATAGGTAAGTCCAGACGGCGAGGTGACGGTAACCGTCTCTCCGCCAAGCTGGGCAGTAACCTTAGATGCCAGATCCCCCATACGCGCGTAAAGCCAGTTGCCCGGGCAGCTCTTATTAGCAAACCATCGATGCACGGTCAGGATCATCTCCCCGGATTTCGGGGAATAGTTCAGCGTCTTTTCCTTATCGCCAAACCAGATCAGCTTGTTCTTACCGTTTCGGCGACAAATATCAACGCAGAGCGTGATCAGTTTCTGATAGACCACATCCCGGAACGCGTAAGGCTCCGTGGTGTCAGAAGCGCACTCAATGGTGACCGCGCGCTGGTCGTTCGCGTTGGAAGAACTGCACCAGCTGCGGTTCTTCTCTTCCACATACAGGCCGACGCGCCCGTCCCTGTCAATACCATAATTGGAACTTGCCTGCGTGGAGCTGGCCGCAAACCAGTCTCCCAGACCTTCCGCCGTACACTGGCCCACGACACAATGCGGCGTGATGCGGTCGATACTGTGCGTTCTCTGGCCAGAATGATTCGGACTTAATTTTTTGTAGGCTACCAGCCCACTATTCGTATATGCCATAATGATTTCCTCCCTCGCCCTGATTCAGGGCAAAAATACAGGGAGACATTTCTGCCTCCCACATCAAAAGTGATCCTATTGCCTGCTGCGAAGGAAGGGATCACTCCGCTTCCTTCATCTTTGCGATCAGCGCCTCGCCCGCACCGGTGATGATGGCGTTGATATCCACATTCGCGGCCTTCAGTACACCGACTCCGGTTTCAGACATCTTCTGCAGGGTTCCTTCCAGCAGTTTCTTGCCAAGGTTCCTGATCTCATCCTGCGTCAGCTTCCCGTCGGCATGCGCGGCCTTCAGGTCATCCACAACCGTCTGCTGCAGCTCAAGCACGGTCTGCTCCGCAGCGGTGGTCAGTTCCGCAACGGCGGTGTTGATGTTTGCAAGCTGCTGGTTTTTGCTGATCTGTGCTAAAAGCCACGCCCCAAAGACGCCGATCAGGGTGATTGCAAGATTGGCCAATACGCTCACCAGCGTTTCGATAATTACAGTATTCATATGGTTCCTCTTTCTCCGTACAATGCCCGGCGGCTATTTGCGCCCTGTCGCACCGGTATCCGGTATGCGGGGCATGAAAAAACACAGCATGCCTCGCCGCCGTTTTTGGCAGAGCCCGCTGTGTTTATCCATCAGATGGTAACTGCTGTCAGATCTTATGTTCTCTGGACAGCTCCTGGTACAGGTTTCTCAGATACTCCGTATCCTGCGTGATGATTCCGTTCGTGATGTGGTTGTCGGTCACGTACTTTTCATACTCCTCGGCGATATTCAGTACATTTGACCATTCATCCGAACTGTGGCCGATATCGGCTCTGCATTCTCTTGCAAATGTAAGAATACTTTGTCTGTGGTTATTGATCCACATGTCGCGGATCTGGGTCTCCACAGCCTTAAGCCGATCTTCTGTCGGACCGTTCATCTTTCTGCCAAACCACGACAGGATGCGATCCCAGGGATTCAGTTTCACAGGGCTGATCTGTACCAGGGAAAGAAATATCACGATCAGTACAACTGCCCACCCCGCCACTTCCCCGGTTGAAAGTTTCTGTGTTAATTCATAAATGCTCATAGGTGGTCTCCTCCTTATAATGCGGCCGGCTGCATTGGAACCGGCTCGTTATCTTCTGTGGCAACCTCTGTCCTTGCCAGGATATCTTCCGGTGACAGCGGCTTCAATTCATCCGGCAGTTCACAGTCCTGCCATGCCTCGCAGTCCTTTCGGTGCAGAAGGTCTATGACCATGACCGTGGTGCTGCCGTCTGTGATCGCCTTGCCTTCATCGGCAATCAGCCGCCACCTGACCTTATAGCGCACGCCATCTTCCGGCCGGATCTGCGATACGGTGTATCCACCACCCTCGCGCTCTGTTCGATAGAGCATTTTTCGGATCATTCGCTCTTTCCCCCTCTCTTAGCTTTCCGGCATCGGAACCTTGCCGGAGTACGGTACCTCATAGTTGATGATGGCATTCGGTGCGCCCCAGGGAGCGCCGGCGATCTCCCCCTCCGCGATGGAAAGATTGATCACCAGGCCATCTGGTGTTTCCTGAAATGCTGTGCTGTCGATGGTTTTTAAGTTCGGGCCGATGTTAACCACTTCCAGCGCCTTGCATCCCGATAGAAACTGAGAGCCAAGGCTGACCGCCGATGGCAGATCCATCTGTTTTAAGGCTGTGCAGGTATGGAAGGTCGTTTTTCCGACAGTGGCCAGCCTTGGCACGATCACCTCTTCCAGCGCCGGGAGGGAATAAAGGATCAGCCCCGAATTTCCTGTCGTGGTAAGGCTCGGAAGCTCCAGCCGTTTCAGTGCCTTGCCTGAGATACAGAACTGCCCAATTGATGTCACCTTCGGCAGATCCAGTTCTTCCAGAGAAGAATTGCTGAAGAAGACACGTTCCGGCAGCGAGGTGACAAGCGGCAGGGACGCTCTTTTCAGGTTAGGGCATTCCGCGAATGCATAGCTTCCGACGCTGGTCACATTCGGAAAACTGACCGATTCCAGCCCGGACATATTTCGAAGCGCATGGTTTCTCAGCTTCCTCAGATCCGTATCGTAAATATCCACGGGCATGCCGCCCGGGATGCTTCTTCCGAGAATGATGGCGCAGAATGCGTCGTCACCGATAATGTCTATCGTCTGTTCTACAACCGCCATGGCTTATCCCTCCTTCTCTCCAACTAAATCGGCCATCCATCCCTCGTCTGCGTAATGGATGGTGGCATTTGCTGCGCTCCATGGAGCACTCGCCTTTTCCCCATAGTTCCAGGCCACATAGATATCCGAAAGGTTGGTGCATCCGGAGAACATCTGCGCGTACAGCGCATCTGTCGGCTTGCCCATGAAATAGACTCGCTTCAGACCCGTGCAGTTTCGGAAGGTATAGTTCTTCAGACGAATTACGCTTTGCGGGATAATGATCTCCTCCAAAGCGGTGCAGCCGTAAAAAGCCTCCTCTCCGATTTCTTCGAGGGTCTCCGGGAGATTGACAGTCTTCAGTTTCTGGCAGGAACGGAAGGAGCCATTCCCGATCTTTTTCAGTTTCGGGACATGTACCGTTTCGAGGGCGTAGCACGCCTGGAACATGTTTTTCGACAGTTCTTCTGTCATGGGAAGCGATAGCTCTTTCAGGCTTGAGCAGTTATAGAATGCTTCCGGCCCGAATGTCTCCGCGCTGCTTAAGTCCACCTCTGTCAGAGACTGCATACGGTAAAATGCATACTCCCCGATGGTTTTCGCCTTCGGAAGGAGCAGGGTCTTTACCTTGGAGCCGGCGCTGTCGTTATAGAATGCCCGGTATCCGACGCTCTCCACATTGGGAAGGCTGATCGATGTGATCGTGGTCCAGTAGGACAAACCGTACTGACCAACAGCGGTTGCATAGGTGTTTTCAAATTCGCCGCTAATATTGCCGTCCAGCAAATGCCGGTATGCAAGGCCGGTGTATCTGAACTGCGCTGTGCATTTCACATCACCCTGGATATTGACTGCTTCCTGATCCCAGCCGATGAATTCATAATCGTCAGGATCGGTCTGCGCCGTATTCCTCGGTGTAGCGCCGTCGTAATAGACACTGCTGCCGTAGGGCACATTGGTCTTTGTCAGGATCACGGTGCTGCCGACATAGTAGCGAACCGTGTATGTTCGAACCGCCGCGGTAAATACCGCATACAGGTTTCGATCCTCCACGATCTTCTGCTCCGCCGTTGGGTCTTTCTCACCGTCAATCGTCCTCGACCATCCGGCAAAGGTATATGTCGCAGCCGCTGTCGCGGGCCTGGTCGGTGTGCTTCCGGTATAACTGACATTTCCGCCGTTTGTCGCGGATTTGGTCGAAAGCAAGACGGTGCCATTATAGTTCCAGTAATAGCACTTGCTGGTGATATTGCTGTAGAGCACTGTCACATCCGGGTACCCTGCTTTGAAATCCTTCAGGACTGCGCCGGTGATGGTATTCAGGTGAATGCGACCGTACAGCTGTGCCATATCCTCATTACCACCGCTCTCGTTCAGGCCGCGCATGGTATCGAAGATTCCCTGCAGTTCGGTAAGCTCCGCCTCATTGGCCACCGTCCAGTCAAAACCGATGATGCGCACGCGGCAGCCCACCGGCAGTTCCCGGATCAGGGCCATGGTGTCAATACCGCTGCCGGTATTCTCCAGACGGACCGTGGACAGGTTTTCCTTTGAGGGAAGCACAAAGTCCGTGATTCCGCTGTGATCCACCACGGTCAGGTTTGCCAGCGTCCCCGGCAGATGCAGCGTCTTGATGATGCCGCCCTTTGGCAGATCCAGACCGGTGATGGCTGTGCCGTCAAAATAGATGTGCTCTATATTCGCGCAGCCGGACAGATCCACCGCCTGAGACAGCAGCGGACAGTTACGGACGTCAATCGAGCGAAGAAGCTCGTTATTGCCCAGATACAGTTCGGTCAGGTTGCCGTTGCTGTAGCCGGGATCGCTGTCCCCGATTTTTAACGCCTGCAGTTTCACCGCTTTGGAAAAGTCAGCGTAGCCGACCATGAGGCCAGAGAGGTCTCCCACATCTGCCAGCTGGGATGCGGAGTAGATGTAGATTTCTGTATCGTTCACATTGTCCAGCGGGCATTCCAGCTTTGTTTTGGTGTTTCTGGCCGACCGCTCCTGCACAAGGTAAGAGCCATATTTCACCGAGGCATATACATCCGCATAAGGCTCGATGGTAATATCGGCCTTGGCATAACCACGGACCGTAATGACATCTGACAGGGAATCGCCGGCATTGTACTTGCTGTCGATGTACCGGAAACGGTTATACAGCCACCACTTCCGCTGTTCTGCCTTACTGCCCTGCAGCATGGACAGGTAACTCGCATTGCCTTTTTCCACCAGCGGGGCCAAATACTTAAACCACGCATCCTCATTGAAGATGGCTTCGGGCCACTTGGCCTGATGCTCTTCAAACATCCGCTCCACCAGCTCATAACTGAGCTTTCTGGTGGAACGAAGATTCTGATACATGGCTTTCATCTCATCAAAAAAGGCAGCCCGCATGTTCTTCCAAAGAACACTCTGCTGCCCGTTAAATACATCCGCGCCGCCCTCCGTCTGGTCGATGTCTTCCAGGTTGTAAGGGAATACCAGCGCGCCTTCATTGTTGATCCCGATGGCCGTATCAAAGTCATACGGCAGGAACACTATTCTTTTTTTCATCCTGTAATGTCACCTCCCATAAATGACGGGAACATGTTCTTGGCCCGGCTGTCCACCATGAGGAACAGTTCAGTGAAAAGGTAATAAAACATGGCGGAATCAAGCTCCATGTAGTCCCCCGCTTCCGCTTTGAATTTCGCCAGCCGGTACTCGTAAGTATCGTGGGTGTATTCTTCCTCGCCGTAGGTTACAGGAGAAGGAAGCAGCGCCCCGGTCGCTTTCTCGGTATCGGTGCTTACTACCCACGCGGCAAACTCCTGCAGCTGGGCTGGATCGGCATACGGAGGATCTGTATCCGGGAATCTGGCTTCATAATCATTCAGCCACGCGTCACCGGAATAGTCCGCGCTCTTATACACCACACGGTCGCCGGTGTTGTTTCTAACTTCCCAGGACTCATCGTCCTCCTTAAAGCCGAAGACTTCATCGGTGGATTTATCATTGTTCCAGTTGTACTTTCCGATGAAGGCCGTCTCGTCCTTCACGGTATCATGCCAGAAGATGACGATTGGGAAGCCGTCGATTCCCTGCCGCACGCGGGGGTCTTCTTTCTGGGCCGGTGTCCGATACGGGCAGGCATCATCATAGAGACGCACCAGTTCCACGTTGTTGGCACCTTCAGAGGAAGCCACATCCGCTTTGTAGCAGAAGGTCGCCACCGCGATGGAGTCATCCCGGAGCCTGATCATCTCCTGCGTATTTCCGTTGGCGTTGACAACCCCTTCCTTATATTTCCCCTTATAGTTCTTCCGCTCATAGTACTGGGAGGAAGTACCCTGCACATCAAACTGTGCGCCGGTGAAGGTGAAGGACTTTTCCGGATGCAGCGGATCGGTATAGGAGCCGCTGATCGTCTTCTTATCGCCCTTGTACTGGGGAAGCTCATCCGCTTCCAGAATCAGGTACGGCAGATCCGGCGGAAGCTGCTCTTTCACGATATTTCCGTAGGCGTCATACACCTGGTTCCTCTGATACCGCGCCAGCATCTCATCCACATCCTGCGTATCCGCGATCCAGTTATCCAGCACCTGCTGCCGCGTCAGATCATTGTCATATACCCGGATGTTATAAATGTCGATGGTGCATTCGTTGCTTCCGATGGCGATTCCCACCGGCTCCGTCTGCGAAAAGTCATCGTTCACCGGATACTGGATCGCGCCGGACATGATGCCGTTGATGTAGCAGTACACCAGGCGGTGCTCGGTGCGCTTTTCCACCACAAAGGCCACACGCACATGCTCGTTTTCCTTAAACTGCATCCCGATCTCACTCTGCTCGGAGCGAAGGACGACCTTTTGTGCCGTCAGGGATAACCCCCTGCCGCCGCTCATGCAGCTAAGGATCACGGCGTCGTAGTTCATAACTGTCCGGGTGGCAAACTCCAGCTCGATAGTCTTTCCGGCGGTACGGAAGTCTGATCCGAAAAGCAGATACGGGATCTGCACTCTTGCGTCACCCGCGACCCGAAGAACGGAGATGCCGTCCTCATCCTTCTGCCAGCCATCGGAAGCGAAGTTGAAATTGGACAGCTTTGCCGTCACATCCCCATAGCTCCAAACGCTGCGGTTTTCCTCGGAATTGCTCCGTCCGGAACTGGTAAGGTAAAGCGCCAGGGCTTCCGTCTCCGCCTCGATCTGGATGTCAGATTCTGTGACCGTAAGGCTGAAAGACCGGCTGGCTTCTCCCGACGCGATCTCAAAGGTGAAGGTTCCCACGGTATCCATCCGCACCGCAAAGTCCTGCTTGGAGCGTCCTACCGTCTGGGTGGAGATCACGGCATCGTTTCTCTTAATCACCACATCCGCGTTCATGGAGGTCGGGTCATAAACCGAGTAGCCGATATGGATCGTCGTGTACTGCTTGACCGTCTCCGTGTGGAAATCACAGGTGACGATCGGCGTCAGGTTCATAGTTTCCAGGCAGATGATCTCGTAGTAGAGCTCGTTGCTCTTAACCGTCTGCCCGTTGATATCCGCTTCAAAATAACAGGTAAAACTGTGTGCGCCGTGCCTCTGCTGCGGGATGGTAAAGGACTGCTGCCTGCCGGAAACCGAGGTAACCGTCCGTCCGATCTCATGCCCGTCCAGAAGGAAGACCATCGTCTTCTGAATGTTGCCGGTCGGGACATACGGAAAACTGATGGGTCCTGTGTAGGCAGCCGCGTCATCAAAGCTGGAAGTAAGCGTCAGCACCACCACCGTGATGGAGAAATTCAGCGTCCGATTGTTTCCGTAGATATCCGCCACATTGATCTTCACAACCGATGATCCCGCGGACAGGTACGGGGCCACATCCACCGTCACATCCCCCTGCCTGACATCCAGCATAGCCCGGGTGACACCGCCGACCGTGATCTTCATGGTGCCGTTGCCGGTGGGAATATCGTCCTCCTCCGATGTCCAGTTGATAGTGATCGGCAAGGTGTCACCCTGCGCAATCGTCCGGGACAGGAAGCCGGATTTATTGGTGAGCGTGATGTGGGCATTGTTCCCGGAGGTTCCCCCACCGCCGCCACCGCCGGTTCCGGAGAAGGGGCCAAGCGGCCCTACGACAACATCTCCGTCACTTGTCATGTAGAGAAACCCGTCCTCCACATAGGCATCATCGACCTTGCCCTCCGTGAGGAGCCGCAGCCTTGCAAGCTCCCGGCTTACCATATCGACGGCGTTGGATGTCTCCGCAGATTCATTCTCTGCATTGGTCGCTTTTTCCAGCGCCTGTTTTGCCAGGGTGTCGGAGGTGATGGCGAGGTGGGATAACTGCTCGCCTTTTGCTTCCACGGTTTCCAGCGTCTTTTCCGCAGCGTCGGCAGACCGGGCGGATGCTTCCGCTGATTTCCGGGACGCCTCGGCAAGCTCCTCGGCATTCGTCTCCACGCGCTGGGCAAGGGCTGTCATGTCGCTTCTGGTGCTTTCGGTCATCTCCGCGATCTGCTCTTTGGCATCATCCATCGTCTGGGCTGCAGCAAGAAGCTCGTCTGTGTGGTCAAGGACCGTGATCAGCTGTTTGATCTCAGAGCCGGAGCGCACCGTATCCTTATCCAGCGCAGCCCGCTCGATAAACAGGATGAAGTTTGCGGTGGCAAGCTGGGTGAAATCCGCAGAGGCTTCCGTCCCTTCCTTCGCCGGGGTGCCGGTATAGAGGATGAGCTCACAGACCGCCTTGCCTGCGGCTGCTGTCATCTGCTCCGTCACATCCACGGTCACGGTTTTGCTGTTGATAAGCGCGTCATAGGAGAACCCATTCCCGTCGGGCTTGGTTCCCCTGATTTCTGCCTTGGTACCATTCGGCAGGATCAGGTCTCCCGCCGTCGCCACCAGGTTAAACAGAAGCGTTCTGCTTCCGGTATCATACTGGCTCACATGGATCACCGGCGCGATGCCGCCCGGAGATACGTCCAGTTCTGTCTGTGTTGTGATCATGAATTGTCTCCTTCCTCATCTTCCGGTATCGGGTCCGGCTGCGGATCAGCAGTCACCGCTGTGATCAATCCGTCTGTTACCGTCACCGTTCCGCCGTCCACATGATAGGTTCCGGTAAAGGTCTCTGCCGGCTGCGATGGCGGATCATCTGTCGCTCCGGTAACAATGCCTGCCCGGACGGATATAGACGCGCCGCCCGCATGTATACTGCCAGTAAATCCATCGCCAGAGCTGACTACATCGCCGTTTACTGTTTTGCCGTTCACAGTATTGGCGGATACCGCGTCTGCCTCCAAAGTCGTACTCTTTATGACCGCCAGGGATGCAGTATCCGCGGTTACAGATTTTGCGGTTATCTTCTCACTGGTCAGAGCATCCGTCTCAGCCTTCTTCGCCTTCCATGTGCCAGTCGCCATGTTCCAGGTGACATTCCCCTGCTTATCAGAAAGCGTGCCAGACTTTACGAGGGCCGCGTCGATGATCCCTTTCAGAATGCTGGCGTCCAGCTCTCCGTCCATATCCAATAAAACGGAAAAAGCACCGCTGTAACCCTTATCGGTCACAGAGATGCCGTTTCGATTGATCTTTAGTATTTTCTTGGCGGTTGCGATATCCGCGGTGTCCATCGACAGGATTTCTATCGGCTGCCCCTGGGCGTTCGTGTTGATCACGATGTTGCCGCCCATGCTGCCGGAGAGAATATTTGTAGCAAGGGAAATGGCCTGTGACACGGACGCGTTCGTCGGCACTTCCTTTTTGATCTCTTCCGATATCTGACGGATGGAATCGCCAAGGGAGGATTTTACTTCCCCGATGGTCATCTTCTCATACCGTTCTAAGATCACATCATAGGTGACCGCTACGATTTTAGCCTTGTTCTCAATCCCCAGCCCCTTATGATAGACGGTCACGGTATCGCAGAGCTTTAACTTTTGAAGCGGAGCGACATTTTTATATTCCTCCGTCTGCCAGAGGGCGATAAAGGACACATCAATACTCGCCGGGATGCTGCTTGGCGCGTTGTTTCTAACATACCGCTGCGCCCGCGCACGCAGCTGGTCTTCTGTTGGCTGCGTCTCAAATGCCGATGAGAAATCTACCGGCACGACCATCTTATAGATGAAATCATCCGCCGCGTCAGAATAGATTACCTTCTCTGGAAGCAGCATCATGATCGGCTGCTCAGCCTCGTCCGTCCCCGCCCAGTAGGGAAGAATACCTGTCCAGATATTGGTGGTATCCGTGGTCTTCTTCACATCGGTCATGTTCTTTCCGTAGCGGATATAGACATCCTGATCGGATCCACGATGGGAGTGAAATTTCACGGTAAATCTATCCCACTCATATTCACCGGGGCCGTAAATATCGAGGATCGACCCGCTGACTCCTCCCAGCAGTGACCGAAACGACGCCGGTGTATCCACCGTGAATTTCGCTTCCAGAAAACGGTCTGTCCAGAAATTGAAGGGACAGTCGCCCACGCTGTTTTGTATCATACCCCGCAGCGCATCGGCACAGGTGCCGGCCTCAAAGGGCATCACCGTCACTTTGGAAAGTTGATAGCTGATGTGGCAGGCGTAAATGGTGACAATACCATTTAGTGGCCTTGTGATCTTATAAATCCGAAACGGCTGGATATCATCGGAGTCATCATGCCTCGCGGCAATGATCCGCTCCTCCCGGATATCGGCATAGTGCCTGCCGGTGATGGGATATTCCATCTCCAGTTCGTACTGGCCGTTGCGTTCTTCCGTCACCAGGCACTTCGTCGCCTCCGAGAGCCGCCCCAGACCGTTATTCCTAAATTCCGTCTCATTCGCCGGATACAAGATCGGTTTCATAGGCACCACCACCTTGGAATCAGTTCTACCTTCGTAATGCCGGAGCCGAAAGTGATCGAGGTGCTGCCGGGCGGCAGGATCGGAAAGTCGCCGCTCTCCAGCTCCACGCACCGGTTCAGATTGATATTGTCCCGAAAGGCGTCCTCCAGCTCACAGTCAAGATCGATATAAGAATCGTTTTCTGTGACCGTCACCTGCTCATCCCCCACCGTCAGTTTCCCCTTCCCGTAGATCCGAAGGAGCGGTTTTGCGTCATACATCGTGGGATTAAACACCGTGCCGGAGCCGGTCAGTACCTGCAGCCGCTCGCCGCTTTTTAAGTACTGCTGCGGCATGCAGGAAAAGGTAAGGTCAAAGGTGCCGGAATAGTTTTGAAAGCCCAGCTTCGGGCTCACCTCTTTATCCAGCACCGCCATCCGGTAATACTCCCCGTGGTAACTGTCCTCAAGCCGGTGATACCCCGGCTCCTTTAGAAGAAAGTTCATAAAGGATGTAAAGTTTCGGTCAAAATCGCGTTTGATGCCCACATGGTAGGTGAGCTCCGTGTTTTGATACCGGTGGTTGGAAAGCAGCAGATCGCCGTTTCTTCCCGGGATCTGCGTTCTCTCCACATCCGGCATGGTCTTTTTCCAGGTATCCTCTCCGGAGAGGACAAGGTTAAAATCGGCTGAACTTCTGCCGTTGTAAATAAAGATATGGCTCATTGCCCCCTCCTTTACGAGAATGCCGCGGCTCGTCTGGCCACGTTCATGTTAATGCGCTCCTCGATCTCATCCGCAAGGGAAGAGATATCCTGTCCCGGCTGCGAGTACACATTAACCGTAACTCCGCCGTAGTTGACATTCATTTCCCCGGAAACAAGGCCTGCCACCGCCTGACGGATCGTATTCATCAGGGTCTTCGTGCCGATGACCATTTCCGATCCGGCCTCGCCTCCTCCAAGAAACTGTCCGTTCATCGCGCCAAAGATCGTCGCGCCGTTTAAGAGCAGCGGATTGTCCATGGCTTTTTTGTACCAGGACACCGAGAACATCGGGATGGAAACCAGCCCGCCGATATCCTGCCAGTACCAGGAAAAGTGCGGCATCTTAATGGACGGAAAGCTCCATGAGAAATTGAACAGCCCTTTGATGTTGCTGATCGCGCCGCTGATATAGCTCTTCGCCGTATCGATGGGGCCCGTCATCGCGGTTTTAATGTTGTTCCAGGTCGTGCTTGCCGTATTCTTCAGATTCGAGAAAGCGGTCGATACACTGTTTTTGATATTCTCCGCAGCCGTCGTGATGCTTGACTTCATATTCGTCCATCCGGTGGACGCGGACGATTTCATGTTCTCCATCACAGTGGAGAGCTTTGTTTTCAGGTTGTCCCAGGCGGTACCGACAGAGGTTTTGACGCTCTCCGCTACGGTCGTTGCCTTGGATTTGATACTCTCCCAGGCGGTAGATGTATTGCCCTTAACGCTCTCCCAGATGGTAGAGGTTTTGGTCTTTACATTCTCCCATGCTGTGGAGATGCCAGCCTTCACCGCTTCATATGCTGTGGAAACGCTGCTCTTAATACCATCCCAGGTCGTGCCGAGGCTCGTTTTGATATTGCCCCAGACCGTGGAAGTCGTGGACTTCACCGATTCCCACGCGGTTGATAGACCGCTCTTAATGTTCGTCCAGGCCGTGGTCGCAGCAGTCTTCATGCCTTCCCATGTAGTAGAGAAGAAGGTCTTAATACCGCTCCACACCGATGAGGTCGTATCCTTGATGGCATTCCATGTGGTGCTGACTCCGGATTTGATATTTGTCCAGGCGGTAGTCGCCGTCTCCTTTAGGGAAGACCATGTATTGCCAAAGAATGTTTTTACATTTCCCCAGGCTGTAGAGGTCGTATCCCGGACAGCGTTCCAGGCGGTTGTGACGCCTGTTTTGATGCCTTCCCATGCTGTGGATGCAGCCGTTTTCATGCCACTCCATACGCCAGAGAAGAAACCGCTGATACCATTCCAGATCGTAGTAAAGAATCCGAATACCGCATTCCACGCATTCTGCACCCCGGAACTGATGGCCGTCGCCGTCGTAGTGGCCGCGGTCTTCATACCCTCCCAGATACCGGAGAAGAACTCTTTGATACCGTTCCAGATGGTGGTAAAGAATGAGGATACCGCATTCCACGCATTCTGGATACCGGTGCTGACCGCTGAGAGTGCGCCCGTTACGACGGATTTGATCGATTCCCAGATACCGGAGAAAAACTCCCGGATACTGTTCCAGATCGTGGTAAAGAAATCTTTGATCCCCGTCCACACCTTCGACCAGTCGCCGTCAAAATCATCCAGTTCCACGCCAAAGAGATGAAACAGCCACTGGATCGGCTCAAACAGCAGGTTGATGATCCCGGTTGCGATATCCGAAATCCCCTGCCAGACGAGGCTCCAGTCCCCATCCTTAAAGCCTTTGATGATGCCGATGATCACCTCGACCACGCCGCCGAACACCTCGATAATGTCCCCAAAGGTATCCATGACGGAGCCAAGCAGGGTATCAAGGAGCGGCGCGAACACTTCATTGCAGAGCCAGTCGAACACAGCGCCCAGGTCTTCAAAAGAAAAACCGAGACTGTTGATCGCCTCGGTGATCTTCTCTCCCACTGCCTGGAATTTCTCTCTTAGTTTCTCCCAGTGAGCCGTGATCTTTTCCTTAAACTCATCGCTCGTATTCCAAAGATGCACAAAGGCCGCAGTCAGCGCCGCAACCACCGCGATGATGATCCAGCCGACAGGACCGATGGCGGCGATCGCGGAAGCAAACTGCCCGCCGGCCCCGACACCGAGCTTTGCCTGATTGACGAAGGTCAAGATCCCTTTCCCCATAGACGAGATCGCCTGCATCGCTTTCCCGACGCCGGTGGTAAGTTTCCCGACGACGAGCAGCACCGGCCCGATGGCCGCCGCGAAGGCCGCCACCCGAAGGATCGTGTTTCTCGTGCCCTCGTCCATCCCCTGCAGCTTTTCAATAAAAGTCTGGATATGGGAGACAATGTTCCGGATGGTGGGCATCAGGGCGTCACCGATCTGGATCATCAGTTCCTGCAGGGCAGACTTTAAGATCGTGATCTGCCCGGACAGGTTATCCTGCATGGTCAGCGCCATCTGCTCGGCGGAGCCGTCACAGTTGTCAATGGCACTGGTGAGCTTATCAAAGTCCTGATCGGATGCGTTGATGATGGCAAGCCAGCCCGCCATCGAGTTTTTCCCAAAGATCGCGGAGGCCGCTGCAGCCTGTTCCGATTCCGTAAGACCGCCCATCTTTTCCCGGAGGGAGATCATGGTCTCCCGCAGGTTGATGGAGCCGTCCTTGTTCTGAACAAGGGCGATGTTGTAGCGGTCCATGTAGGTCTGCATCTGCTTCGTGGGCTTTGCCATGTTGGTAAGGCCCGTCCGAAGGGAAGTGCCTGCCTGGGATGCCTTGATACCGGCATTCGCCATAAGCCCCAGGGCTATGGAGGTATCCTCCGCATTGATGCCAAGGGCACCGGCGACAGGTGCCGCATACTTAAAGCTCTCACCCAGCATGCTGACATTGGTATTGGCGTTGGAGCTTGCCGATGCCAGCACATCCGCAAAATGCCCGGAGTCCTTGGCGGAAAGACCGAAGGCAGTCAGTGCGTCGGTCACGATATCGGAAGTCGTACCCAGGTCTTCTCCGGATGCGGCCGCGAGGTTCATAATGCCCTCGATGCCGTCCAGCATATCCCCGGTCTTCCATCCGGCCATGGCCATGTACTCAAAGCCCTGCCCGGCCTCGGTTGCGGAGAACTTCGTCTTTGCGCCCATCTCCCGGGCCTTGGCGCGAAGGTCATCAAAGTCCTTCCCGGTGGCTCCGGAGATGGCACCGACCTTTGACATCTGCTCATCAAAATCTGCTGTGGTCTTCACCGCAGCCGCGCCGATCCCGACGATAGGCGCGGTCACGGTCTTGGTAAGCGTCCCGCCGACCTTGCTCATCTTGGAGCCGATATTCTCAAAGGTCTTACCGACAGAATCGATCTTATTTAAGGTCTCATTCGCTTCCGCCGCTTCCCGGGCAAGGTTTTTCAGTTCCTCCTCGGTCGCGATGATCTCCCGCTGCAGGGCATCATATTTATCCTTGCCAAGATCGCCATTTTCCAGCTGCTGCTTTGCCTGCTCCTGGGCCGTTTTTAGAGCGTCCAGTTTTTCCTTGGTCGCGGAGATCTTTTCCTTTAGGGTCTGCTGCTTCTGGGACAGAAGCTCGGTATTGGAAGGATCGAGCTTTAAGAGCTTCTCCACATCTTTTAGCTTTGACTGAGTGTCTTTGATCGTGGTATTGACACTTTTTAAGGCTTTGTCGAGACCAGTGGTTTCGCCGTCTATGGTGACCACGAGACCTTTTATTCTATTGGCCAAAGTTCGCTCCTCCTTCCGTTGAAAGTTCACAATTTATCTGTTGATATTTCCTGCTGTTTCGGATATACTATGGTCAGGAAGACCAGGTTGGTCATTCTGGTCATATAATTGGAGGCGTATCCTATGATGCAAGTAAATGTATTGGAAGCAAAAACGGATCTTTCAAAGCTGATCCGCATGCTCGAAACAAAAAAAGAAGACTATATCACGGTTGCCCGCAATGGCAAGCCTATCATTATGATGACGCTTATCAATGAGACCCCTGTCTCCAACCGCATCGGAATTGCGAAGGGCAAATTCACCCTGCATGGAGATTTTGATGCTGATAATGACGCCATCGCCGACCTGCTGTCAGGAGGTGCACTGTGAATCTACTGCTTGATACGCACATCGCTATCTGGGCTCTGGATGACGCTCCCCAGCTTTCCGAGAAGGCTCGGGAACTGATCCTGGACCCAAACAACACAATCTACTACAGCACGGTCTCTGTCTGGGAAGTCATGCTGAAGCACGCCCGTCGCCCTGATGAAATCCCCTTTGGTGAGAAAGATTTCAGCGAGGGCTGCCGTTCCGCAGGTTTCATCCCGCTGGGACTTGCCGACAAGCACATCCTTGCGGTCAGCACGCTCTCCCGCCCGGACAATGTGAAGGAGCACAATGATCCTTTCGACCGGCTCCTCATCGCCCAGGCGAAAGTGGAAAATCTTTCATTCCTTACGCATGATGAGCTGATTCCTGACTATAACGAAAGGTGCGTCATTCCTGTATAACGGCAAGTCTTATCCCCACCCCAGGCATGAGGTGGGGATTTTTCATCGTTAAAACCGGTCGAAATCGCTTTGTCCGGCTGTTCTGACTGCGGGTCCGTAGTCTTCGCCGTCGTTCCCCTTCTCCGTCCAGATATCGAGAACCATTCCGATGGTAAGAAGGTCGAGGTCTGTTAAGGACAGCCCCACCTCCAGGCACCGGAGAATAAATAACGGCGTCGTTATTTCGCGGTTACTGCCGCGAGGTTTTTTTTAGACTCGACATCCGTGATCAGGTTTGTTCCCCACAGTTCCAGGATCTCTGGCAGTATTTCGTAAATGCTGAACATCTCGAACTGTTCCAGCCATTCATCAATGGTCTTGGGGATCGTAGGGTCGGCGTGGAAAGCCATGATGTAGGCCACATTCTCGAAGATCTCCAGATCCTCGATCTCCATGCTGCTGCCATCCTTGCTGCCCTTTTCCGTGTAGGACTTTTCCAGCTTTGTGAGGTCCTTAAAAATGTCTCGTCCAAACTTAATGCGGTAGAGTCTCGGTACAGATGCCGAGGAGCGGAATTTTACTTCCTGCTCCCCGATCGTTACGGTTTTTTCAAGCATGTCTTATCCTCCCTTACGCGCCGGTGCTGCCGCTTCCGCTGCCGGTAGAAGTGGCCGGCGTATACACGGACTTATACCAGTTATTATAGGTACTGGTGCTGGTATCATCACCGGTGCGGGATTTTACCAGTCCATCCTCCCTGGGATCGGCTGCAAGGGACAGGGTCTCTGTTCCCGGCTCGATGCTTGATTCCTTGGTCTGGGACTCAATGGACGGGCGGGCCGCTGTGCAGTTATAGAGCACATGGCGGATGGCATTCACATCGCCGTCAAACTCAAAAAGCAGTGCGAAATAGACAGATTCCGTATTGTCGCTTCTCTCAATCAGGACGCCATTACTGTCCTTTTCCTCCTGCAGGATGTCGGTGCGGAACCACTCTGGAATCAGGGCCATCTCCAGATCACCGGAATAGCCGTTGTTACTCGTAGAGCGGAAATAGACCACACCGTCCGCATAGAACGGCGAGGACTCCCCTTCTGCATCCAGCGAGAGGGATACTGCGCCCGGAATCGCCACCGGTTTTGCATAGGTGAATGTGCCGTCATCCCCCTTGGTCAGGATCGCGGCATGTACATTTTTCAGGTTGTACTTGACCTTATTCTTCTTATTCGCCATTAGCTTACCTTTCTTTCAAAGGAGTACAGGACTTCGTAGAGCTTCTCACTCTCGATCCATACCTCCGATTTGTCATAAAAAATGTCATGATCATCCAGCACGCTCTCGATCAGGAGCTCCTTTTCCGGATTCTTCTCATCGGTATAAAGTTCCAGATGCACGACATCTATCTTCAGATATACCCTTCCATCGGCACCGAAATGGTCTGCCGCAGGGATCAAAAATGTAATAAAAGGCGGCTCGGGAGATTCTCCCTCTGCAAAATGATCATATGCATATGGAAGACCGATCTCCTCCATGATGTCGATCAGATCCTGCATCGGATTTTCGTTAGCCGCTGCAGCCTTCCTTTTAGCCACCGCTAAGCCCCCTTTCGATATCTCTCATCAGTTCCTCCTCCGCAGCTTCCTCGGCAGGTGCGATGTGCGGAATGGCCCGGGCTCTGCCGCCGCCCCGCTTGGCATGGCCATGCTCTAAGAGGTGCGCCAGCATGTATCTGGTCGGAGAATAGACCGTTACCTCCAGCTGCGTGGAAGTTTCCTTCGTATTCTTTGTCCGCCAGCTCTTTGCATAACGCCCGGTCTTAACAGGAGCGGTATCCCGAATCGTATTCTTTACGGAATTGCCCGCCTTGGTCACAGCCGCCTTTACGGTCTGCGCCGCGAGGTCGCTATATTCCTCCAGCTGCTCATTCACGGCATCGGCCAGCTGGTCGATTTTTATTTTCTGGTTTCCCATACCGTCTCCTTATCGCACTGTGCGTGTGGCCTTAAAACGGATGACCTGATTCTGATAATTCATCATGTCCACGGATTCAATGTTGTAGGTTTCTCCGCGAAACACAATCCGGTACTTATCAGAGGCCACCTCTGCCAGTTCCGAACAGAACCGCACCTCAAAAGTGACGGATTTCTGTTCAGTTGTAATGGCGCTCTCCGTCTCTTCCTTCTGCCAGGTACTGACATAGGCATGGCAGGAATAGTAATCCGACCAGGTGTTTTTGTGGTTTCCGTACTTATCCACGGTTACCGCATTCTTCTGAAATTCGATCCTCTGCGAGAACCGTGCGATCCTTCGCTCCATCACAGCACCCCTTCCCGTATGACAAAGAGGAGGCTGCGCAGGGTCAGGGTCAGATCGTGGTGATCCGCCTCCTCCCTGTGTTCATACAGATATCCAAGGGCATACAAAATCGCAACACGGAGTGTCTCGCGCATGGCGGAGAGTTCTTCCATGGTATAAGTGCCAGTATCATCCGCCGCATCCTCCGTCATAACAAGCTCCCGCTTATCATCGGCAAGCCTTGCGACATCCGCACATAGCTGCTGGGCCGATACAAGCAGCATACTGATCAGATCATCCTCATCCGAGGAATCCAAGCGGAGGTATATCTTTGCTTCTTCCAGCGTTATCAGCGCCATGCGATCCTCCTCTCATAAAATGGAGCAGAGGATGTTGCCCCTCTGCCCCGTTATTCTATGACCGGATCAGATCACGCGCCGGTGCTGCCGCTTCCGGATGCCGCCTTCGTACCCTTCATCTTCAGATACTTCACAGTCTCCGGAAGGATCAGCTTTCCATCCACTCTCTGGGTGGTAAGGAAGCCGACCTGATCCGTCGCAGCGTACAGCTCGTTGAGTCTGCGGAAGGTACGGTTGCTTCTGTCAGCGACCCAGTAATAACTGTAGTCACCAAAGCAGATCGCCTTCTCGCCCTTCGCAGGCGCCGGCATATAGCTGGAGGTGTAAATCGGGCGGCCCAGAATGGTATCGGGCTTTGCGATGTCCAGGGACGGCTTCCAGATATAGTTGCCGTTATTATCCTTCAGCGTCATCAGCTGCAGGAGCACCGCCTCGTTGCAAAGGAAGGCCGCCTTTCTGCGATACGGAGCCTTCAGGCTGTAGTACAACTGGAAGATCTCATCGAAGGTCAGTGCGGTCTCGGATGCCGCTGTCACGCCCAGCTCTGCCCCGTTGGTATCGTGCAGGAGGCCGGTCGGCTGCTTCTCACCGGTACCAGTAATGAACGCCTTCTCCTCCGCATTGCCCATGGTCACACCGAAGCGGTCTGCGATATAGGCTGCAATATCGAATGCGGAATCATGCAGAAGCTCATTGCTGACCTTGATCATCGTTCCCAGCTTATATGCGGACAGCGTGGTCTGCGCGAACTTCGTGTTGGTTTCCGGGATTGCCTCGCCCTCATCGATCCAGCTGGCTTCCATCACATCGTTGGCAATCGGGATCTTACGGGTGCCGGACGCGGTGCGGATGACATGCGCCATGCGACGGAAGATGTTATTCTCCTCCAGGCCGTGGATCAGCTGACGCTCAAACTCATCCGGAACGGTAAAGCCGCCATCGGTATCCACACCGACAGACAGCGCGTTGCGCACATCCGGTGTCACAGAGCCACGCATCATATCCCAGAACGCGCCGGTGTACTCATCACTCGCAGTGGGAGTACCAGCCGCTTTCTTGGGTGTATCGGCAACGGGTGCGCCCATCACAGGACGGGAGGTCGGCTTGGCAAGCTCCGCCTCAAACGCCATCTGGTTTTCCAGACGCTCGATCTCTGCGCCGAGGGCATGTACATCCGCAGCCATCTTGTCGTACTGTTCCACCGCTTCCTTCGGGACAAGGCCATTCTCGTCGCGGTGCTCCTCCAGAAAGTTCTTCGTCTGCTCCCAGAGGGTGTTTCTCTTATTTCTCAGTTCCATGATCTTAGACATATGGATCCTCTTTCTCCGGCAAAAGCGTGCCGGTCGCATTTGTTTTTGGCATGAAAAAAGCCGGCTCCTTATCTCAGGTAAGCCAGCTGTTTTTCTAAAATGAGATAGGGGACGCTGCCGTCCGATGTCGTTCCGTCCAGGCCGATCACAATGTCCGCTGCATCCCCGGGACTATCCGTTAAACCGTCAGGAGTAACAGGTGAGATTGCCCCATCTTCACCGGGATCGTTTACCGCACGATCTCCAATGTCATCGGCTGCAGTTGCACTTTCCACGGCTGCATCAGCACCGCCGCTATCGCCAATATTGCCCATATCGTAATACCCCAGCCTGTTGAGGATGGTCTCGCTCATAAGCCTTGAAGAATAGAGCGTTGCCTCCTGCTCCCAGGCACCGGTCACATCCTCGGATGTGGCTACCTTTCCGGTATCGCCGCCATTTGTATCCTCGGTATCCGCATTCTCCTGTTCCGGGCTTTTCTGGTCCGAAAACAGGATGGCATCGGCAAAGCCAAGTTCTACTGCCTTTCTTGCATTTAGCCAGGTTTCATCACTCATCAGCTTGCTGATACGGTTTCTGGTAAGCCCGGTCTTGGCCACATAGGCGTTGATGATGGACTCTTTGATCTCATTGAGTGTGCTGATTGCCTTTTCCATGTCCTTGGCATTTCCCATGGCGATGGTGGCCGGATCGTGGATCATCAGCATGGAGACAGGACTCATGAGCACCGTATCTCCTGCCATGGCGATCACGGATGCGGCGGATGCTGCAATCGCATCGATCTTCACCGTTACCGCTCCGGGATATTCTCCGAGCATCGTGTAGATCTCAGCCGCTGCAAAGACATTTCCACCGGGCGAGTTGATATACACGGTAATATCCCCCGTCTCCGCATTTAATTCCTCCCGGAATGCTCTGGGCGTTACTTCGTCTCCCCAGAAGGATTCCGAGTCTATCGGCCCTTCCAGGCGAAGTACCCTCTCGCCTGCATCATTCCGGATCCAGTTCCAGAATTTCTTCATCTGCTGTCCTTTCCGGGGTCCTTGCCCCTGCGCGAATCTCTGCGCTGTTTGTGGCGTTTTGCATGATCATTATCTTTGGACGGCTCGGTCGCAACCGAGTCGGATTCATCCGAGTGTTCCGGAGCATCATCCGAAGAAGGCCGTTCATCCCCTTTGGAATCTTCATCCGGCTTTCCCGCTCCCTTTTTCTCACGCATCGCTTCCGCATTCTGCCCGTATCCGATACCGGCATCCCGAAGTTTCACATAACTGCCGTTCAGATAATAATCATCGCCGCCTTCCTCTGCCGGGATCAGATCCATGTTCTCCAACCGACGGATATCGTTCGGTGAAAGAAAACCGTTGGAAAACCCGACTGCATACCCGTTCATGCGGCTCTGGTAATCCCCGCGCAAAAGTCCGTCCACATTGAATTTCGGGAAGTATTCATCCTGCTCCTCTCCCACCAGCACATCCTTAATGATGGCCTGTTCGATCCTGGTCAGCCACGGCATCAGCGTATGCTGGACAAAATCAATTGACTGGTGCTCGATATTGGAGAAGGTCGCTCTTTTCAGGTCCTGCACCATATGTGGCGGTACCCTGAAAATGCGGCATATCTCCTCCACCCCGAACTCTCTGGTGGAAAGGAACTGTGAATCCTCCGGCGGCAGACTGATCGGTTTGTAGTGCATGTTTTCTTCCAGCACCGCAACCTTATGCGCGTTGTTTGCGCCGCCGTAGACCGCCGCCCAGTTATCCCGGATCTTCTGCGGATCCTTGAGCACGCCCGGGTGCTCTAAAACACCGCTTGGCTGTGCGCCGTTGCGAAAGAAGGAACTGCCATACTTTTCAACGGCAAGGGTTGTACCCAGGGTATTTTTCATCATCGCTATCGGCGAAAAACCGACGAGCCCGTTAAAACCAAGCCCCGGGATATGCAGGATCTCTTCCCGTTTGAAATAGATGTCCCTGTTATTCTCTCCCGGCGTCTCATCCGTATAGGCATGGTAGATGTAATAGATCTCCCCGGCATCATTCCTGTCCACTTCCACATTTTCGGGAAGCAGCGGATAGAGACCCAGAATGCCGTTTTTCCCATCCCGGATGATTTGGGAATACGAGTTCCCCCATAGCAATAGATGCATCATGGCCGCTTCCCGCCAGGAAAAGCTCGTCATCTCCGGGTTCGGCTGACGATACAAAAGCTTATACAACGGATGATCCGTTGCGCGTTCCTTTCCGGATCCGCTCTCGGTAAATCGGTAAAGATGCAGCGGCAGTGACGCCACCGATTCCGCCAAAAGCCTCACGCAAGCATAGACGGTTGCAATCTGGAGCGCCGAGCGTTCATCCACATTTTCGCCTGCATTGCTCATGCCGAATACGAACACCCCACCGGAGTCACGCACATTGTCGGTGATCTCAGGCAACGCCTTTTTAGGGGCATCCCTTGGGCTTCCAATGCCCAACCATTCTCGAATACTCATTAATAGAATTCCTCCATCATATTTAAAGCTTCCCGAATGACCAGGAAGCCAATCAGAATCAGTGTTATCATGTTGCTCTCTTGCCTCCATTGAGCCGAATAAATCCCATTTCTGGTTCAGTTTTTTCTTCTTCTGTGGTAAGCTAAAAATGTGGGATTGTACAATTAATCCCTAACGCCCAGCAAAGGAGGTGCCATCATGACAATGGTTACCCAGAAGGCCATTCAGCAGGGTTTTGAAAAGATGCAGAAGCTTCCGCATGACAAACTGAAGCTGCTTCTTAGCATCATTGACCAGTTCTCCTCTGACACATCTACTGCTTCCACCGTTACTCTTGGGCTTGCAGAAGGGAAATACCATATCCCAGAGGATTTCAATCAGTACGATGATGAAATCGCAGCGATGTTTGAAGCCAAACCATAAAGACTTTGATACACACTCATTGTACTTTTCTTAAAATACGAGCAGGCCGCGATCCGGTTTGTCATACACACTGCTCGTCTCCTCGTGGCGAATGCAGCGATCCAGCGCCATAATCGCGGCGACGATGCCATCGATCTTTTCCGGTGATTTTGCCTTGGTAGGCTTGATGTTTTCGGCAGGATCTCTGTCTACCACGACATTCCCCGCCATCCATCTCATCACCGGATTACCGCCATGAATGATCTTTCCTTCCATAAGGAGCTTATAGAATTCTTTCGTCGGCGGACTCATATCCTTATAACCCTGTCCAAAGGGCACAACGGTAAATCCCATACCCTCCAGATCCTGTACCATTTGGGTGGCTCCCCAGCGGTCAAATGCGATCTCCAGGATGTGATATTCCTTGCCAAGTTCCTCTATGAATTTCTCGATGAATCCGTAGTGGATGACATTTCCTTCCGTTGCCATCATATATCCCTGCTGCTGCCAGACATCATACGGGACGGATGCTCTACGCACCCGCAAAGGGATCGTATCTTCCGGGATCCAGAAGAAGGGCAACAGGATATATTTCTCTTCCGGCGTGCGCGGTGGGAACATCAGCACAAAAGCGGTGATGTCTCCGGTGCTGGATAGATCAAGACCGCCATAACAGTCCCGCCCCCGCAGTGCATCCATATCAATCGGTATATCGCCAAGATCATAGATCTGCTCCGGTATGAACCGTGTCAGGCTTGATACCCACATGTTCAGGCGCAGCTGCTTAAACACATTCTCTTCTGCCGGATTATCAATCGCTTCCCGGAACATATCCCGCACGCGGTCGATCTGGATCGTCTGTCCCAGCGATGGGTTTGCCTTATACCAGTTGGCTTCATCCGTCCAGTCATCCTCATCGGACAGTCCGTAAACCACCGGATAGAAGGTCGGATCGATCTTCCGCCCGGACAGGATATCCAGGGCTTTCTGATGCAGCTCATAGCAGATCGATTCCTTATCGGTACCGGCTGTTGTGATCAGAAAGTAAAGCGGCTGCTCTCTGGCATCACCGGAGCCTTTGGTCAGGACATCATAGAGTTTTCTGTTGGGCTGGGCGTGTACTTCATCCAGCACCAGTCCTGATACATTCAGGCCGTGTTTTGTACCGACTTCCGCCGACAGCACCTGATAAAATCCGGCATTCTTATAATTCACAATGCGCTTTGTTGCCGCCATGATCTTTGACCTCTTTAGGAGCGCCGGGGCCATATCCACCATCTGTTTGGCGACATCAAAGACGATGGATGCCTGCTGCCGATCTGCCGCCGCGCCGTACACTTCCGCTGAGGGCTCGTTGTCGGCATACAGAAGATAGAGGGCAACCGCCGCTGCCAGCTCTGACTTCCCGTTCTTCTTTCCGATCTCCACATAGGCCGTGCGAAACTGGCGGTTCCCTTTCTCATCCACGATACCGAAGATGTCCCGGATGATCTGTTCCTGCCAGGGAAGCAGCCAGAACCTTTTTCCTGCCCACTTGCCCTTGGTGTGGCGGAGCATTTCGATAAACTTCACCGCGCGGTCAGCCTTTTGCGAATCATAATGCGATGTCGGCAGCATGAACTTTGTCGGCCGGTAATCCTTTAGTTTCGGGTACTTCGCCGGTCTTCGTTCTCCTCCTGCCATGCATCAGTCCTCCAGTAGTTCTTCCATCTCATCGCGATTCATGTTGTCGCCTCCCGCGATCAGTCGGCTGCGCGCGGCCGGTGTCAGCCCCAACTCCTGCGCGTATTTGTACATGAGTCTCGAATAGTTCTGTGCGATGGCCACCTGCGGAAACTGCTGCGGATACCCGGACGGGGTGATATAAAAGAGTCCGCGCTCATTTAAGAAATCCGTCGCTTCCTTCCATCTGGCATAGGCGTCGCAGTACTGTTCAAAAATGCGCATATCCCAGTTGGTAAGCACACCGGCTTGCTCCATTTCCTTACAGAGCCGCCGCCATTCCTTCTTACCTTCTTTGCTTAAATCCTTCGGGCAGGCAGGGGCTTTTCTGGTCGGCTGGGGCTCGTATTCATTCAGGGGCCGATGTCCTGGATTCCCCTCCAGCTTCTTTAGCGCCGTCGGTTTCGGCGTTCTTCCTCTTGTCGCCATGCTCTTCACCACCTTTCTCTTTTATCAGGCCAAGCCAACTTTCATCCGGTACGAATGCGTCGTAAGGAAGCATCCGCCTGTCTACTGCAAATCGTTTCATTTATCGATTTCACATCCTTCCGAGCATTAAAAAAAGAGCCAATGGCTCCGCTTCATTCTTACGAGAGAAAGCCCATCCGGGCCTCTCTGTCAGTTCTATTGGGCATTCGGTTACAGAAGGTTATCCGCTTCCAGATCGTCCCAGGTTACTTCCAGCACTTTTTCCAGCTCCTCCCAGGAATCGAGGATCCATCTCGGCGCTCCAAATGGTGCTTCGTGGGTCCCGTCCCCATGGGCAGTCAGGTAAAGGCTCTCATCCGTTACCACCAGGCAGCCTTTGTATTCGAAGAGGTAGGCCGCTCCTGAAAAGTATTCCCAGCAGGTCTTCGCCTTTTTGGAAAAAGCCCTCGGCAGAGAATACTCGACTGCCATGTTCTGGCTTTGGGGGTCGTTTCTGTCAATGGGTGCCTGGTCGTTGTAGATCAAAATGTCAGCCCTTGCAAACTTCATCGTGCCGTCCTCCTTCTTTACTGGCCCAGCGCCCAGGCAACCGCGTGCCCTTCGTCAAGGAATTCCACATCGCTTACCGCTTTAAGCCCAATCGCGCCTTCGCAGCTTTTATCCTCATCGAGGTGTTCGTAAACCGCTGCGAAATAACTGGGTTTCTTTGCTCCGTTGTAGTAATATCCCGCAAGCAGTACTCTGTCGCCGTAGTTTAGCACATGGCTCCAGCGGCATCCGAGGTCCTCTGCTGTGGTGGGGTTCGGCAGTCTGTAAGTTCTTTCGGCTTCTTTGATCGTCATGGTTGCATCCTCCTGTGTTTTGGTGTTTTCCCTTTTGGTAGTAAGCATATTACCGTCAGGTGGGCCAGGAGCCAAGTCATTTCTGCTTCATAATCTGCACAAATATGCTCATTATAGTAAGTGGCACAGTTGTGTACATTATGAACCGGAAATCACCACGAGAAACACAGCCTGTCGGCTGCATTCCCGGCCATACCCTATGGCTCAGATCTCAAAGCGGATGCCCTGTACCTCGTAGGCTTCTTCATCTCCCCAGCGGTTTTCCTTGCGGGTGATGGTGCAAAGACCGGTGAGGCGGCAGCCAAGCGCGGCAAAGGCGTGAATGTTCTCCATGACCGCCGTAGAAGTGTTACTGTAAACCATCGAGGGGATGCCGGCCTTTCTCAGGGTCTTAATGAAATCCTCGACCTCGGTGTCAAAAAGGAAATCGTCCATCTCCAGCTCTTCCTGCTCCCGTTGGATGCTCTGGGCGAAGGCGCGGTAGGCTTTGTTTTCACCGGCGCTGAAGGGGAATTTGTTGGCTTCCTTTTCTTCGTACCAGGCTTTCAGTTCCTCGCTGTCCCACCCGTAGGTGTCGATGATTCCCTGCTTTTTTGCCTGGTGCGCGGCCCGGCGGTCTTCCCAGTCGTGGCCGATTCTCTTCATCTCTTCAAAGGTGGCGTTCTGCTTGTTCATCATGGTGGCTCCTCCCTTAAAATTCCTTTGCGATCCAGCGGCTCTTCTTGATGCTCTTGATGATCTGGAACTCTTCGCCGTCGATGCCGATGTAAAGGTCGTTGATGATGTAGCAGTCGTGGCCGTCTGCGGTAAGCTGTCTGTAGGCGTTCTCGATAAGCTTCTTCTTGCTGATCCCAAACCCGAATCCGTCGATGTAGTTCTGAAGTGCTGTCATTCTCTTGTCCTCCTGTTTGCTGGTGTTTTCCCTTTCGGTATGAGCATATTACCGTCATAAAGGGCAGGAGCCAAGTTAATTCTGAGCCATAAAGAGCACAAATATTCTGCTCGCATGCGGCGCTGTATTTGTGTACATTACCACGACCAAAAGAGCCGTCTCCGGCTCCTCTGGCGGGGATCTCACTCCCCGGTCAGGATGAAATGCACATACTCCTTCGGGTGCTCTTCAAGGAAGATGACCAGGTCGAAGAATTCTCTTTCAAAGGCGAGGCGCTGCACCACGGGGAGGTCGAACATGTTGGTCGCGCCGGTGGCCCGGATCTCAAGGATCTGCTCTTTTACGATCTCAGGCATTGCCATCACCGACCTTCCGCACGCGATCTTCCTGCCAGATCACATTTAGTCCCGATCCGTTGTCCCAGTTCATGAGGAGGCTTCCGGTATCGTCCACCCCGAGAACCGTTCCGAGGGTGCCAATGGGTGGTGCCGGCGTATCGTTCATCTGAAGAAGCTCCACCCGTGTGCCGGCGGGGTACTGCCGTCTTATCCTCTCGACTGTCTCCTTATTCGGAAATCTCATCATCTGCTGCCTCCTCGCTCTGTTCTTTGTCATTTTCTGTCTCGGTGGTTTCCGTATTACCGGCCACAGCTGCCTTTTCTGCCGCCTTCTTTTCTTTCAGCCTCTGGTAAAAAGCATCTGCCTCGGCCTGATTCTTAAAGGCTGCGTGCCCGGAAAGGTGCTGCATCAGGATGGCGCGGGTCTCCTTATGTTCGGGTCCGCTAAAGCCCATCCGAAGGAGGAAAATCCTAAAGGAGTATTTTTCCGATTCGGTCTCCCTCTCTTTTGGGTTTGCCCGTCTGGCTTCCTTCGCCATCTTCGTTAAAGCCGCGAGGAACTTACCGTAGGCGGCAGTCTGTTCGGGTGTCGGAACCTCGTCCCACCAGGGGAAGGTTACCTTTTCATCGTCGATTTCGATGTCGAGGCGGTCTGTCTGCAGGCTCTTAGTGATCAGCGTCGCTTTGGAGGCTACAAGGGCTTTCAGGTTGGCAAGCGCCAGTTCTGTGAAGTCCGGCCGCGGGAAGGAAAAGCGCAATCCTTCTGAATTCCCTTCTTCCTCGGTAGTCTCTTCGCTTACCGCTTCCTCCGTTTCATCCGCCCCTTCCTCCTTAGCAGGTTCCGTTGCGGTAAAGCCCGCCGCGGCAAGGGCGTCCTCGATCTTTTCGATCACCACATCCTCTGTGTTCTCATCCCAGATCAGCTCGCCTTCCCTGCTGATTTTGATGTTGTCGATCACATAGGCGCATTCGGGCATCCTGGTGTAGATCGGGGCAATGCCGACCTCGCGGCTGACGACCTGTACCATCTGCTTTCTCTCTTCTCCGGTTACTGCGTAGTTCTTTGTCATGGCTTTTTCCTCCTGCAAAAAAGTGTTTTCCGAGGGGCCTTTTCCCCTTCGGTTGTGAGCATATTAGCGTCATAGTTCGCAGGAGCCAAGTCAATTCTGCATGATAATTCGGAGAATACAGCACAAAGATTTCATGCTATTTTCGGGCACTGTACACAATCGCGGAGAGCACAAACCAGGCACAACCGGCCGCGAGACCATTCCCCCACATGCGGTAGGCCGCGCTGTCCAGATATGGATCCGCCAGCCATTTCCTGACCTGCTTTTCGGTCTTTGGCTTTTTGGCATGAGAGATCACCTGCCTGTGGGTTTCAAAAATGTCCATCCAATAGGCGACCTCTTCCTCGCTCGGATCCGGATCGCCAAGGCCATCGCACCACCAGTCAGGAAATCCCTGGAGCCTTGCGCATTCCACAGGTGTCAGACGCCGTACGATATAGTAGGGTTCCACCGCCACATATTGCGGATCTTTATAATCCCTGGCCATCAGTGTCTGCGCCTTATCCTCTGCAAAGGACATGTAGCTGCCAAGCGTCCCGCTGATGGCAGTGCATTTTTCGGGTGCAGCGATGGCATGCTGCTCGGTCGCATTTAAGGTATACATGGTATCCGACTCACTCCAGCCGTCCCCCTGGTGGCTCGGTCGCTGTCCATTCCCCTCTACCGGATACACCTTTTCCACAACGGCGATGCCGCCCTGATTGCAGCCAGGGTGCCCGCATCCCTGATCCAGCGTTCTGCTGGTCTTAGCCTTATAGATCCCAGCATGAGGATTGTCAGACAGCATGGCATGGCTCTGATCAGAACTGATCCCAAAAGCAAGCGGGCCTTCCGGTGTCATTACCAGCGGAACATTTCCTCCTCCGGTGCCCATGCGGTTACACAAGGTCTGCACGGTGTTATTGGGATCGATGCCGATCCTTGAGTCGATGGGATGATGCTCCAGGGCAATCGCCGCGGGCACCACGCCGGCCCGAAGCGTCGGGGATATCTCTTCCTCATAGCCGATGGATCTTGCCTTTGCAGAATGCTCGGTGCAAAAACCTGCCGCGACCAGTAGCGGATGCCCATGATCTTCCGCACGCAGGGTACCGGATACCTCATCCGATACACTCATCCGCTTCCCGCCCTGGTCATTCAGGCAAATGCAGCCTGCCGCATCAGGGCCGCCTTCAAAATAGCGGGCAGCTCTTTGCCACGCACGGAAGCTCTCCGCAGAATACCCGCACAGGCCTTCGGACTCAAATAGTATGTTTCCGGCACATTCGTCTGCAAAATCTGCGACAAGAAAGATTCTTGCTCTTCTCTGGGGAACACCCCAGTATTGCGCGTCGAGCACGCGCCACGCGACGGAATAACCGTCTCCCACGATCTCTCCTGCTTTTGTCCATTTCCCTTCAGGAGCAGGAACAGATGCGGTTTCATCTGCAACACGGCAGAATGCTTCGAGGACGGCTTTAAAATCGTCTCCTCCGTTTGAGGAGAATGCGCCCGGGACATTTTCCCAGACACAGTATCTTGGATAAGCTCCATTGGTCTTCTCCCTCATTTCCTTTACGATACGGATCGCCTGGAAGAACAGGTTGGACCGTTCTCCTTCCTGGATGCCGGCGCGCTTTCCAGCGACCGACAGATCCTGGCAGGGTGATCCGAAGGTGATGATATCCACGGGCTCCAGATCCGCACCGGATAATGTTGATACATCCCCATAATGTTTCATCTGCGGCAGTCTCTTTTCGGTCACGCGGATGGGGAAGGGTTCAACCTCCGACGCCCACACCGGTGTGATGCCGGCAAGGATACCGCCAAGTGGAAAACCCCCGGAGCCATCGAAAAGGCTGCCGAGGGTCAATGTATTCTCTTTCACTTCTGTACTCCGTTCCATTCAAAACAGTAATTTTCTATTGATAAATTCGCTCTTGTCGTATATACTGTTTGTATATACAAAGTAGGAGGTGATTCTCATGACAACAACGAAAGTTTTTCAGAGCGGTAACAGCCAGGCCGTTCGTATTCCAAAAGAACTTCGCACAGATAAGACGGAATTCTATATCCGCCGTGTTGGTGATGCCTTCATTCTTTTTCCTGTAGATGATCCCTGGTTTCCCGTCCGTGCCACGATTGGCACATTTCCCGATGATTTTCTGGAAGACAGAAACCAGCCCTCCATTCTTGATCTTCCTGAACGGGAGGAATTCTGATGTATCTGCTTGACACAAATATCTGTGCATACCTGATGCGTGGCCAATATCCTGCGCTGAATCAAAAAATACTGACCATCCCGCTTTCTGAACTCGCCATCTCTTCTGTAACTCTCTTTGAGCTGGAATATGGCGCAGCGAAGGCAAACTGGGGCGAACAACGAATGGAGGATATGCGCCTGTTTCTCTCTGCTTTTCAGGTGATTCCATTCACAGCAAATGACGCCGTCGTTACCGGAAGAATTCGTGCCTATCTTGTTAAAAAAGGACTTCCGATTGGCTCATACGATATTCAGATTGCCGGCCAGGGTGTTTCAAGAGGCATCACCGTTGTTACGCACAATACCGGTGAATTCAGCAGGGTTCCTGGTATCAGTTTGGAAGACTGGGTCTTATAGGCCCGGTCTTTCTGTTTCTGCGCAAAGCGCGACCGCCTCATCCAGTGTCAGCTTCTGCCCGTCACGAATGACATGGATATCCTCTGACCGGCCATTCTCCTGACAATACTGGTCAAAGCGGCGAACGATCACATCCACAAATTTCGGATCCAGCTCAATCCCGCGGCATACTCGGTCGGTCTCCTCACAGGCAATCAGCGTACTGCCGGAGCCGAGGAAGGGATCCAGCACTATCCCGTTTGTCATGGTGCTGTTTTTGATGGGGTAAGCCATCAGCGGCACCGGTTTTGTGGTCGGATGGTCAGGGCTTGATTTCGGTTTGTCATACTCCCATACCGTGGTCTGCTTCCTGTCCGAATACCACTGATGCTTCCCCTTGGCCTTCCAGCCAAAGAGGCAGGGTTCATGGATCCACTGATATGGACTTCTGCCAAGCACCAGCGCGTTCTTCTTCCAGATGCAGCATCCGGAAAGATAAAAGCCCGCGTCCTTAAAGGACTTTCTAAAATTCAGCCCTTCCGTATCCGCATGCCAGACATAGATGCTTCCGTCATCGGCAAGATTGCCGTACATGCATCGGAATGCGGACAGAAGGAAGTTGTAGAAATCCCCGTCGGCCATGTTGTCGTTCATGATCTTACCGGCGGTCTCTTCCACATCCACGTTATACGGGGGATCCGTCAGGACAAGGTTTGCTTTCTGCCCGTCCATAAGCCTCGTATAAATCTCCTCCCCGGTGCTGTCGCCGCAGATCACGCGGTGCTTTCCAAGACACCAGAGATCTCCCGGCTTTGAGAAGGTCGGCTTTTTCAGCTCTTCCTCTACATCGAAGTGATCTTCCTTGACCTTTTTGTCATAAATGTTGGAAAACAGGTTTTCGATCTCGGCCCGGTCAAAGCCGGTCAGATCGGTATTAAATTTAGCGTTGTCCAGATCCCGCAGCAGGTCAGCTAAAAGCTGTTCATCCCACTGACCCGTGATCTTATTGAGCGCGACATTTAATGCCTTCTCCCGCTCCTTATCCACATCCACCACCGCGCACGGCACTTCCGTATAGCCAAGATCCATGGCAACGGTAAGACGCTGATGTCCGCCGATGATGGTCATATCGGCATTGACCACCAACGGATCGGCAAAGCCGAACTCCTCAATGGATGCTTTGATCTTCTTATATTCCTTATCGCCGGGTTTCAGCTTCTTCCTGGGGTTATATTCCGCAGGCTTTAAGACTGACACCGGCAGAACTTTTAGTTCCGCAGTTCTCATCTGTACCTCCGTCAATGTGCGTCCCATTCGATACGATCATCGTCTTTTCCGCTATCATTTCTCCTGTCGGACAAAAACTCCGTCAGGTGATACACAGCAATGATCGCCCAGTAGCAGGCCATGCCCACCTTTGCACTGGAACCGGTGGCAAGGCTTAAGATGATCAGCACCGCTTCCATACATAAAATGAGGCGCTGCAGCCTCTCTCCATGAAATCTCTTCATGTGCTCTTCTCCCTCAACTGTATGATTCTCTGATTTCTGCTTCCCCGAAACGGAAGTGAGATGTCCTTTTCGGCCTCGATAAAGGGGCCATCGACAACCACATCGGCAAGGGCCAGCAGCAGAGAATCCTTGATCTTTTCATAGGGATATCCGGTGTAGATCCAGATATCCTTTTCCGGCAGTTCCTCCCGGATCCGGACAAGAAGCGGCAAAAGCGCTGCCTCATTTTCCGGCTCCATGGGATCCCCGCCGAGGATGGAAAGGCCCTGAATCCATGAAGGACGCAGGGCGTTTACAATCTCATCTTCTGTTTCTTGTATGAACAGATCGCCGTAATCAAACTCCCAGGTCTCCGGGTTAAAACAGCCCTTGCAATGGTTTCTGCAGCCGGAGACAAACAGGGAAACCCGGACGCCCGGGCCGTTTGCGATGTCGCATTTCTTAATCTTGCCATAATGCATACGCCATCTCCGTTGTCAGTCCACATGCAGCACGCGGTCAGCGATCTCTGCTGTCCTGCCCTGGTTAAAGAAATTTGTGCCAAGGTAGCCGCACACCCGTCTGCATACATTCATCCGGTTTTCATCACGGTTCCCGCAGTTGGGGCACTCCCACAAAAGCTTGCCATCCTCTTCCACGATCCTGATCTCACCGTCATAACCGCAGACCTGACAGTAATCTGATTTTGTGTTGAGTTCCGCATACATGATGTTGTCATAGATGAACTTCATGATGGCCAGTACCGCCGGGAGGTTATTCTGCATGTTCGGGATCTCGACATAGCTGATCGCTCCACCCGGGGACAGCGCCTGAAACTCCGCTTCAAATGCCAGCTTGGAAAAGGCGTCTATAGGCTCCGTCACATGGACATGATAGGAATTCGTGATGTAATTCTTTTCCGTCACATGCGGGATTTTTCCGAACCGGCGCTGCAGGCATCTGGCAAACTTATAAGTTGTCGATTCCATCGGCGTGCCGTAGAGGGAATAGCTGATGTTCTCTGCTTCCCGCCATGCCCTGCACTTTTCGTTTAAGAATTCCATCACAGCGATCCCAAAATCATGGCCGGCGGGATCGGTATGGCTAACGCCCTTCATGCGGTACACACACTCGCATAGCCCGGCATAGCCAAGGGAGATCGTACTGTAGTTGTCATAAAGAAACGGATCGATCACTGCGCCCTTGGGAAGCCTTGCCATCGCACCGTGCTGCCATAGGATCGGGGCCACATCAGAGGGCGTCCCCAGCAGGGTCTCATGACGGATACGAAGAGCCTTATGACAAAGCTCTGTCCGCTCCTCCATGATCTTCCAAAACCTGTCCTCATTGCCATCCGCGCTGCATGCCGCATCCACAAGGTTTATGGTCACCGCGCCCTGGTTGAACCTGCCGTAATATTTATGGCTTCCGTCGGGGCTAAGCCCAACCGTATCCGGTGTGAGAAACGCCCGGCAGCCCATGCAGGTATAGACATCACCGTTTTTTAGCTGTTTCATCACCTTGGCACTGATATAGTCCGGTACCATGCGCTTTGCGCTGCACTTGGCGGCAAGCTCCGTCAGATACCTATACGGCGCATCCTCCGCGATGTTATCCTCATCCAGCACATAGATGAGTTTTGGGAATGCGGGAGAAACCCACACCCCCACCTCATTTTTGATACCCTGTATGCGCTGTTTTAAGGTTTCCTCTATGATCAGCGCGAGGTCATCCCGTACCCGACCGGGCTTCACTTCACCCAAATACATAAATACTGAGACAAAAGGTGTCTGGCCGTTGGTGGTAAGAAGCGTCTGGATCTGATACTGGATGGTCTGAATGCCGCGCTCCACTTCGCGGCGCACGCGCATTTCAGCGATTCTTTCAATCTCTTCTGTGCTGCAGTCCTTTCCGACCGCTGTAAATTCATCCCGAATTTCCGTGATGTATTTCTGACGGCTGACATCGACAAAGGGCGCAAGATGCGCAAGGCTAATCGTCTGCCCGCCATAGGTGTTTGAAGCCACCTGCGCAATGATCTGCGTAGCGATATTACAGGCGGTGGAAAAGCTGTGTGGCTTTTCGATCAGCGTATCGGTGATCACCGTGCCGTTTTGCAGCATATCCTCAAGGTTCACCAGCTCACAGTTGGTAATCGTACCGGAGACATAGCCCATGTCATGGATGTGTATCATGCCCTCATCGTGGGCTCTGATCACATCCTCCGGGAAAATGTATCTCCGGCAGATATCCTCGGAGACCTCCGAGGCGAGGTAGTCCCTCATGGTGCTGTTGATTACAGGATCCTTATTGGCATTCTCCTGTTTCGCCAGCTCATTGTCGTGACGCAGGATCGAGAGGATCTTTGCGTCCGTGCTGTTCTGCTTCCGAAGAAGCGCATGCCGCAGCCGGTAATTAGAATAGTGCCTGGCAAGCCTGTCGTGGTCGCTCTGATCCAGTTCATCGATCACCATGTCCTGGATCTCTTCGACGCTGACACTGCGGCCAAGCTCTATGCATCGCTCGTTAATCCGCTGCACAATAAAACCGGCCTCCTCATCTGAAAGCCGGTCTACATCCGCCATTTCTGCATTTGCCGCATCAATGGCGGTTTTTATCTTTTGTAAGTCAAATGGGACTTCCCTTCCGTCCCGCTTTATGATCTTCAAGTGGTTTCCTCCGCCGCAATGCTCTTTGGACAGGGTCCGTAATAGTGCGGATCCTCTTCCATCAGCTTTTCCGCATCCTTTAAAAGTTCCATGCAGGTTTTTCCCAGATACTTTCTGCACTGGCAGTCAAGCCGCTGGTAGAGATACAGCTGTTCATCCAAAGATAGGTCAATGGTATAGATTTCTTCGTTATCCGGGCTTTGACTGTTTCCGACCCAGAACTCAATACAGCTATTCATCCTGGTTTTGGAACAGCCGTTGATTCCAACATAAAAAGCGTACCAGCCATCCTGGTCCGTCTGTTCCTGTGCGTACTCATCCAAAGGATACAGCGGCACATAGCCCGCATCCTTCCGGATCCGATCCGCAATACGGCAGAGCCCATTTGTATCCATCAGGGCAAAGTCCACTGTCGGGAAGACGACCGGGAAGGAATCGTAAAGCTGATCCTGCCCAAACAGCGGCTCTGAGCCAAAGTCGATATATATCTCATCTCTGATAAAACCTTCCATCAACGTCATGGCTGCTCCTCCTTCTTTTCCAGCGCCCGTCCCCTGTTTGCACAGGCTCTACTGCAATACTTTCGTTTTCGGTTGTACTCGCGGCTGGCCTGAAATTCCTTTCCGCAGAGCGGACAAACCGCAATGCGCGTGGATTTCCAGTTGGCAGGGTTCGGATACTTGTGATGGTAGAACGATCTGCACTTCGCAGAACAGAACCGCTTCGGTCGCCCCCGCCCCGCTGTCTCAAAGACCTCGCCGCACACAGGGCAGACACGCACATCGGGCCTTGACAGATATTCATAACTGTTTCTGCCCTTTGCCTTCATCAGCGCCGTCACTCTCAGGAAGCTGTCGGGGCTAATCTCATCAGACCAGATGGAAATATCTTCATTCATTCGGCCTCCTCCTTCCTGCTTACGGCCTTTTCCTCTTGTTCCCGCGGGGTTTCCACAAGGGGCATTGCCGCCGTCTTTGTTCGCTTTCCCGCATCATTTTGGAGTGTTTTTCCGCATTTTCGCTGTCCATGCTGCGCCAAAATCCCTGTTTCAATGGCAGAAAACAGTGAAAAACATAAGAAAAACACCATGATTTTGATGAAGTTTGAAACAATAGAGGCACTCTTTTTCCGGAAATGCCGCGGCAATCATAAAAGCAGCCGGAAGGTTCTCGGAAATGCAGGAACCACAAGGGTTTCCACACATTTCTCATATCCTGCAGACTGCCTCTATTTCATGCTGCGTCGTATTGGAGGGAATGCCATATTGCGTCCAAAATTCAAAACTTTTTAATTCGCGGTTTTTTGCGTTTGAGGGGCCCCCGGTCTTCGGGCCGCTTCGCCGTAGAGAAGTAAACCCAGCCCCCGGGGGTGCCCTCTGTTACATCTTTTGTATTCGAGGAACACAATTGTTTTTCGTCTTCTATGTTGCAAATTCACACGCGAATTTGTTGCAATCCTCTCTGTCTTGTGCTACACTGGTAGCCATAGGAGGAGGTGAATGCAATGCCTACGATCAAACCTGTATCCGATCTTAGAAACTACAGCGAGCTTCTGAAGGAAGTTGACCATACCGGAACGATCTATCTCACAAGGAACGGCGCCGGTGCCTATGCGATCATGCCCATCCGGGAAGCAGATGAATATGAGAGACTGAAAGCACTTCACGGTCTCCTTACCGACCTTGACCGCGCGAAGCGTCGCGCCGAAAACGAAGGCTGGATTGATGAAGAAGAAATCGATAAGGTTATGGGACTATGAAAAGAATCGTCTACTCTCCGGATTACAAGGAAAAACTCACCGTAATCCGGAACTGGCTTGATCTTCGTTTCGGCAAAGACAATCGCACAAAACACATGACAGAAATCAAAAAGCGTCTGACTTCCCTTAAAGAATTCTCAGGCCAGGGCATGTCCGTCCGCGATATGTTCGGTGTTGATTCTGATTACGAGTTTCTCTATGTTTCTCACAACTACATCTTCTACTATCAGGACGCGGAGACAATCTACATCGTAAACATCTACGATGAGCGCGAAGACTTTATGTACAAACTCTTCGGTATCCGAACTACATCAGAAGAAACGGATCAGTATTGGCGGGAATGATCTCCCGCCTTTTTCGTTCCTCTATCCTCAGATCCTTCTCCTGCTGATCTTTCCAAGAAGGAAAATCAGCAGCCCGATCACGCCGATGATCGCAAAGGTGATCCACATCGGAGCTAACACCCAAAGCCAGCTCCAGCTGATCACGCCGCAGAGTTTCAAGGCAATAAACAAAAGCGTCAGCGCCTCGACAAAACCGAGGTCTCCACTGATGCTGTACTTTTTCTTCTTTTTCATTCCGATCTCCTTAATCGGATATCGCTTCCGTCAGAACCTGTATTCATAGACCGGACGGATATCCTCTGTGAATGTTTTCCTGTCGTGGCAGGGTTTGCAGAGCGCCTGCCAGTTATCCGGATCCCAGAACAGCTTCCGGTCGCCGCGATGGGGAATGATATGATCCACAACGGTGGCCCTGGTGTAATGTCCGTTCTTCTGGCACTGAACGCAAAGCGGATGCGCCTGAAGGTATTCCTTTGACAGCCGCTGCCACCTGCTTCCATATCCGCGCTTGCCTGCGGGCCGTGTCTCTTCCGGATGCATTGCCTTATGCTTTTCACAGTATTTTTGTCCATACGGAACCAGGGAGGCACACCCCGGATGCCCGCACGGGACATTTGGTCTCATCGGCATCTTCGTTGTACCTCCCTTCTCCCTGGAGAAACACCATGCAATGAACTTCCTGTTGGTATGAGGGGCGTTAAGAACAACCCCTCTCATATATTGTCGTGGGAGAGGCCATTTTGACCGTATCCCCCAAAAAAAATTTTATTTTTTTATTTCTCCCATGGGAGACTGCTCTTTCCAAAGTGGCCATAGGAAGAAACGGTGTTGTAGTCAACCTCCAGAAGATGCAGGCTCTCAATGATCCCGCGAGGAGTCAGATCATAATGCTCACGCACCAGCTGCTCCAAAAAGTCTGGTAAAGCATGTTCTGTGCCGAAGGTCTCCACATGGACGGAAACAGGATCAGCCACCCCGATGGCGTAGGCGATCTGTACTTCGCACTTATCGGCATAACCGGCTCTTACGATATCTGATGCGATCTTTCTTGCCATATAGGCTCCGGAACGATCAACCTTGCTGGGGTCTTTGCCGCTCATGGCACCGCCGCCGATATGGCCAACACCGCCATAGGTATCACAGGCAAGCTTCCGTCCGGTGACCCCGCAGTCGGCAAAGGAACCGCCGATGACGAACCGTCCCGTTGGATTCACCAGCTTTTCAAAGTCGGTGTTCAGCCCGTTCTCGGATGCCGCCAGAACCATAAACCCTTCGATGATGTGTCGGAATTCATTCGGCTGCGTATCCGCACGGTGCTGCACGGAGCATAGGAAGGTTGTAATCCTGCCGCTGTCATAATCGAAGCTTACCTGGGCCTTGGCATCGGCCCGGAACAGATCCCCCGGATATTGCCGGAGCAGTTCCAGAAATCTGGTCGCTACCACGAACGGAATCGGAAGCAGCTCAGCGGTTTCGTTTGTGGCGTATCCAAACATCATGCCCTGGTCGCCTGCGCCGCCCTTATCCACACCAAGGGCGATATCGGCGCTCTGCTGTTTTACAAGGCAGCGAATGTCCGGTTTTTTCTTGCCAATGTCCGGTTTTTCGCTATGGATGTCCGGTCTTTCTGATCCAATGCCCGGTTTTTCATTCTGAATGCCCGGCTTGCGCAGATCATAGTCCAGCTTATCCATGCCGATCCGCTCAAACACCTCATAAACCAGCTTTTCATAATCCGGCTGATGGGAACTGGTCAGCTCACCGGCAATAACGATGTGTTCATCCTTGATCAGCACCTCGATGGCCACACGGGAAGCCCTGTCATGCTGCAGGCAGTCCGTCACAATGGCATCGGCGATCTGATCACAGATTTTATCGGGATGACCGTTTGATACCTGTTCGCAAGTGATAATGTTGCTCATATAGTTTTGTTCTCCTCTTTGGGGTTGTAATAAAAACAGGCCCAGCCTTTGCAGCTGCCAGCCGTGTCGGATCTTTACACAGCCGGCATCCACAAAGGGTGGCCCCGGGAATGCGTATCGTTCTTATCTTCTTCTCTATATTTCTTTATATATTTTTATATTGTTGCATTTGTTGCAGTTGAAAATATAAATAGCTATAAAGAAGAAGAAAATAAAAAAATAGGTTTTGAAGTTCATCAATCGCAACGGGGGGAGAATTACATAGACTTCCCCTCGTCTGCCAGGTGCCTAAAAGCATCCCCTTCCTCCTCTTCAGCCCCGGATTCTTCCTCGCGCAGACGCACGCCGACAATCATGGAGACGACATTACCTCCGGACAAGGGACGCTTCTTCTCCACTGAAAATAGCTTCTCCATCGCGGCACGAAAGTTCTTATAGTTGTCCGGGCGATAGTTCATATCATCGCACCATCTGGAGTAGACCCTGTAAGCAGCCTTCGTGGACACTTCATAGGGACGATATTCTTCATCAGTCCCCTCTTCCATCCATGCATCGATAAACTGGGCAATGCGATCAGAATCCTGGCGATACTGGGCCGTGGCAGACTGCACCTCTTCCGGCGGCTCCAACCCCTCTGCCTTGAACAGACGATACCCTTCCACCGCCCAGTTGAGGATTCCGGAAAGTGACTCCGGATCGGTCAGCGTGGTCTTAAGCGTCTTATCCTGCTCATAATCCTCAAAATGACGGTTGAAGGGAATGATCAGAAGACGCCCGGATTCAAACAGTGTCTGATCGTTCACATTCGGCAGATGGTTCGTGTCGATAAATATCTTTGCCTGCAGCTGGAACTCGAAAGAATTCTCGTGCAGATACCGCGCAGTGATCCTGTTATTGCCTGTCAGCTGCTTGGTGAGAGACGCATTGATGGTCAGTTTCTGCTCCATCTCCGAGATACCGACAAAGCGGGATCCTGCAAGGCGGGCAACATCCTCAGACGGCGCGCCGTTGGACGGGCCTCTGAAGTTAGACGCCAGCATATCCGGTTTTGCAGAGCGGCCATACTCACCCATGAGGCGCAGGATGGTATCGATCATTGTGGTCTTCCCGTTTCTGGTAGTCGGACCGTACATGATAAACAAACATTCCAAAGATGTATCGCCAGTTAAGGAGTAGCCCACCGCCTTCTGGAGATATTTTGCCACAGAGCTTCGCCCCACCATGACCTCATCCACAAACTGATCCCAGCGTGGGCATTTGGCTTCCGGATCATAGGTGACCTGGATAATCTTCGTGATAAAGTCCGCGGGGTCATGCTTTCTGAATGTCATAGTATTCAGATCCAAGGTGCCGTTCTCGCAGTTGAACAGATATTTGTTGGAATCGAAGATATTTGTCTTAACCGGATATACCGACTTGGCATCCTCGATCATAGTCTTTCTGTGCTTTCTCAGCTGGAGCTTTTGCACCCGCTTGATATAACGGTTTCTGGTATCTTCATCCCGGATCTGAAGCGCAAAGGAATACAGCTCATCTGCGAGATACTTCGCAAGCTCAGCCACTGCCAGGGCATTCTCGTCCGGCTGCCAGACCTTTCCATCATAGACAAACCAGATATTGCGGTCAGAGGTATATCGAGCAATGGGTTTGAAAAAGTCCGCAAACGCATTCCCGATGCCGATCTCATCGTGACCATAGCGGGATGCCGTGTGTGGCTGCATCTCTTCCAATGTGAGCGTCAGGTGCGATAAGTCCGGTCGGAACGCAGCATGCTGTTCCGCCTCATCGATATCGCTAAAATCGTCCTCCGCAGTCGCAGCATCCCTAACCGGCAGATAGATTGTGGAGTTCGTCGATACCGCATTTCTGATCGTGATCTGTCCGTAAGTCGCATCACCGGTGCGGCGATCCCATTTCTCACGCATAAGGCCAGAGGACCTGAAGATACGGTCGATCTGCTCTTCCACATTTCCACACCAAAAAGCCAGCATCGTGACAAACGCCATGTCAGCATCTGACTGGGAATCGTAGTAATCCTCCCAGTTCCCGTTATACAGTTCCCGGAACTTATCCCCGGATTCGGATTTCAAGGCATGCTGCATGACCTGCTCATCGGTCAGATAGGAGCAGGGTTCCACTGTAGAATGATCGATGCGGCTGGAGCGACGCATGAAGGTATCCAGAACTGTCTGAAGGGCCTCATCGTTACGGACGACCGCCCCTGCCCGGTACATATCACCCGTGACAGTCACAAAGCGATTGGTCGTCCCGGGGAGATATACTTCCAGCCCGTGCTTTCGGTTGTTGATGTAGTACACGGTCTTATCATAGGCAAAATCGGGAGACAGTTTGAAGAACCCTCGCAGCCCTGTGCCAGAGGGTGATTTCTCAAAATAGGCATCGGCAAAGATGCCCAGGATAGAGGCAGCCACATCGTTAAGGCTCCCATCCTCCCGGATACAGTGGTCGATATCGATAGCGCCGATGCCCTCGCTGACGCGATACCCGATGCCATCCCAGCCGCCCATGGCATAGGCGGTCATGGCCGCGGGAAAATCTGAAAAGGTGGATGGATCATTCGTTTTTGCCAAAGCGCCGGTCTTCGGGTTATAAGGAACCTTGGTCGCCCTTCCTGCCTTCTTTTCCAGCTTCCAAAGGCAGAACGATGCGTTTGTTTTCAGCTCTGCCGGTATATTTACAAAGTTTACTCGTGACGGGTTATTTTTCTCAGCCATGCTTTGAGTCCTCCAAAAAATGCGTGTGTATTGTGGTTATTCTGTTTGTCTGCAACTACCTTGTCATTCTTCGATACCGCCGTCGCTCTTCCGGGCGTCTCTATCGTTCTTTCTGCTCTTTCCGCGCTGGTTGCCGCTTGGCTGTCCGGAGCCTCCTGGCTTCCCAGCGCAGCCTGCCTGATCTGTTCGTCAAAAGTCTCGATCAGTTCCATGTGCGGATACTCGGGAACCCCATACCGCTTCATTGCCTGGTATGCGGATTTTCGCATCCTGCTTGCCTCCAGCGCCGCTCTCTGTTTCCGCCTGTTCGTTGAATGTGCCTTGTGGCGGTTCAGACTTGGTTTTGTTTCGTATATAGATCGCTGTCGGATCTTCTCCCGATTGCGATACTGCTTTTTTGCCTTATTCTTTGACATGCTTCCTCTCTCCTGTTCCTGTGATATATTGGGGCCGTAAGCAGCCCCTTAGGCCAGTCTTGCTTTGACCGCAGCGATCAGCTTCTCCTGCGTCACATCCTTACTTGCAAGGGCAGCCAGCACATCCTCATCCACCGTATCCTTTGTGATGATGTGATGGATCGTGACGGTCTCCTGCTGCCCCTGCCGCCAGAGTCTGGCATTGGTCTGCTGATAGAGTTCCAGACTCCATGTGAGTCCAAACCAGATCAGGATGTGGCCGCCCGCCTGAATGTTCAGACCATGGCCGGCAGATGCAGGGTGAATCAGTGCAACGGGTATCCTGCCCTCGTTCCAATCGGCGATATCCCCAGAGGACTTCAGATCGCGCACGGTAAACCCTGCCTTTTCCAGATGCTCGGTAATACGGGTTCGGTCATGCTTAAACCAGTAGGCGATGAGAACCGATTGCCCGTTGGCAGCCTCAATCAGATCGTCCAGCATCTCCAGCTTATGATCATGTATGAAGCGGACCTCGCTGTTTTCGTCATATACAGCGCCGTTACTCATCTGCAGGAGCTTATTGGAGAGTGCAGCTGCATTCGCCGCATCGATATCGCCATCCTCAGTGGGGATGATCAGATCCGTTCGCAGCTGGTCATATAGTTTTCGCTCCGGAGGATCCATTACTACTTTGTGGTCTACATACAGGCACTCCGGCATATCGAGATAGTCCAGGGCTTTCATGGAAATCGTGATATCGCTGATTCGCTCATAGATCCGCTCCTCTGCGCCAGGACGCGGGACATACGAGAAAACTACTCCGGTTGACGGATTCATACTGCCTGCCTTAAAATAGGCATCCCGGAACCGGCCGATAAAGCGGCCAAGCCGCTCACCGCCGTCCAGAATGCCTATCTCTGCCCATAAGTCCATCAGACCATTGGATGTCGGGGTGCCGGTAAGCCCGATCCAGCGTTTGACGAATGGCCGCACCTTTCTCAGATACTTAAATCGCTGCGACTGATGATTCTTAAAGGAACTGAGCTCATCGATTACGACACAATCAAAGTCCCAGCGCATGCCGTTCTTCTCGTAGTACTCTACCAGCCATTTGACATTTTCACGGTTGACCACATAGATCATGGCGGGCGCATGTACCGCCGCCGTTCTGGTTTTCAGGTCACCGACGATTACCAATACATCCATATCCGATAAGTGATCCCACTTTTTCACTTCCGCAGGCCAGGTATCCCTCGCCACACGAAGCGGCGCAATGACCAGTGCCTTCGACACGGACATATCATCCAGCATCAAATCCCGCAGTGCGGTCAGGGTGATGATCGTCTTTCCAAGCCCCATGGAAAGAAACAAGGCTGTGACCGGATGGGACTTGATATAGTCGATGCAATTTTTCTGATAATCGTGTGGTATAAACTGCAATCTGCCTCACCTCCGTTACCATGTAAGAATGCCAAATGACACCCTCGCTTTTCCGGATCCCCAGGCTGGTGCATACTCTGCATACGGGCAGTTTCGATTGCATTTCCATATATCATGGAAAAGCCCGCAGCACGGGACTCCGTTTCGGATGACCACATGGCGGCACCTGGGATAATAGGGTGGAAACATCATAGGTGTGTCAGTTCTTGTTCTCTCTGTAATGCAAAACATCATGTACTCCTCTCTTGGCGCATAATTATTCGCCCGGTTATTCATTCTTTTATGTGCGCCCTTCGCATATAAATCTTTTTACAGCTCTCAGAACAGAATCTCGTCAATGGATGGGACTGAATATTAATCAGCTCTCCTTCAAGCGGGCGTCCGCAATGATCACATAAATCATTGTCATGAAGCCACGCCATCCTGCATCGTTTATTACAAAACGGTAGTCTTTCCTGAGAACTGCCTGGTCTAAAGTCTGTCTGAAACACGCCATACTGCTTGGGAAGTCTAAACTCCCGCCCGCAATGACTACATTTATCATGAATCATTTTGGGCTCATACGTTCTTACCTTGATTCGTTGATAGGCTCTCTCATATTCCCGTTTCCTTGCCTCCGTGTGCGCCGAGCAATCATCGCAATACTTGCGGTTTTTATTCTCGGTATAGAATCGAATCCCACAGATCCCGCATTCTTTCTCTATGCTCTGATTTGTCATTTTCTCAGCTCTTTTCTTTTAATGGTCAACCCTTTCGGCTCTATTCCTCTGAATCATCCAAATTAAAAAAGCCCGCCAGCTCGGACGGGTCTACAGGTTCCAGTGTGATTCCGTAGTCATCCATGTCATCAAGGCTCCCCTGCTCCGATGGGAGCGTGGTCATCTCAAGATCCGGTATGGGTGCTCCGATCCCCTCCGGAAACGGCTCCCCGGGTGTCCACCCTAAGATCGCCCGGATGCATGGCCTGATCTGGGAAAACCGGTCGATGCATATAACAGGAAAGCCAAGCGCGTTCAGCTGGTACTTTCGTTTCACCTGCAGTGGCCGCAACATCTTCCCCGGCGCTTTCAGCTCCACAAACACAGTCTTTCCCGGGTAAAATAAAACAAGCCGGTCAGGGAGACCGTTCGCGGTCTGGCTGGTCAGCTTGTAGGCGATGCCGCCCGCGTCGCGGACAGCCTTCACAAATTCATTTTCAACAACATATTCTCTCATCAGTATCGGCCTCCATATCCGGTGCGGCTGCGCTTGCTCTTCCAGTATTCACACCAGTCAGATCGGTTTCTCCATTCGTCGACCAGGTGATACGGTCGATTACAGAATTCCCCATCAAAATACCGGCAGTTACCACAGCACTGGTCATACACATACAGTTCCTCATCAGAATGATCGTATTCGTCATAGGATCCCCGTCTCATGCGTTGACCTCCTTCCACTGCGCCGGCTCCATTGTGGCCACCTGCCAGCCGATGCCCTCCAAAGCCGTCGCCCGGTCATAGCTTTCTATATCCTGGCTGGCTCTTGTGATGGCATTGGACAATCCGTAAAGGCTTAGGTCCCCACCGCGGATCAGATAGTTGAGGATGGAGTCCTGCTCCGGCTGATTCAGGTCATAAGCCTTACCGGTCAGCTCCACCACATCCTGCACGCGCCCTGTGATCCTGGCATCCACTGCGGTCTCCAGCTTTCCGATGATCTTAGCGATACGAACCTCATCAAAAATCGAAGTGACCGTATCTCTTAATTTCAGCATGAACGCCTTATCTTCCGCTTCCAGTGTCTCGTCAGTATAGATGGCGAAACTGTCCTCCAGCGCCTTCGCAGCCCGGCCCACATGGGTCTTACGCTCTGCCATGGAATTGATGACCATTCCATTGGTGCAGGAAAGCGTATAAAGAAGCGGCTGCGCGACCACCGCGCCAAGGCCCACTTCCGAGTTGGATATCACAACGCCCGACTGCACCCGGTCACCGACACAGGCGTATTCCTTACGGGTATCCACAACCTTGATGTAAAGCTTCTCCGTTGTCACCTCGCAGGACATTACCTGCATGCCCGGAACACCGGCGAAGATCGGCAGCACGGCATTGGCAATTTCGAGATTATCGATACGGCGATACCGGTCCGATAAAAACGCTCTTGCAACGCGGCCGCTGCCGTAGTCCATGGATCGGATCATGTAATTTTGATCCCGGTCGGAAAACCAGGCATTGACATTCTCGGCCAGCAACTCCGGTTTTTGTGCGCGCATCAGGTCATAGTACTTAGCAGGGATATTCAGAGCGGATCCCATCTGTCGATGGAATAGGTCTGTTGTTCCGAACACTTCCTGCTCACCTGTGCTTAGATGCGCGATGCCGAATGTGCTGCCATCTTCCTGCAGCCGAAACGCCTGCGCCGGCCCGATAAAGTCCTGCTTGGCCGCGTTCTGCCTCTGAAGTTCAACCAGCACTTCCGGTAATGATCTTCCCTGTTTCATTGTGTTATCCTCACTTTCTGCAATAAAAAAACGGAGCCGCCTCATGCTCCGCAATGCCCTAATCCTTGTAGTAATACGCACCCTTGTACCCTGCACTGGAAAGCACGATCCCGTCTGCCCATGCAGGATTTTGGTTCATAATGTCGCAGACGGCATCGACGGTGATGCTGTCCTCTGGCACCTCCAGAATAACTTCATCATGGACATGCCCGACAATATCAAGTCCCGCCCGTTCGATCCGCCACATAGCTTCCGCCAGTAAATCTCTGGCAGTGGCCTGTGTGATATTCTCCACCAGTTTCCCTGAGTATGTTTCGCCTCTTACCCACTTGTTGCCCTGATTCAACCCCTCATAAGTGATGGCCATACGCCCGAACCTGTTCGGCTGCATCCGCGGTTTGATATAGGCAAGCTTCCGGCCAGAGGGCAAAACGATCCAAAGCGTGTTCACATGGAAACAGAAACCTACTCTGCCAACGAACCGCTCTTTGTGATCATGGACGGTTTCGATCGCCGCCCGCTCAACAGCCCACCAAAACTGTACGATATGGGGATTCGCCGCTCTCCAGTCATCGATCAGGTCAGGAAGCTCATTCTCCTTTAGGCCCATCTCAAGAGCGCCCATGGAGATCAAAGCCCCTGCTGCCCCTCCGTAGCCACAGGCCAGTTCCGCAACTTTACCCTTTTGTCTCAACTCACCGTTGATTCCATGCTTAACAACAGGCACGCCAAACATCTGTGATGCTGAGGCACAATAAATGTCCTCACCATTCTTGAAGGCATCCATGCGCCACTGTTCGCCAGCCAGCCATGCCAGCACGCGGGCTTCGATTGCACTGAAATCGGCTACGATGAACTCATAACCATCCTTTGGAATCAGCATCGTGCGGATGAGCTGTGAAAGGATATCCGGCGTGTTGCCGTACACCATTTCCAGCGCCCCAAAGGCTCCAAGCTTTAAAAGTTCTCTTGCCTCGTCCAGCGTGCTGATATGGTTCTGGGGGAGATTTTGAAGCTGTATCCCTCTGCCGGCCCAGCGCTGCGTGCGGTTGGCGCCGGAGAACTGAAACAGCCCGTGCGCCCTGCCGTCTTTACAGACATACCGATCCGCTGCTTGGTATTTCTTCACAGAGGATTTTGCCATCTGCAGGCGGAGCCGAAGCATCTCCTGTGCCTCGCTGTCAATGCTGTTCTTATCAAGATCTTTGATCAGCCCGGCTACATTTTTCTTTCCCAGGCTATCCACCTCGATCCCCCGTTCTTCCAGCCATGATTTCAGCTGCGAAACCGAATTGGGATTCTCAAGCCCGGTTAGCTCGTATGCCTTCTTGCTCATCTCTTCCGACAGCATCAGATCACAAGTGATGGCCTGTTCCACCAGCGTTTTATCGATCAGGACACCTCGGTCGTTGATGCGCTGATCCATGTGGTAGTAGTCCCACTCCGAGTCCAGCATTGGGAGATCCTCCAGGCGGTGCCTGATATCCCGCTCCGTCCTGACATCCTGCAGGCAGTAATCCTTAAAGGCCTGCCAGCCATCCGGATCGTGTTTCGGAAGATTCCGCGTGCGGCCTCCGTTTGACTTCGTGGGCTTGCATGGGACAGAAAAATATTTGATCAGCTTTTCACCGGCATCGTCCTTCTGCTCCCCGGTTTTTAACACCACCGCCGCATTTTTCAGCGCCAGCGGCAGCGACAGGCTGGCAGCCCAGATCATGGAACACTGCCATGCATCGGGAGATAATCGCGTCCCGAAAAACTGCGATAAGCATGTCCGTTCAAACTGTGCATTCCATGCCGCTTTGATGATGTTCTCGTCAAAGATCGCATCCACCACCTCCTGCGGCAGCTGCTCGCCGCATGCCAGATCGATGATCTTTACATCCTCATCATCAAATGCATACGCAAACAGCAGGATATGAAAATCTCCCTCGACGTAGCGATATACGCCGCATTTGGACAGGTCTACATCGGAGTAGGTTTCCAGATCGATACTCAATACCCTTCGTTTATCATCCAAACAATCACCGTCCTTTCCGTGTGATACAGATTGTCTGCGCCTTAAAAGAACCTCCGGGAAAATATCCCGGGCACTCTTGTAAAGCGCAGACAGGAGAAGGTATCTCCCTCTCCCGTCCGCATTAAGATTTCATTGCCATCCCGATGGACGGCACAGTGCTTACTGAAGGAAATCAGGAAGTTCGCTCTCGTCCACTTCCATAAAGCCCTCATCTTCACCGAGATCACTGAAGTCAGCGGCTGCATTGGCTTTCCCGGAAAGTCGCTCGCCGTCCCTGACCTTCTGGATATTGCCAAGACCCGCCGCAACCCCTCTGTTACCGGATGCCGCAAAACCGTAGAAGTTTACGGAAACATTGCAGTAATCGCCGGAACCGCATTCCATCGGATCGAGAATCGGCTGCACCTTACGGTCAACGATCTGCGGTGCGTCCTTGCTGGAGGCGTTAAAGAACATATGGCCGGCATAGTTCTCATCGTCCGGGCGATCAATATCACCGTCGCGCAGCGGAAGCTTCAGATTCGCGGGGATCTTGCCACCCCACTTTCTGCCCTTTGCATCTTCCTTTGCGGCTTCGATTGCCTTATGCACTTTCAGCAGCGTTGCCTTGTCGCTCTTTGGGATCAGGCAGGATACGGAGTATTTCTCATCTCCGCCGTTAATGGACTTCGGTTCCCAGATGTTCGCATAAGAGATGCGGCACGGTACGATAACTTTTGTTGCAGTGGTATTCTTTTCTGCCATAGTGGTAATCCTTTCTTTCTATCGCTCTTTCTTCGAGCGTATATGATTCTTTTGATCAGCTCTGTTATTCAGTTTTTTGTATGACGCATATTTATGCGCCGTTTATGCGCCGGCGACAGGGTAACAAAAAAGCACTGAAGTAACAGTTACTCCAATGCTTCAAAATCATCCATCGCATGATTCAGATCCACGGGCGCTCTCGGATCGTCTTCCGGAACCAGGGTAAGCTTTCCGGGCGGTTTTGCCACATACTCTCCCAGCAGCTCCGTAAAGCGTTTTTTGCCCATCATTTTTTCAAATTCCGTCAAGGTGATCAGCTGCTGTTTATACAGGTCAGTGTATCCGTTCTGGATGGCTGTCTCCACAACCGCATCGGTATCTGTAAAGATCCGTTTGCTTCTGCCCTCCACCACCTTATATCCTGGCACCGGAATGGCATGGTTGATCGCCTCCGCGCTGACATAGGAAAAGACCGATTCGATCCATGAAGAGATACGATTCAGCATCGGCAGGATTGCGGACAGCTCCGATATAGGTACAAGCCCCGGCTGCTTAAAGACCGGCAGATCGCCTCTTGTCAGATCCGGTCCCGCCGGATCATCGGATAGCGCGCCGGCATCCAGATCCAGGAACTCTTCCCGAGCGAGGGAGAGCGCCTCTTCTGCGCAGGCCCGGCACACGGGCTTTGCCCTGCAAAACCGGCACCAATCGCCGGGGCTTTGCTCTCCTTTTCCTTCATAGGCAAGCTTTGCAGTGGGCCTGATACTTTCTCCCCATTCCTCCAGCTCTTTCCTGCTGCATTCGAATGTGGAGATGTTGTCGAGCCTTGGCTGTATGATCGTCATGCGCACCTTTTCTATCGGATAGATATATCCGTAAGCGTGCAGCGCCCCAATGGCATACAGCATCATCTGGCTGTTATGATCACAGTCAACAAAAACGCCTTTTCCTGTCTTAAAATCACACACATGCAGCAGGCCCTTCCCGTCCTCATCCATCCCGACGATCAGCATATCAGCAGTTCCGAATCCCGAGGGCGCGATGTGGCTATAATCCACCCGTTCCTCCACCAGCACCAGCGGGTCAGGCCCGTTTCGCTTCATGGCTTCGATGACACCGACAACGAATTCATAGTACACATCTGTGATCTGATCGATCTCTTCTGTGTAGTATTCCTCCGACTGCGGCCTGGTCACCCGTTCATGCAGATATTTCCGCACCTTATATTCGCAGACTTCGTGGGCAAACGTGCCCTCCTCGGCGTAGACCGAACTCTCATTGGGAAAACCCTCCTCCAACCGCACGGATGGCGGACAATGCAGCCACCGTTTTGAACTTGATGCGCTAAGCAGCGCGTGTACATCAGGCATCCTGCCACCTCCTTCAGATAGCGGAGATATCGGTCAGAAACGCCTCATATTTTTCTGCGGGCAGATCACTGACCCGCTCCGCTCCATAGCCTTTCAGGATCGTTGCAATCTTTTCACTGTTTGCCCGGTCCTGTTTGATCTTGCGGACAATGACACGGGTGATATCATCCTGCGAGAGCGAGGAGGCCGCCTGCGCCGCAGGCTCTTCTTTTGTCTCTGCGGGAGAAACTGCTGTATCATCTTTTTTCTCAGCGCTATCAATGATGCTTCCAGCAGCCTTCTCACCGATATGATCAATCGCATCTGTTGCAACATTTGCTGCTGCGTCAGAAACAGGTGCACTCTTTCCCTCGCAAAAGCTGCTAACCAGGTTGCTGGCAGAGGAGGCATCTAACGCATCCAGCATTTCCAGCACGCCGGCGAACATGGTACCGATCCCGGCGGTCAGTTTCCTAAGGTTTACCTTCACCGGCTTATCTTCCATTCCCTTCGCGGGTACAGCATTAATCTCCGTCATAGATAAGGCCCTCCTCTTCTTCGTCATATGGATCGTAGTCGTCCTCATCATAATCATCAAAATCATTGTGATGATATGAGCTGGTGCGCTTCCTTTCCTTCTCAACCCGGTCTCGGTGGAAAATGACTGTCAGACCGTTCTCATTGTTGATAACCGTCAGAAGATCTGTCGTCAGATTCATTTCCGGAAGCATGACGGCATTCTCGCACATGGTGCGGTACAGACCGGCGACCGCTTTGCCGGCAATCATGTAATCCATATCCATCTTCTCCGCAATGGCCTTAAGATCGTCATCGGAATCATTCACCTTTTCGATTGCGGCATCCGCGTTTCCCTTTCCGGCGCTGACCACCTTCAGGTTGCTGTTCTGATCATTCTTTTTTCTGCTCATAGCTTGTTTCCTCCCTTAGTCTGATAGCGTAAAGCCAAACCACATCTCGCACAGTGCATCGATCAGATCCTCCGAAAATAACATCTGCCTGACGGGGATGCCCGCCTCCTCCGCTGTGCGGATTTCTGTCTTCATGCCCTCTGTCACTCTGCTTCCAATGACCCAAAGTTCATCACACTGCGCAAGCCATTTGAGTCCGCAGCGGATGCCCTTCTCTCTTTCACCTGCATCTTCGTCTGACAGAAACTGCGGAAAATACAGATGCGGCGCGTATGGGATAAACCCATGACCCAAAGCATAGCTGCATGCTTCCCTGGCGATCTTCAGATTTTTCTCAAGATCGGCCTGCCGCTCTTTTTCCGTTTCTCCGCGCGGTCTGTATGGCGAGCAGATGAAAACTCTCTTTCCTTCGCTCTTCGCTCCATTGTCCATAAGCATTCCTTTCTCCGTTTTCCGGAAACAGTGAACGGCCACAGTTCATATGAACTGCAGCCGCTCTGTTGGTGATTATTGAGAGGATTTTTAATTGCCCCTCTCATATATTGTCGTGGGAAAACCCCTTTTGACCGTATCAGATAAATTTATTTTTTAATTTTTTATTTGCTCCCTCCAAATGATGAAGAACAGTAGTCCTTGCTAAACCCAGAATTTCTGAAATCTCCTGCTGTGTATATCCATAGTGATAATATAAGAGGAAAACCTCCCTTTGTTTCTCCGTCATGCTGTCCAATGCTTCTTTCCTGGTCTCCTTCCGAATCACAATGCTCTCGGGGTCTTCGCCAAACCGATCCTCCCGCCAGTTATATTCATTACGGTAGGAATCATCGGTGGCCTTTTCAGCCTGGTCATCATGATCTCTGTTGTCATGGGAGCTGTAGTCTTTCGTACCGGTTCTGCTGCCGGCCCGGTTCATAACGTTATCTTCCACTCTGTGATCCCCGACCAGCGTAATGGCAATTGCCCAGGGTAATGACTCCAAAAAGTCTGCGGGAAGTTCCTCATTCTCTTTTATATCGCCATCCTTCTCGCTGTCCCTTAAAGGGTTAAAATGATAGGTAAACCGAGTGCAGTCCGGAACCCAGATAACCGTGCGACCGGTGCCGTTGTCGTATACGGCATAGCCATTCGCATAAACCAGCGTTCTCTCTTCTCTTGCGACAGGCTCTCCTGCCTCCTCGCGCAGCTTCTTCGGTGTCGGCGTCTTATCAGCCTTCTCGATATTTCCCAGGAAGGAAATCAGTTCTCCGAGCGTGGTGTTCTCATTAATAACAGCGGCATTGTTGATAGCATTGGTCTTTTCCATTTTTGCGTCCTTTCTGCAGGACGCACATCCGGCAAACAGATGCTCCGGCACCAGACAATGCCATGCTCAGCAAAAAGGGCGCACAGGCAGAGAGGTGTCCTTGGCGGTCACCACATGCCGTCTGCATACATGCAGCAGGTATTGTGGTTTCCGTCTGAACATCTGTCCGCCAGTGTGCACCCTGACTTTCAAATGATTTTTATTTGTTTTGCAGCTATCACTGCAGGTTAATTAGATATGTGCCAGCTGATCCTCCGCTGCGATCATCAGGCGGAGTGGCCAGGGCTGGTCGAGGAAGTATTCTTCTTCGAAATCATGCGGGGTTGCGTCCGTTTCATCCTCCAAAAAACTGTTATCAAATTCGTATCGATAGCCGTTGCATCTGTCGACACGAATTACCGCTTTCCTCCTTCCGGCCTGGGCCAGCGCAAATCCGTTCTGATAAACCGTGATGGAGAAATCATCGCCTTGATAACTCTCAATCGGATAGCTGTTGGCTGTTAACCACGCCATGGACGGTGCCTTGTCAAATCGGGCAGTCGATTCCGTTCTCGCTTTCAGCTCTCTGAGTGTCATAAATTCCCTTGTGCTCTTCATTTCCATTGCATTCATCTGTCTTCCTTTCTGCGGACCATACCGGCCAGTCGGATAAAGGGAGCCTCTCCGTCGCTCCGGCAACAAAAAGCCGGATGCATCGACAGAAGGGTGCCCTGGACGAACCTCCGCGCCGCAGCCCCTTACGGGTCCGCCGTGCTTTGGTAATCGTCTGAACATCCGCTGCCGTATGCATCCGGCTTTGTGATGGTTATTTGTTTATTGCCCTGAGAAATCTACTGACTCATATCCTGAGAGATCATCACGCTTGCTGCGTTTTACTCTCAAGTTCTGAGGCATGTCCTCCTGACGGTTCCTAATATAACTGCTCGGGATCGCGAATACTATGGCAGAAAATGAGTCAAAAGCCTGCCGTCTTCAGGCATCCAGAACCACTATATCTTGTATATTCCCGCGCTTTTTACGCTATATATGGTTTTCTTCTCTCTTCTGCCACCCGGATTTCCCTCAGTTTTTGACTCACTTTTTGAGTTAAGGGGCTTTCCTGAGAGGAAAAAAATCCTCAGTTTTTGAGTGAGATGGTGTGGATGAGCAGAGCGCCTATGCAGCCAGCAGTGCCACCACACCGGCGCGGCGTCTTTGAGCGCTTCGCGACACAAAAAAAGAGCCGACCACCTGCTTTTACACAAGTGACCGGCTCAGCCGTTATCTATATTCCATTGCTGTTATGACTCAGATTCTGAGGAAAAGCTGTCCTCAGAACGAGAATCGCAATGTTTCCTGTCCGACTTTTTTCAAATATGCATTTGCCGCCTCTATGCCATCATTACTCTGAGACCGGAGTATGTGGAGAATAGCGCGATGCCGTTTATCGTCCTCATCCAGTTGAAAGTGCGCTCTTTTGAACAGCAACCGGCTGATCCAGTCCGGGAGCTTAAAGTACAGGCACAGGATGGTGAGGAAGTCCTCATTTCGGTATTGCCTTGGGTTATCCAGCGCCCTTGCAAAGGTGCTGTCATCCATCTTCAAATCCGCCGCCAGTGTCGCATTGCTGCATTTATTCTTTTTCTGAAGCTGCTTGATTGCCGCCTTGAAATCTGTCGGAAACATCTCCTCGAAGAGATCCCTGGCATCCAGTTCATCCACCTGATTCTGGTTGATGATGTCGCTTAGATAGAACTCATTCTGCTTCAGATAGTCGGCGTCGTAATACATTCTGCCGTACACATAAGTGCCGACATTGCGCTGGACATATCTCTGTTCAAACCGCAGGCAGCATTTATCAACATTCTTCTTGGCCTTATCCGTCAGGAAATATCGCTCCTTCGCTTGGTCCCAACGGACAAACTCCGGGAGATTCCTGGCTACATGTCCGTCTGCATATACATACTTTCCGTTATCAAGGAGCATCTGCAGCTCCAGACTTTTCCCCGCCAGGCCGTTGACCCGTTTTTCATCAATAATGAAGGTGTGGTCGCTGTCCCTCCAAGCATCCTTATCAAAGGCAAAGGGCTCAATGCTGACTCTGTTGGCCCGGTTCATTGCTCCCTTGGCCTCGATATGGCCAAGCTGGATCATGCGCATGCGGATCCTGAAGTCAGGAAGCGCCAGCGTTTTCCCCATCTGCATCCCGGCAGTCTCGTAGAGTTCTCCGGTATTTGCGTATTCCTTTACCTTGCCGCACTCCGCAGCAATCATCCTTCTGGTATCCGTTGCCGGAAGCATCAGGCCCATGGATCCGCGGTTGGCCTGCTTCTCCATGAAATATACGGAATCTGTGACTTCCTCATTTTCGTCCACAATCACTTCCCTTGTCGGAACCTGTCTGAAATCATTACTGGCCAACTCCTGCAGGCAATAAAACAGAAAATGGTTCTCGTGATGATAGCACTCATGAAAAATGTTGATGGAAGAATATTCGCGCCTGATCCGGTTGCTGTTTACAACAATCGTATTCGCTGGAATCATCTCCGGTACACCATGCGCCGCTTTGATATGCCGTTTGCCGCCCTTACCATCACTCTCTGTCCGATCTTCCCCAAGGGAGAGTCTGTCAGCCTTAAAAAAGACCATGCTGTCAACCCCCATGTGGTCATACACCGGGCAGTGCATGATGGTAAGACCCATCTTTTCCGCCAGCAGTTCGGCTTTTCTCTCACCTGGATCGGTAAGCGCGGCAGGGTGATATTTCTCCCACATCTTCTCCGCGATCTGATCCACTCTCCGATTGGTGGCGTAAGGAACGAGATACTTATCAAGAGGCTCGTATTCCTCCGGATCCCGATCCACTTGATCTGTCAGTTCCTCCAAATAGATGGTAAGTTTCCGCTTGCCCGCCTGCTGGCTGTCGGAATCGGTTTTCTGGTTTGGATCTTTATTCTCCTGCTCCGTCTGCGCTTTTTCCATTCTGGCGAAGAACTGCTCATCATCCTCGAATTCACACCAGCAGACGATATAGCCTTTCCAGATTTTGGTGCCGTCGGTTGTACTAAGCTTTAGTTCCACCTGAACATCCGCATAGAAGTTCTCACGGTCGATCCGCCAGTATGAAACATGGGGGAAGCTGCAAACCTGTTTATTGATCACACGAGTTGTGAACTTCCAGCCCGTCAGTTCATGAAGGGTACCGTTTCGCAGCGACCGATTCAAAAGCGAATAGAATGCAAGACGCTCTCTGTCAAAAAGCACCTTTGTCATGGAGATCAGAGCAGGGACGGTGATCTTTTTCTTCCCATGAAGATCCGTTGTGTCCGGAGGCACGATGTCGCTGCCGCAGTCCTCGTTTTCCGGTTCTACGGGCTCATCCAGCAAGATCTCCGTAGTACGGTTTTGATCGTACTTCAGACGGTTGTCATTGGATGGAGTCCCGGTATATAGGATATCCCCTGCAAGGGATCTCTCTTCTGCCAGCGACCGCTCTTGTGCAATAGTTCTCTCCTCTGCCAGTGGTACCTCCTCTGTTTCCGAGAGTTCATCATTGCTCCTGGCGTCATAGGCATTGTGGACATCAAAGTAGTTTTCGGTATTCAGTTCTAATTTCAATTGTAATCTCCTCCCGGGGCATCTGCCCATTCATCATCAGTCAGTACTCCTGTACTGCCCGCTGGGAAAAGATGCACTGCACAGCGCGGATGCAGACTGCTTCTCGCAGTCATGCGCAGCCGAAACGCCCTCTACTCCCCGCTGTGCATCAGACATCTTTAATAAGAATCATGCTAACCTCTGCCGCAGTATCTCTGCGATCCTCTTTCTAATCCCTCACATATTTCACAGCCGACCAAAGGGAAATGTGTCTGTCGGCCATGCGTGTAATGTTCCTGTTTAGCAAGTGATGCCATTATAACGGGAGATGATCAGAATTTCAAGAGAAAATGTTAATTTATTTTTGCATTTATGTCTTGCATGTTAAGTTTAACTGTGCTATATTACCCTCAGACAGGTATCCCGCCTACGGAGATTCGATACCTTTATCGACTCGGCAGGCAGCTGTATCCCACCCCCGGAAGGAGATCATTTATGGCCGGCAGGAAAAACGATAGCAGGAATGTTATCTCAATAAATGAATACACTGGTGAAAAGGTAAAACAGACAGATGAGACCGCAGATGCCAGGGAAAGCCGCGATACACGCGATAAGATCATGATGGGCAATCAGATCAGGAAGTACCGCAAGGAGGCAAAACTCTCCCAGATCGATGTGGCCGAGAAGCTGAGCGTAACAAGAAATACGGTCATTAACTGGGAGTCCGGTAAGTACCGTCCGGATCCAAGCCTGTTCCCTGCGCTATGCGAACTCCTGAATATCACGCTGACCGATCTGCTCGGTGTCGCTCCCGGGCCGACAGATGACTTCTCTGTACATGAGCAGGAAATCATCCGCCAGTACAGGCAGATCAGTCCTTTCAGCCAGAAGCTCGTAGACCGCATGATCGCAAGCATCCTGGATGAGGAAACAAAGGAAAAAGAGGCCGCGCTCAGCGACTCTGTCACCTTCCTCGCAGTTGTCTCCACTCCCGCCGCAGCCGGCGATGGATACAGCTACAGTGATCTCCCCATTGAAGACGGCCGGTTTTACAGGAAAAGCGACCGCAACAGAAAAGCAGACGCCATCATCCGCGTAAAGGGCGACAGTATGCTGCCGGATTACCGGGATGGACAGTTCGTCTACTTTGAGCGTACACCTTCCGCCGCCGTCGGCGATGATGTCATCATCTCCTCCAGAGAAGGTCTTCATATCAAGAGACTCGGTGAAGATGGCCCCTACTCTGTCAATGAGAAGCTGCCATTTACACTGAAGAGCGAATCGGACAATGTTCAGATCGTTGGCCGCGTGATCGGAATCTATGAACCCGATGATGCACCGGACAATGATGAGCTTGCCGTTTTGCAAGAGGTCAGAAAGGATGAGATCCGTCAGTTCATGAAAGAACATAATCTCGTGCAGAACTGATTTTTCACCGCTTCTGACCTTGTCCGTTTTATTGGACACCTCATCTGATATCGTCAGATCGTAGCAAAATCTCAGCAGCGACAACCGGATACAAATGGACCGCTGCAAGTCAGTAACCGATGCGGATAGCCACAGGTTTATCGGCAAAAATCGGGTGGCCTGCAGCTGTATTTTTTGCACCCTTTTTCATGGTACGGTTCAGACCGATTCGGTGGGGATCATATATCCGCCAGTGTGGATGACATTCATATATCCGCTGGTATAGGCAACACCCATACATCCCCCGCTGCGGACTTGGGAGGTGATATTTGTATGATAATGAACGAGAAGATAAGACAGGCCAGAATATCCGACGGCATCACCTGCGCTGCCCTGGCAAGTGCCATCGGTGTGGAGGCTGGAGTGATTGCCGCCTACGAGCAGGGAACCAGCAAGCCGGAGATCAACCAGCAGATCCGGTTGTCGCAGGTGCTTGATATTTCCATCTACTACCTGCGGCATGATGACTGCGATAACCCCAGGCAGTTTTCCTGTGCACAGCAGGCCATGATCGAGTTTTATGAGCACTTCGGCATAAACGCCCTCATGAGATATGAAGAAGAACTGTCCAGGCTGATGAAGGAAGATCAGGGCTGATCATCGATAGCATCGCATTCCGGCCTGAAACCATATCGAGACTGTACCCCTTTTATTTTTTTCACTTTTTAGTAGAACATATGTTTGGAGTCGTGTGATAACAAGCCATGCTAACAAGCACAGAAGCGAGTTTTTAGATTGGGAGGAAAAACAAGTGATGAAAACAACAACGAGAAACACAATCAACTATGCTAAAGAACGCGACGAGGCCATGCTATCCCTTGACGAGAAAAAGATCCGTGATTTCTGCAGGAGGCACAATGTGTCTGTTTCAGACAATCCTATCGTCTTCTGGGCGGGCGTATATAAAACCGTACTCGCAATTACATCTTGTCCTCCTGATATCAGGAAGAAGGCCGAGGACTGGCTGGACAGCCACGGTTTCCACAGAGGAATCACCTGTTCTCCTGCGCCGACATCCAGACCGGAGCATTACCCGCGCCACACTTTCGAGCATGTTGTTCTCCCGGGCGCATTCTATGAGTACGGTGAAAAACTCCAGAATCCGATCATTGACGGCAACCGCGCATACATGGCGGAGCTTTACAGCAATGTGGAAAACAGTGGCACCGCTATCCATCCTTACAAAGCGAAGTATTTTAGGATCATTCCGCGAAAATATGAGACCGACGATGACACAATCACCATCGTGCGCGTCGAGCTTCCAA